>NZ_JBIVGI010000008.1:224299-327448 GCF_044748625.1 Kitasatospora sp. NPDC089913 | reverse complement strand
GCCCCGCCCCCCCCCCGCCCGGGGGGGGGGCCCGGGCCCGCCGCCCCGCGCGGGGGGGGGGGCAAATATTCGCTTTTTGTTGGGCCCCCCCCGCGGCCCGCGTCCGGTTCAGGAGTAGACCGGCCCGGTGAACTTCTCGCCCGGGCCCGAGCCCGGGGCGTCCGGGACGAGCGAGGCCTCGCGGAAGGCCAGCTGCAGCGAGCGCAGGCCGTCCCGCAGCGGTGCCGCGTGGAAGTTGCTGATCTCCGGGGCGCCGGCGGTGACCAGACCGGCCAGCGCGGTGATGAGCTTGCGGGCCTCGTCGAGGTCCTTGTCCTTGTCGCCGCCCTCGGCGAGACCGCACTTGACGGCCGCGGCGCTCATCAGGTGCACCGCGACGGTGGTGATCACCTCGACGGCCGGGACCTCGGCGATGTCCCGGGTGAGGTCGTCGAAGCCGATCGCCTCGTCGTCCGCGGCGGGGTTCTGGGTGGGCTCGCTGCTCAAGGGGGGCTCGTTCCGTCGTGCCGGTGTCCGTACAGGGTGTCCGTACAGAGGGAGCGTACAAGCCGGGCCGGGCGGGGGCGGAATGGCGTTCGATCCCCCGGGGCTGTATGCTTCGAGACTGACCGGCCAGGCGTCCTCAGGGAAGCCCGGCCAGCAAGAGGAGGCTCCACCCAGGAGGCCCGAGAGGGCAACCACGACAGTCTCCCACCCGAGCGGCCTCGCGGTCGACGGGTCCGGTCCGCGACGGGCGCCCAGCGCCGACAGTCGCCGCAGCACCCCTCACCGGGTGTCGCCCCCGGTTGTGTGGAGCCCCGCTTGTACCGAGCGGGGCTTTTTTCGTGTCGCGGTGTGGGCGCAGGGATCCACAGCGCAGCACGAATGAAGCCCCGCCCAGTGGTCGAGTCCACTACGTGCGACCGCCGTCCGACGGCCGCATCGCAGAAGGTGCAACCGAGGAGGCCCCATCAGCACCGAGCCCCGCATCAACGACCGGATTCGCGTCCCCGAGGTGCGACTCGTCGGTCCCAGCGGCGAGCAGGTCGGCATCGTGCCGCTTGCCAAGGCGCTGGAGCTCGCGCAGGAGTACGACCTCGACCTGGTCGAGGTCGCGGCGACCGCCCGGCCGCCGGTGTGCAAGCTCATGGACTACGGCAAGTTCAAGTACGAGTCGGCCATGAAGGCCCGTGAGGCGCGCAAGAACCAGGCGCACACGGTCATCAAGGAGATGAAGCTCCGGCCGAAGATCGATCCGCACGACTACGACACCAAGAAGGGTCACGTCGTTCGGTTCCTCAAGCAGGGCGACAAGGTCAAGATCACGATCATGTTCCGTGGTCGTGAGCAGTCCCGCCCCGAGCTGGGCTTCCGTCTGCTCCAGCGGCTCGCCGACGACGTCCAGGACCTGGGCTTCGTCGAGTCGTCGCCGAAGCAGGACGGCCGAAACATGATCATGGTCCTCGGCCCGCACAAGAAGAAGACCGAGGCGATGGCCGAGGCCCGCGCCCTCGCCGACGCCCGCAAGGCCGAGCGTCAGGGCCGGACCCCCGGTTCCGACGCCGCCGCGGACTCCGAGGAGCTCCTCGAGGCCCAGGACGAGGTCCTGGAGTCCGAGGACGTCGCCGAGGACCTCGCCGAGGCCCAGGACGCCGCCGCCGAGACGGAGGCCCCCGAGGCCGCCGCTCCGGTCGAGCAGCCGGCCGAGGCCTCCCAGGGCGCCTGACCTTCCCCGGTCAGAGCGGCCCGGGAGACCGGCCACCAGGGTGACGGGGCGTCCCGCCCGGTCACCACAGATCCATCCTTCACGCCCGCGCGGCGCACACCGCGCGGGCGTGGACGGACCGACGAGGAGATACGGCGACATGCCGAAGCAGAAGACGCACAGTGGCGCCAGCAAGCGCTTCAAGATCAGTGGCTCTGGCAAGGTGCTGCGCGAGCGCGCCGGCCGCCGCCACCTCCTGGAGCACAAGCCCTCGACGCTGACCCGCAAGCTGGCCGGGACGGTCGAGCTGGCCCCCGCCGACGCCAAGAAGATCAAGAAGCTTCTCGGCAAGTGATCGCCCTCCCGCCCGGCGCCAGCCGTGTGCGGGGCAGCTGATCCTTCCCGACCCATTCGAATGACGGACCACGTGAAGTAGTCCGTGGTCCTACCCAAGGAGTAATCAAGTGGCACGCGTCAAGCGGGCAGTGAACGCCCACAAGAAGCGCCGGGTCATCCTGGAGCGCGCCAGCGGCTACCGCGGCCAGCGCTCGCGCCTGTACCGCAAGGCCAAGGAGCAGGTCACCCACTCGCTGGTCTACAACTTCAACGACCGCAAGAAGCGCAAGGGCGACTTCCGTCAGCTGTGGATCCAGCGCATCAACGCTGCGGCCCGTGCCAACGGCATCACCTACAACCGCTTCGTGCAGGGCCTGAAGGCCGCCAGCGTCGAGATCGACCGCAAGATGCTGGCCGACCTGGCCGTCAACGACCCGGGTGCGTTCGCCGCGCTCGTCGAGGTCGCCCAGAAGGCGCTGCCGGCCGACGTCAACGCCCCGAAGGCCGCCGCCGACGCCGCCTGATCCTCGGATCAGTTGTGTTGAGCTGACCGGACCCGCAGGCTCGATCCTGCGGGTCCGGTTTTGCGTTACCGCACAGACGCCAGTACAGAGACGAGACCATGCCGAGCACCGACACGCCCCTGCTCACCTCCCTGCGCTCGCCGCGCGTCATCGCCGCCCGGAGGCTCGCCAAGCGCAGCCAGCGCGGCAAGGAGCGCCGCTTCCTCGTCGAGGGCCCGCAGGCCGTGCGCGAGGCCGTCGCGTACGGGCGGCTGCCGGGTTCGGGCGAGCACGCCGTGGTCGAGGTGTACGCCACGGTCGAGGCCGCCGAACGGCACGCGGGGATCGTCGAGGCCGCGCTGGCCGAGGGGCTGCCGGTGCTCACCGCCACCGACGAGGTGATCGCCGGGATCTGCGACACCGTGACCCCGCAGGGCATCGTCGCCCTCTGCCGCTTCATCGACACCCCGTTCGCCGACGTGCTGGCCGCCCGGCCGAAGCTGGTCGCCGTGCTCGCCCACGTCCGCGACCCCGGGAACGCCGGCACCGTGCTGCGCACCGCCGACGCGGCCGGGGCCGACGCCGTGGTGCTCACCGACGCCTCCGTGGACCTCTACAACCCGAAGGCCGTCCGGGCCTCGGTCGGCAGCCTGTTCCACCTCCCGGTGGCCGTCGGCGTACCGGTCGAGGAGGCGATCGGGCGGCTGCGCGAGGCCGGCGTGCGGGTGCTCGCGGCCGACGGCGCGGGGGAGCGCGACCTCGACCGGGAGCTCGACGAGGGCACCCTGGGCGCGCCCGGCGCATGGGTGTTCGGCAACGAGGCGTGGGGGCTCCCGGAGGAGACCCGCGCGCTCACCGACGAGGTCGTGCGCGTCCCGATCCACGGGCACGCCGAGAGCCTCAACCTGGCCACCGCCGCCGCGGTCTGCCTGTACGCCTCGGCCCGCGCCCAGCGCTCGCCCGGCGGGTGCCGCGCGGCCGTCCGGTAGCGCCCGCGGTCCGCTCGCGGCGGCGCCCGCCGTCCGGCCCCGCCCGGCCGCCGGCGGTCCTCCCGCCCGCCCGGGCACCGCGCCCCGTCCGGCCGCCCCGGGGCGGTCCCCCGGCGAGCGCCCGGGAACGGGCGCCGCGCGCCGTCGTGCCGACCGCGCCGGGAACTCGTCGTGGGCCCTATTACCCGAGGCTGGGAGGCGCTAGGGTCTGCCTCGGTGGGGGGAAAGACACGGTGGGTAATCGGGGAGGACACCCATGGTCGGCAGCGGGCCAGAGCTCGACCCGGACGACCTGCCGGACGGCCTGGTGGTCGCCGACGCGTTGGGCCGGGTGGTCTGCTTCAACCGCGCCGCCGCCCGGCTGACCGGCATCCACCCGGGGGCCGCCCTCGGCAGCGGACTGGAGGACGTCCTCCCGCTGGAGGACCTCGACGGCCGCCGCTGGTGGCAGCTGACCGACCCGTACGGCGGCCTCGCCGTCCGCACCAGCCAGCCGGAGCGCAATCTGCTGCTGCCCGGCGGCCGCGAGGTGCTGGTCTCCGCCCGCTACGTGCGGGCCCGCCCCAAGGGGCCGGTGGAGAAGCTGGTGATCGCCCTGCGCGGCACCGAGGCCCGCCGCCGCACCGAGCGCAGCCACGCCGAACTGATCGCCACCGTCGCGCACGAGCTGCGCTCGCCGCTCACCAGTGTCAAGGGCTTCACGGCGACCCTGCTCGCCAAGTGGGAGCGGTTCACCGACGGGCAGAAGCGGCTGATGCTGGAGACCGTGGACGCGGACGCCGACCGGGTCACCCGGCTGATCGCCGAGCTGCTGGACATCTCCCGGATCGACGCCGGCCGGCTCGAACTGCGCAAGCAGGTGGTGGACCTGGCCGCGGCCGTCCGCCGGCACGTCGAGCGCAAGGTCGCCACCGGCATTCCCGAGGACCGCTTCGACATCCGGATCGGCGAGCCGCTGACGGTGCTGTGGGCGGACCCGGACAAGGTCGACCAGGTGCTCGCCAACCTGCTGGAAAATGCGGTGCGCCACGGCGAGGGGACTGTCACCATCGAGGTGGCACCGGCCAAGGAGGTCGTCGAGGCCCCCGTCTGGGAGCGCCCCGGCACCCCGCCCCGCATCGTGGAAGGCACAGCGGTCACCGTGAGCGACGAAGGAAGCGGTATCCCCGAAGAGGCGGTCCCACGCGTCTTCACCCGCTTCTGGCGCGGCTCCAGGCGCGGCGGCACCGGTCTCGGCCTCTACATCGTCAAGGGCATCGTCGAGGCCCACGGCGGCTCGATCCGGGTGGACCGCGCGCCCGGCGGCGGCGCCCGGTTCCGATTCGTCCTGCCCGCCGGGATCCCCGACTTCATGCTCTGAACGAGCAGCGGCGCCCTGCCCAGCGGGGCGCGGTCGGTCCACGGGCGGGCTTGACGGCGGTCGCGCTACGCGCTGCGACTACACTCGACCTTTGGCGTTGTGGAACGCCCTGCGCGGCTGTGCCGCGGACAACCCACCTCCCCCGTTCGGAGACCGGCTGCCCGTGCCCCGGCCACGCCGGGCGTGACGCGGTGGCCCCCTCCTGCCCGTCGGCGGGCCCGGAGGGCGCACGAGCCCCCTTACCTGAGCACGGACGAGCAGGAGCACGGGAAGATAGAGATGTCGGCACCCAACAAGTCGTACGACCCGGTAGAGGTCGAGGCCCTCAAGCCCGAGGTGGTGGAGGCGGCCCGGGACGAGGCGCTCGCCGCGTTCGCCGCCGCCACCAGCCTCGACGAGCTGAAGCAGGCCAAGGTCGCCCACACCGGCGACCGTTCCGCGCTCTCCCTCGCCAACCGCGAGATCGGCGCCCTGCCCCCGCACGCCAAGGCCGCCGCCGGCAAGCTGATCGGCCAGGCGCGGGGCGCCGTCAACCAGGCCCTCGCCAAGCGGCAGGGCGAACTGGAGGCCGAGCGCGACGCGCGGGTGCTGGTCGAGGAGGCGGTGGACGTCACCCTGCCCTACGACCGCACCCCGCGCGGCGCCCGCCACCCGCTGACCACGCTGGCCGAGCGCATCGAGGACACCTTCGTCGCGATGGGCTACCAGGTCGCCGAGGGCCCCGAGGTCGAGGCCGAGTGGCTGAACTTCGACGCCCTCAACCTGGGCCCGGACCACCCGGCCCGCTCCATGCAGGACACCTTCTTCGTGCAGGCGCCGGACGGCTCCGCCGACTCCGGCGTGGTGCTGCGCACCCAGACCTCCCCGGTCCAGGCCCGCACCCTGCTCGACCGCGAGCCCCCCGTCTACGTGGTCTGCCCCGGCCGGGTCTACCGCACCGACGAGCTGGACGCCACCCACACCCCGGTGTTCCGGCAGGTCGAGGGCCTCGCCGTGGACGAGGGCATCACCTTCGCCGACCTCAAGGGCACCATCGAGCAGCTGGTCTCGACCCTGATCGGCGACGGCCTGGAACTGCGCTGGCGTCCCTCGTACTTCCCGTTCACCGAGCCGAGCGCCGAGATCGACCTGCAGTGCTTCGTGTGCCGTGGCGAGTCGGTCGGCAACCCGGACCGGCCCTGCCGCACCTGCGGCTCCGAGGGCTGGATCGAGCTCGGCGGCTGCGGCGTCGTCAACCCGCGGGTGCTGGTCGCCTGCGGTGTCGACCCCGACCGCTACAGCGGGTTCGCGTTCGGCCTGGGCCTGGAGCGGATCCTGATGAACCGTCACAACGTCGCCGACATGCGCGACATGGTCGAGGGTGACGTGCGCTTCACCCTCCCGTTCGGGATGGAGATCTGATGCGCGTCCCGCTTTCCTGGCTGCGCGAGTACGTCGACCTGCCGGCCGGCGAGACCGGCCGCGACGTGGCCGAGCGCCTGGTCCGGGCCGGCCTGGAGGTCGAGACCGTCGAGCAGCTCGGCGGCGACCTCAAGGGCCCGCTGGTGGTCGGCGAGGTGCTCTCCATCGAGGAGCTGACCGGCTTCAAGAAGCCGATCCGGCACTGCTGGGTCAACGTCGGCGAGGCCAACGGCACCGGCGACCCGCAGGAGATCGTCTGCGGCGCGACCAACTTCGCCGTCGGCGACAAGGTCGTGGTCGTCCTCCCGGGCGCCGTGCTGCCCGGCCCGTTCCCGATCGCCGCCCGCCAGACCTACGGCCACACCTCGGCCGGCATGATCTGCTCCGCCCGCGAGCTGGGCATGGGCGACGACCACGACGGCATCATCGTGCTGCCGCCCGAGTACGAGCCCGGCACCGACGCGATCGAGCTGCTCCAGCTGGTCGACGAGGTGCTCGACATCGCCGTCACCCCGGACCGCGGCTACTGCCTGTCCGTGCGCGGCGTGGCCCGCGAGGCCGCCGCCGCCTACGGGCTGCCGCTGGCCGACCCGGCGCTGCTCGACGTGCCGCCGGCCAACTCCTTCGGCTACCTGGTGAAGGTCAACGACCCGGCCGGCTGCGACCGCTTCGTGGCCCGCACCGTGGTCGGCATCGACCCGGCCGCCAAGTCCCCGATCTGGCTCCAGCGCCGGCTGCAGAAGGCGGGCATCCGCCCGATCTCGCTCGCCGTCGACATCACCAACTACGTGATGCTGGAGGTCGGCCAGCCGCTGCACGCCTACGACAAGCAGCGGGTGGACGGCCCGATCACGGTCCGCCGGGCCGAGCCGGGCGAGAGCCTGACCACGCTGGACGGCGTCAAGCGCACGCTGTCCGCCGAGGACCTGCTGATCTGCGACAACAGCGGCCCGATCGGCCTGGCCGGCGTCATGGGCGGCGCCTCCACCGAGATCCTCGACCCGGCCGCCGGCCCGGGCACCACCGAGGTGATCATCGAGGCGGCGCACTTCGACCCGGTCGCCATCGCCCGCGGCGCCAAGCGGCACAAGCTGCCCTCCGAGGCGTCCAAGCGCTTCGAGCGCGGCGTCGACCCGGAGGCCGCCCGCGCCGCCGCGCAGCGCGCCGTCGACCTGCTGGTGCTGATCGCCGGCGGCACCGCCGAGGCCGGTGTCACCGACATCGCCGCCCCGCACCCGGTGCGCACCATCACCATCGCCGCCGACCTGCCCGACCGGGTCGCCGGCACCGGGTACGGCCGCGAGACCGTCACCCGGCGGCTGCAGGAGATCGGCTGCTCGGTCTCCGGCGCCGACGTCCTGGAGGTCACCCCGCCGACCTGGCGCCCCGACCTCACCGACCCGTACGACCTCGCGGAGGAGGTCATCCGGCTGGAGGGGTACGACAACGTCCCCGCCCGGATGCCCACCGTGCCGCCGGGCAAGGGCCTGACCGAGGCGCAGCGCACGCACCGCCGGGTGGGCGTGGCCCTGGCCGGCGCCGGCTACGTCGAGGTCAACAACTACCCGTTCGTCGGCGAGGCGTCCTTCGACGCGCTCGGCCTGGAGCCGGACGACCGCCGCCGCCGGACGGTGACGCTGGTCAACCCGCTCAACGACGAGGAGCCGGGGCTGCGCACCACGCTGCTGCCGGGCCTGCTCGGGGCGCTGCGCCGCAACATCGGCCGCGGCAACACCGATCTGGCGATCTTCGAGACGGGGACGGTGTTCCTGCCGAAGGACGAACTGTCGGTCGCCCCGCGCCCGGCCGTCGACCGCCGTCCCAGCGCCGAGGAGCTGGCCGCGCTGGACGCCGCGCTGCCGCACCAGCCGCGCCGGGTCGCGGTGGCGCTGGCCGGTGAGCGGCTGCCGTCCGGCTGGTGGGGCAAGGGCTCCGCGGCCGGCTGGGCCGACGCGATCGAGGCCGCCCGCGCGGTGGCCCGGGCCGCCGGCGTCGAGCTGGAGGTGCGCCGCGGGCAGCTGCTGCCCTGGCACCCGGGCCGCTGCGCCGAGCTGGTCGTGGCGGGCACCGACCGGGTGGTCGGCCACGCCGGCGAGCTGCACCCGCGCGCCGTCAAGGCGCTGGGTCTGCCGGAGCGCACCGCCGCGATGGAGCTCGACCTGGACCTGCTGTCCGCCGACGGCGCCGTGCGGGTCGACGGCCCGCCGGTCTCCGGCTTCCCGGTGGCCACCCAGGACGTCGCGCTGATCGTCGACGCGGCCGTGCCGGCCGCCGAGGTCGAGGCCGCGCTGCGGTCCGGGGCCGGCGAGCTGCTGGAGGCGATCCGGCTGTTCGACGTCTTCACCGGCGAGCAGGTCGGCGAGGGCCGCAAGTCGCTGGCGTACGCGCTGCGGTTCCGCGCCGCGGACCGGACGCTGACCGCCGACGAGGCGAGCGCCGCCCGCGAGGCGGCCGTCGCCGAGGCCGTCGCCCGCACCGGCGCGGTGCTGCGCGGGGCCTGACGGCCCGTCCACCCAGCGGTACGAGGGCCCCGACCGGACCACCGGTCGGGGCCTTTCGCATGACCGGGCCCGCAAAGATGGCGCCAGGCCCTTGCGCGGTGGCGGGCGTGAACGCTTCAATCTAGTTAGGAAACTTTCCTAACTCTCCTCGTGCGTCCGGAGACCCCCATGCCCCGGACCGGGAAAACGGAGCCCCCCTCATGCGACTGAAGCACCCCACCGCCAGGCTCGCTCTCGCCGCCCTGCTGGTCGCCGTCCCGGCCAGTGTCGCCGCCGCCGGCACCGTCCACGCCGCCCCGGCCCCCGCCGCCGCCACCCGGCTCGCGGCCGTCGGCCTGGACGACCCGCACAAGAAGGACATCGCGATGCAGCTGGTGTCCAGCGCCGAGAACTCCTCCCTCGACTGGAAGTCCCAGTACAAGTACATCGAGGACATCAAGGACGGCCGCGGCTACACCGCCGGCATCATCGGCTTCTGTTCGGGCACCGGTGACATGCTCGACCTGGTCGAGCACTACACCGACCTCAAGCCGGGCAACATCCTCGCCAAGTACCTGCCGGCGCTGCGCAAGGTCAACGGCACCGAGTCGCACTCCGGCCTCGGCTCCGCCTTCGAGAAGGACTGGGCCACGGCCGCCAAGGACAGCGTCTTCCAGCAGGCCCAGAACGACGAGCGCGACCGCGTCTACTTCAACCCCGCGGTCAACCAGGCCAAGGCCGACGGCCTGCGCGCGCTCGGCCAGTTCGCCTACTACGACGCGATCGTCATGCACGGCCCCGGCGACAGCACGGACAGCTTCGGCGGCATCCGCAAGGCCGCCATGAAGAAGGCGAAGACCCCCGCCCAGGGCGGCGACGAGGCCACCTACCTGAAGGCCTTCCTGGCGGCCCGCAAGACCGTGATGCTGAAGGAGGAGGCCCACTCGGACACCAGCCGGGTGGACACCGAGCAGACGGTCTTCCTCAACGCCAAGAACTTCGACCTCAACCCCCCGCTGAAGTGGAAGGTCTACGGCGACAGCTACACCATCAACAGCTGACGGGCCGCCGGGGGGTGGTGGCGGGAGGCACGGCGGCGGCCGGGCCTCCCGCCACCGGCGTGCCGGTGGGGCCGAACGGGTCGGCGGGGGCGAGCGTCCCGGTGGGGGCCGAACGGGTCGGCGGGGAGCGGTAATTCGGATGACGCCCGAACACGTGCGCTGGTAGCGTCCCCGACGTGGCAAAGCTGAACCAGATCATCGCCGTCGAAAAGGGCGTCAAGTCGAAGTCCTTCCAGGAGCTGACGCAGTCCCACCAGGATCTGCAGAAGGCGCCGTTGCTGGCCGGCATCTCCCGGACGTACCAGCCCAAGGACGAGGAGGGCGAGCAGCTCCCCCCGGAGTCCACCCGGGTCCAGGTCAAGGCCGAGGACGTCCTGCGGGCCACGGCCACCACCCTGACCAGGCTGTTCGACGTCGTCGCGACCAAGGACTGGGCCAACACCACCGCCCGCGCGGACGTGGTGGTGGACGGCCGCACGCTGGTCGCCGACGCGCCGGTCACCTACCTGCTCTTCCTCGAGAAGCAGCTCACCGACCTGCGGACCTTCGTCCGCAAGCTGCCCGTGCTGGACGCCGCCGAGGCCTGGAGCCACGACCCGTCCACGGACTCCTGGAAGACCGAGGCGGTGCGCACCAACCGGACCAGGAAGGTGCCGCGCAACCACGTCAAGGCCGAGGCGACCGACAAGCACCCGGCCCAGGTCGAGGTGTACTACGAGGACATCGCGATCGGCTACTGGACGACCGTGAAGTTCTCCGGGGCGCTCCCGGCCCGGCGGGTCAACGAACTCGTCGAACGGGTCGAGAAGCTCCAGCAGGCCGTGCAGTTCGCCCGCGAGGAGGCCAACGGGGCCGAGGTCGACGACCGCAGGGTGGGCGACGCGGTGTTCGGCTACCTGTTCGGGTAGCCCCATGATCGCCCCCGGGTGAGACCGGGGGTGGCGCGAAGAGCGCAAGCTGATACTGACGTTGAAGCTGATACCGGGGAAATGGTGGGGGTTCGATTCCCTCCTCCGGCACCACCTGCCGGAGTGGCCCAAATGGCAGAGGCGCCCCGTAAGACTCAGACTCTCGCTCAAGAATCAGCATTCGCCGCCGAGCGCCGGATCGACCGGGTGTGTGCTACAGCGTGGGTTGCGGGTTCGACTCCCGTCTGCGCCTCTCCGTGGCGCGGTAGCTTCAATGGCAGAGCAACGTTGTAAAACTGACCCACACCCTTAAACGTGCCGGTGCAGAGCAACTGGGTGGCACACCAGGGGCCCGGGAGCTGGATACCGCTCCCGGGCCCCGTCACGTCCGCGGCCGGTCGGTCGTCGGACCGGCTGTCGGACCGGCTGTCGGACCGGCTGTCGGGAAGGGGCAGGCCGTCAGGCGTACCCGCTCCCGGGCGGACCGGCCGTCAGGCGGTCGCGGTGTAGTCGTAGAAGCCCCGGCCCGACTTGCGGCCCAGCAGGCCCGCGTCGACCATCCGGGACAGCAGCGGCGGAGCGGCGTACAGCGGCTCCTTGTACTCGTCGTACATCGACTCGGCGATGGAGACGATGGTGTCCAGGCCGATCAGGTCGCACAGCCGCAGCGGGCCCATCGGGTGGGCGCAGCCGGCCTCCATGCCCTTGTCGATGTCGGAGGCGGTGGCCACACCGGTCTCGAACATCCGCACCGCCGACAGCAGGTACGGCACCAGCAGCGCGTTGACCACGAAGCCGGCCCGGTCCCGGGCGCGGATCGGGGCCTTGTGCAGCACCTCGACGGCGAAGGTCTCGGCCCGGTCGGTGGTCGCCGACGAGGTGGTCAGGGTCGGGATCACCTCGACCAGCTTCTGCACCGGCGCCGGGTTGAAGAAGTGCAGGCCGATCACCTGCTCCGGACGGGAGGTGGCGGCGGCCAGCTTCACGATCGGGATCGAGGAGGTGTTGGAGGCGAGGATCGCGTCCCGGCGCTCGACGACGCGGTCCAGCGTCTCGAAGATCTTCACCTTGATGTCCTCGCGCTCGGCGACCGCCTCGACCACCAGGTCGCGGTCCGCGAAGTCCGCCAGGTCGACGGTGAAGGACAGCCGGCCCAGCGCCTCGTCCTTCTGCTCCTCCGTCAGCTTGCCGCGCTTGACCGCGGTCTCCAGTGAGTTGGTCAGCCGGGTGCGCCCGAACTCCAGCGCCTCCCCGCTGGCCTCGGCGACCAGGACGTCCAGCCCCGCCCGGGCGAACACCTCCGCGATGCCCGACCCCATCAGGCCGCAGCCGATCACTCCGACGCGCGCGATGTCACTCACTCAGTTGCCCTTCGGTGGTGCTGGGGGTCGCCCAGCGACAGTGGCCCAGCAGCTGCTGTTCGGCGGTTCGGGGGCACCGGTATGTGCGGACCGGTGCACCGTCCCGACGACGTTACTACTCCCTACCGGCGAGTAGGTCATCCCCTCCCCGGGCGGAACGGCCGGTCCCCGCCCCCAGGTCGTCCCGACCGCGTCCCCGGCGTCCCTTCCCGTCCGGTGCCCGCTCCCGTCCCCGTCCGCTGCCCGTCCCGCCCACTTCCGCCGCCCGTCCCGTCCCGTTCCGCTCCCGGTGGCGCTCCCGGTGCCGCGCCTGCGCCGAACGGGTGGGCCCGCCCGCGTCGCGCGCCCGCCCGGGTACCGCCCCCGCGCGCCGGGGGACAGAATGCGGGCCGGACAGCGGGTGGCCGGGGACACGCGAAGGAGCAGGGGCATGCCGACGGGATCGCTCACGGGACAGGTCGCCCTGGTCACCGGCGCCGGCCGCGGCATCGGCCGGGAGATCGCGGTCGGCCTCGCCGCCGAGGGCATGGCCGTCGGCCTGGTCGGCCGCACCCACGAGACCCTCACCGACACCCTCAAGGAATGCGTCCGGCACGGCTCGCGCGGCGTCGCCGTCACCGCCGACGTCACCCGCCCGGGCTCGGTCCGCGAGGCCGTCCGCGTCGTCGAACGCGACCTCGGCCCGATCGACCTGCTGGTCAACAACGCCGGCCGGACCGACCCGGTCGAGGTCCCGCTCTGGGAGAGTGACGTCAACCAGTGGTGGCAGGTCGTCGAGGTCAACCTGCGCGGCCCCTACAACCTGCTGCGCTGCGTCCTGCCCGGCATGGTCGACCGCCGCCGCGGCCGCGTCGTCAACCTCAACTCCGGCTTCGCGCTGCGCCCCGAGGGCCGGTACACCGCGTACGCCACCTCCAAGGCCGCGCTGCTCCGGCTCTCCGACAACCTGGCCGACTCGCTCGCCGAGCACGAGGTCGTCGTCCTGGACATCAGCCCCGGCGCCGTCGCCACCGACATGACCGCCGGGATGCCGATGTTCCGGGACATGAAGGCCTGGGGCTCCGTCCCGTACGTGGTCGCCGTCGTCGTGGACGCCGCGCGCGGGCGCTTCGACGCGCTGCACGGACGGTTCATCCACGCCGGGCGGGACAATCTGGAGGAGCTGGTTCGCCGCGCGGAGGAGATCCGCGCGGCGGACGCCCGGACGCTGCGGCTGCGTGCCTACGGGCCGGACGACCCGATGGGCTGACCGGGTGCCGGGACGGGTGCGACGGGGCACGGGCGCGACCGGGTGCGGGTGCGACGGGGCACGGGCGTACTGGTGTCACTGCGCGCGGGCGGGACGGAGTACGCGAGGGGCGCTCAGAGGCCGGCGAGCGCCGCCAGCTCGTCCAGTTCCCCCGGCGTGAGCGAACCCGGCGCCCGCCCGGTCCGGGCGAACTCCCCGGCCAGCCGCTGGAGCCCCTCGTTCAGCGGCGCCGCCGCCCCGTGCAGCCGCGCCAGCAGGACGATCTCGCCGTTCAGGTGGTCCGCCTCGATCGACCCCGTCCCGCGCGCCAGGCTCTGCCAGGACGAGGACCCGGTCCGCTCCTCGCCCTCCACCGGCTCCAGCCGCAGTTCCTTCCCGCAGGTGCGCGCCAGCTCGTCCGGATCGCCGTGGGGAATGCCGGCGGCGGCCAGCACGGCCGCCCCCTCGGCGGTCACCCGCCGGTAGAGCGCCTCCAGCCGGCCGTCCGCCGACCCCCCGCCGTACGGGCCCCGCCCGGCCACCGCGTCCAGCGCGTTGCCGAGGTTGCCGAGCAGCTTGGTGTACTTCCAGCGCGCCACGTCCGCGTCCACCGGCGCGCTGAACCCCGACCCGCCGAGGTCGGCGGCGATCGCGGCGGCCCGCCCGCCCCCGCTGCCGGACGGGTACCCGCCGAGCCGCAGGATCCCGCTCACCGGGGTGCCGTTGGCGCTCACCCGGCCCGGCGCCACATGGGTCGAGGGCATCCACACGAACACCGCCAGCACCTCGCGGAACAGCCGCAGCGCGACCCGCTCGTTCTCCACGCCGTTCTGCGCGCACACCAGCGGCAGCCGCTCGGCGGCCGTCCCGCCGCCCGCCACCGGGCGCGGCGCCCACTCGGCCAGCACGGCGGCGGTGTCCTGCGACTTCACGGCGAGCACCAGCACGTCCTCCGGCCGCAGCGTCAGCTCCGTCGGCCCGCCGACCGCCGGGATCCGCAGCGTCCGGGTGCCCCGCGGCGTCCCGAACCGCAGTCCGTCCGCGCGCAGCGCCTCCAGGTGCGCGCCGCGCGCCACCAGGACCACCTCGTGTCCACCCTCGTGCAACCGGGCACCGATCGTGCCGCCCACCGCACCCGCCCCGATGATGATGTACCGCATGCCGGAAGCATCCCACGCGCCCGCAAGCCCTCGCGGGGCCGGACGGGCCGCCCGGACGCCCCGCCCGGGCGGGGCCCGCCGGGAGGGATCAGGCGCAGAGGCGGCTGGCGGTCACGGGGGTCAGACCGGCCTTCGCGAGGCCGTCGAGGATGCCGGGCAGGGCGTCCACCGTGCAGCGGTGCCCCAGGTGCAGGGCCACCACCGAGCCGCCGCGCACCGAGCCGAGCACCCGCCGCTGGAGTTCGGCGGCGGTCGGGTCGGCGTAGTCGCGCGGGTCCACGTCGAAGGCGAGCACGTGCTCGTAGCCGACCGCCCGGGCCTGCTCCCGCACCATCGGCGTCGCGTACTGGGCGGCGGACGGGCGGAACCAGCGGCCGATCGAGCCGGTCAGCCGCTGCAGCCGCTCCGCGCACTGGGCGATCTCCTCGCGCGCCCGGTCCGGCGGCAGCGCCGAGATGTTCTGGTGGTTCTGGGTGTGGTTGCCCAGCTCGTGGCCGCCGTCCAGGATCCGCCGGGCCATCTGCGGCTGCTGGTCCAGCCAGCTGCCGACCACCATCACGGTGAGGCCGACGCCGCGCTTCTCGGCGGTCTCCAGCAGCGCCGTGGCCAGCGCCGGATCGCCGCTGCCGTGGAAGGTCAGCGCGACGTTGCGGCCGCCGCGGGGCCCGTACGCCACCTCGACCGGTGTACCGGGCGCCAGTGGCGGCAGCACCGGCGGGACGGGCGGCGCGGTGGCGGCCGCCGCCCGGGCGGCGTCCGGAGCGGGCCCGTCGGCCGGCGGGGCGGACGCGGCGGGCGTGGGCGTGGGCGAGGCGGGACCCTCGCCGGCCGGCCAGGCCGGGTCCACGGTGCCGGAGGGGTCCACCTGGCCCGGGCGCACGGCGAACGACCCCGGATCGGCCCGGCGGCGGCCGGTGTCGCCGCAGGCGGTGAGCAGCCCGCCGGCCGAGGCGAGAGCGGCCAGCTTGACGGTGGTGCGCAGAACGGTGCGCCGGTCGACAGTCATCGGCAGCCAGCATAGAGACGCTGCCCCCCGGCGGCGAACGCCCGGCGCGCCCGGCGCGGACCGGCGCCCACCGCCCCGCGCGGCATCGTTCGGATGCTGCGGAAACCTGAACTACCGCTGTATCGGCGGCATGTCGTCGGTTACGATCACGGCGCACCGTGCGGTGGGGGCCGCTCGGCGGCCGCCGCCCGCCGCACGGAGCGACGGGGGCCCGGGACGTCCGGCAGCGGACGCTCCGGCGCACAGCACGCGGCGGACACGCGGCGGACACCAGGGGGCGGAAGATGACCGAGGACACGAGCACGGCGGCCGACGTCGTGGACGCATGGGAATGGGCGCGCGCCGAGGACTGGCGGCCGCCGACGGAACTCGACACCGGAGTCCCGCACACCGCCCGGATGTACGACTACTACCTGGGCGGCAAGGACAACTTCGAGGCCGACCGCAAGGCCGCCGAGGCCGCCATCGCGGCCTACCCGGCGCTGCCGCTGCTGGCCCGCACCAACCGCGAGTTCCTCGGCCGGGCCGTGGAGTTCGCGGCCGGCCGGGGCATCCGGCAGTTCGTCGACATCGGCACCGGCATCCCGGCCGTCGGTTCCACCAGCGAGGTCGCGCAGCGGGTCGCGCCCGACGCCCGGGTCGTCTACATCGACAACGACCCGATCGTGGCCACCCACGCCCGCGCCCTGCTCGCCGGTCACCCGGCCGGCCACACCTCCGTCATCGAGGCGGACCTGCGCGAGCCCGGGGCGATCCTCGACCACCCCGCCCTGCGCGGCGCCGTCGACCTCGGCGAGCCGGTCGCCCTGATGCTGGTCGCCGTCCTGCACTTCGTCCGCGACGAGGACGGCGCCGAGCGGATCGTCCGTACCCTGCGCGACGCGCTCGCCCCCGGCAGCGTGCTGATCCTCTCCCACGGCAGCCCCGACTTCGCCTCCCGCGAGAGCGCCGCCGAGGGCACCCGGATCTACCGCAGCGCCAGCGCCCCGCTGGTGCTGCGCCCCCGTGCGGCCGTCGAACCCTTCTTCGGCGACTTCGAGTTCGTCGGCCCCGGTCTGGTCCAGCTCCCGCTCTGGCGCCCCGTCGCCGGCCACGTGCCCACCGCCGACCTCCCGGCCGGCTGGCAGGACGTCTCCGCCTACGCGGGCGTCGCGGTCAAGAACTGAGCGGCGGTCAGGCGGCGGAAGCGCGCGGACCCGTGCACGTCGACACCCCGCCGGTCCCGCCGACCGTCGCCGGACTGCTCGCGGCGGTCGCGGCCCCGCCCCGGCTGGTCGCCCACCTCGGACTGGTCCACGAGGTCGCCGGGACGCTCCTCGACGGCTGCGCCGCCCTGGGCCTGCGGGTGGACCGGGAGGCGGTGCTGTTCGGCGCCGCCACCCACGACATCGGCAAGGCCGTCCACCGCGAGGAGCTCTCGGTACCCGGCTCGCTGCACGAGCGGGCCGGGTACGAGCTGCTGCGCGCCCGCGGGGCGCCGGAGCGGCTGGCCCGCTTCGCCCGCACCCACGGCAGCTGGGGCGAGCCCGGCACCACCGTCGAGGACCTGTTGGTGAGCCTCGCCGACAAGGTGTGGAAGGACAGCCGGGTCCGCGACCTGGAGGACCGGGTGACCGACCTGCTGGCGGTCGCGAGCGGCCGTGCGCCGTGGGAGGTCTTCCTGGTGCTCGACGACCTGCTCACCGGGATCGGCGCCGACGCCCCGCGCCGCCTCGCCGTCCAGGCCGCCCACCCGGTGCAGGACAATCGCTAGCGGCCGCGCAGGCCGTCCATCTCGCGGCGGTCGCGCTTGGTGGGGCGGCCGGCGCCGCGGTCGCGCAGGCCGGGGGCGGCGACGAACTCCCGGGCCGGGCGCGGCGGGCTGTTGTCCACCAGGCAGTCGGCCGCGACCTCGGCGCCGACCCGTTTGCGGACGAGCTTGCGCACCACGACGACCCGCTCCCACCCCTCCTGGCGCACCCGGACCTCGTCGCCCGGCTTCACCGCCTGCGCCGGCTTGGCCCGTTCGCCGTTCACCCGCACGTGCCCGGCCTTGCAGGCCGCCGCGGCGGCCGACCGGGTCTTCGCCAGCCGCACCGACCAGATCCAGCTGTCCACCCGGACGTTTCCCTCGTTCTCGACCATCCGTCGAGCTTAGGCCCCGGCGCGCGGGGGCCGGTGCTCGGCGGGGACAGGCGCTCAGCGGGGACGGGTGCTCGGCGGGGGCCGGCGCTCAGCGGCGGTCGGGGGCCTCCTGGACGGCCCAGCCGTTGCCGTCCGGGTCGTTGAAGAAGACGAAGGAGTTCCACACCCCGCCGCGGCCGTCCACCCGGTTCCCGGCCTCGAAGTGCTGCACCGGGCTCACCTCGACACCGCGGGCCAGCAGCTCCTGGTAGGCGCGCTCGATGTCCGGAACCGCGAGCTGGAGCCCCTTCACCGAGCCCGCCGGTGCGTCGGTCAGGCCGGTGCCCAGCACGATCGAGCAACTGGAGCCGGGCGGCGTCAGCTGCACCACCCGCAGGCCGTCCCGGATCCGGGTGTCGTGGTCGACGGTGAAACCGGCCTGCTCCTCGTAGAAGGTCTTGGCCCGGTCGACGTCCGCGACCGGGACCACCACCACTTCCAGCTTCCAGTCCATGGCCTCGTGCCTTCCCTCGGGATCCCTCGGGCCCTTCCAGTATCGGCCGCGGCCCCGGCCCGCGCCCGGCACGGGCGGTCGGGCGGTCGGCTAGCCTGGGCCACGATGAACCGCCTCGCCGAACCGGCCGCCCCGACCCATTTCCCGACTCCCTGGGGCGAGCTCGTCCTAACCCGCTTCCCGGAGGATCCGCGCGAGCGGCTGCGCGCCTGGGACGCCGCCGACGAGTACCTGCTGCGGCACCTGGCCGGCGAGGCCGAATCGGCCGACGGCCGGGCCACCGCACTGGCCGGCCGCGCCGTCACCGTGCTCGGCGACCGCTGGGGGGCGCTCACCACCGCCCTCACCACCGCGCTCGCCACGGTGCCGGCCGCCGAGGTTGCCGCCGACGGCCCGCCCGCCGCCGTCACCCAGGTCAGCGACTCGCACCTCGCCCAGCGCGCCACCCTCGCCAACCTCGCCCGGGCCGGCGCCGACCCCGCCGCGACCCGGCTGCTGACCACGCGCGACACCCCGCCGGAGCGGATCGACGTCCTGCTGGTGCGGGTCCCCAAGAGCCTCGCCCTGCTCGAGGACCAGCTGCACCGGCTCGCCCCGGCGCTCCACCCGGACACGGTCGTGCTCGGCACCGGCATGGTCACCGAGATCCACACCTCCACCCTGCGGCTCTTCGAGCGGATCGTCGGCCCGACCCGCACCTCGCTCGCGGTCCGCAAGGCCCGGCTGATCCTCTGCACCCCGGACCGGGCGCTCGACCCCGGCCCCAACCCCTGGCCGCACCGCTACGCCCTGCCCGGCGACATCGGCGCCGTCTCGGGCCGCACCGTCACCAACCACGCCGGCACCTTCTGCGCAGACCGCCTGGACATCGGCACCCGCTTCCTGCTCGCCCACCTGCCGACCGCCGCCCCGGGCGCCCGGGTGGTCGACCTCGGCTGCGGCAACGGCGTGGTGGGCACCGCCGCCGCGCTGGCCGCCCCCGGGGCCGAACTGCTCTTCGTCGACGAGTCGCACCAGGCGGTGGCCTCCGCCGAGGAGACCTTCCGCGCCAACCTCGGCCCGGACGCCCGGGCGGAGTTCCGCACCGCCGACGCGCTCGCCGACGCGGACGTGCCGGCCGGCTCGGTGGACCTCGTCCTCAACAACCCGCCGTTCCACTCCCACCAGGCCACCACCGACGCCACCGCCTGGCGGATGTTCACCGGCGCCAAGCGGGCGCTGCGCCCCGGCGGCGAGCTCTGGGTGGTCGGCAACCGCCACCTCGACTACCACGTCAAGCTCCGCCGGCTGTTCGGCAACTGCCGGACGGTCGCGGGCAATCCGAAGTTCGTGGTGCTGAAGGCCGTCAAGCGCTGACGGCCGCCGCCGTCAGCGGGGCCCAGGCCACCGGCACGTCCCGCATGACCAGCGCGCAGTCCAGCTCGGCGCTCCCCGGGGGGAAGCGCTCCGGGTCGTCGAAGAAGGACGAGACGGCGGACTCCACCCGGCAGGCCTCCAGCCGCCAGGCGTCGGTGTGCAGTTCCGTGCCGTCCAGCCGCACGCCGCCGTCCCGGGTCGGGGAGAAACCCCGGGAGCTGCACCGGAAGAAGGCGGAGGCCTCGGCCAGACCGTCGAACAGCCGGCTCGCGGGCAGTTCCGCGGCGAGCTCGACGGCGACCTCGGCCCGGAGGCCGCCGTCCCGGGTCGCGAAGGCGACCCGCAGCCGGTCGGCGCTCTCGTCCACCGTGAAGTCGGCGCGGCCGTGCTCGCCGGGGAAGATCCGGCCGCCGGCCCGGGCATTGAGCCGGGAGCCGGTGTCGCGGCGCGGGATGTGGACGCCGGTCTCGACGCCGTCCGGCCCGTCCCACTCGACGGCGATCCGGTGGGCGGCGTTCTCGCTGCGCAGCCCGAACGGCGCGGGAGCCCAGGCCGGGCGGACCCGGCCGAGCCGCAGCGGGCAGAGGCCGGCGACGGCGTGGCCGCGCACCAGCTGCGGACGCAGCGGGGCGGGGAGCAGCCGGGCGGCCGCCTCGGGGGACCAGGCCGGGCCGGGCCGGACCGGGCCTGTTCCCGGGTCCTGTTCCGGCCTCCGGTGCTCCTTGCATGAATGTTCGGTACTGCGTATATTCATGCCTCGACGAAGGAGGAACGCCATGGCATTGCGAGTCGCCGTCGCCGGCGCGAGCGGGTACGCGGGCGGTGAGGTGCTGCGCCTGCTGCTCGGCCACCCGGAGGTCGAGATCGGGGCGCTGACCGGCGGCTCCAACGCGGGCACCGCGCTGGGACTGCTCCAGCCGCACCTGCCGGCCCTGGCCGGCCGGATCCTCGAGCCCACCACCCCCGAGGTGCTGGCCGACCACGACGTGGTCTTCCTGGCCCTGCCGCACGGGCAGTCCGCCGCCGTGGCCGAGGCGCTCGGCGAGAACGTCCTGGTCGTCGACTGCGGCGCCGACTTCCGGCTCCGGGCCGCCTCCGACTGGGAGCAGTTCTACGGCTCCGCGCACGCCGGCACCTGGCCCTACGGCCTGCCCGAGCTGCCCGGTCACCGCGACGCGCTCAAGGGCAGCAACCGGATCGCCGTCCCCGGCTGCTACCCGACGGCAGTCTCGCTGGCGCTCTTCCCCGCCTACGCGGCCGGCCTCGCCGAGCCCGAGGCGGTGGTGGTCGCCGCCTCCGGCACCTCCGGCGCCGGCAAGGCCGCCAAGACCCACCTGCTCGGCAGCGAGGTGATGGGCAGCGTCAGCGCCTACGGCGTCGGCGGCGTCCACCGGCACACCCCGGAGATGGCCCAGAACCTCACCCCGCTCGCGGGCGAGCCGGTCAGCGTCTCCTTCACCCCCACCCTGGTCCCGATGCCGCGCGGCATCCTCGCCACCTGCTCCGCGAAGGCCCGGCCGGGGGTGGGCGCCGAAGAACTGCGCGCCGCCTACGCCGAGGCGTACGCGGACGAGCCGTTCGTCCACCTGCTCCCCGCCGGGCAGTGGCCGCAGACCAGCAGCGTCTACGGCGCCAACACCGCGCTGGTGCAGGTCGCCCTGGACGCGGCGGCCGGGCGGATCGTGGCGATCAGCGCGATCGACAACCTGGTCAAGGGCACCGCCGGCGGCGCGGTGCAGAGCATGAACATCGCCCTCGGTCTGCCCGAGGAGCTCGGCCTTCCCGTGAACGGAGTCGCACCGTGACCGACCACCAGAACATCGGCGTGACCGCCGCCCGGGGCTTCCGGGCCGCCGGTGTCACCGCCGGGATCAAGGCCTCCGGCACCCCGGACCTCGCCCTGGTCGTCAACGACGGCCCCTCGCTCGCCGCGGCCGGCGTCTTCACCTCCAACCGGGTCAAGGCCGCCCCCGTGCTCTGGTCCGAGCAGGTCCTCAAGGGCGGCACCGTCTCCGCCGTCGTCCTCAACTCCGGCGGCGCCAACGCCTGCACCGGTCCGCTGGGCTTCCAGGACACCCACGCCACCGCCGAGAAGGTCGCCGAGGAGCTGGGGCTGAGCGCCGGCGAGGTCGCCGTCGCCTCCACCGGCCTGATCGGCGTCCGGCTGCCGATGGACATCCTGCTGCCCGGTGTCGCCACCGCCGCCGCGGCGCTCGACACGGCCGGCGGCGAGGCCGCCGCGATCGCCATCAAGACCACCGACACCGTCCACAAGACCGCGCAGGTCACCAGCCCGGCGGGCTGGACGGTCGGCGGCATGGCCAAGGGCGCCGGCATGCTCGCCCCGGGCCTCGCCACCATGCTGGTCGTGCTCACCACCGACGCCGACGCCGACGCGGGGACCCTGGACACCGCGCTGCGCGCCGCCACCCGCACCACCTTCGACCGGATCGACTCCGACGGCTGCATGTCGACCAACGACACCGTGCTGCTGCTCGCCTCCGGCGCCAGCGGCACCGCCCCGGAGCCGGCCGAGTTCGACGAGGCGGTGCGCGCGGTCTGCGCCGACCTCGCCCGGCAGCTGATCGGCGACGCCGAGGGCGCGAGCAAGGACATCCGGATCGACGTCACCGGCGCCGCCACCGAGGACGAGGCCGTCGGCGTCGCCCGGGTGATCGGCCGCAACAACCTGCTCAAGTGCGCCATCCACGGCGAGGACCCCAACTGGGGCCGGGTGCTGGCCGCGATCGGCACCACCGACGCCGCCTTCGACCCGGACCGGCTGGACGTCGCGATCAACGGCGTCTGGGTGTGCCGCGACGGCAGCGTGGGGGAGGACCGGGACCTGGTCGACATGACCGGGCGCGAGGTCGTGATCACCGCGAACCTCAACGCCGGCGGGGCCGCCGCCACCCTGTGGACCAACGACCTCACCGCCGACTACGTGCACGAGAACAGCGCCTACTCCACCTGACGGCGGGCCGGCCCGCCGGCCGACCGTCCGACCGCCGCCACCCGAGCCGGGGGACCAGAACCGTGAAGATCGCACCCAAGGGCGAACAGGCCCGGAACAACACCGCGTTGCCCAAGGCCATGACGCTCGTCGAGGCGCTGCCGTGGCTGGAGCGCTTCCACGGCAAGACCGTCGTGATCAAGTTCGGCGGCAACGCCATGGTCGACGACGAGCTCAAGGCCGCCTTCGCCGCGGACGTCGTCTTCCTGCGCTTCGCCGGGCTCCACCCCGTCGTGGTGCACGGCGGCGGTCCGCAGATCAGCGCCCAGCTCGACCGGCTCGGCCTGGAGTCCTCGTTCACCAACGGCCTGCGGGTCACCACCCCGGAGACCATGGACGTGGTCCGGATGGTGCTCTCCGGCCAGGTGCAGCGCGAGCTGGTCGGCCTGCTCAACGAGCACGGCCCGTTCGCGGTCGGCATGACCGGCGAGGACGCCCACACCATGACCGCGGTCAAGCGCTACGCGGTCGTCGACGGCGAGCCGGTCGACATCGGCCTGGTCGGCGACATCGTCAACGTCGAGGCGGGCGCGGTGAAGGCGCTGATCGCCGACGGCCGGATCCCGGTGGTGTCCTCGATCGCCCGCGGCACCGACGGGCACGTCTACAACATCAACGCCGACACCGCCGCGGCCGCGCTCGCGGTCGCCCTGGGCGCCGAGATGCTCGTCGTGCTCACCGACGTCGAGGGCCTCTACAAGGACTGGCCGAACTCGGACGACGTGATCAGCCAGCTGGACGCCGGCGAGCTCGAGGAGCTGCTGCCGGGCCTCGCCTCCGGCATGGTGCCCAAGATGGAGGGCTGCCTGAACGCCGTCCGCTCGGGCGTCGGCACCGCCCGCGTGCTGGACGGCCGGGTGCCGCACAGCCTGCTGCTGGAGATCTTCACCGACGAGGGCATCGGCACCATGGTCGTGCCCGACGACGAACCGACCGTGACCGGGGGACTCGCATGACTTCCAACGCCCAGCTGACCGAGCGGTGGCAGCACGCCCTCACCGACAACTACGGCACCCCGCGGATCCCGCTGGTCCGCGGCGAGGGCAGCACCCTCTGGGACGCCGACGGCAAGGCCTACACCGACCTGCTCGGCGGCATCGCGGTCAACGCCCTCGGCACCGCCCACCCGGCCGTGGTCGAGGCCGTGAGCCGGCAGATCGCCACCCTCGGCCACATCTCCAACCTGTTCCTGGCCGAGCCCACCGTCGCCCTCGCCGAACGGCTGCTGGAGCTCGACGGGCGCCCCGGGCGGGTGTTCTTCTGCAACTCCGGCGCCGAGGCCAACGAGGCCGCCTTCAAGATCTCCCGCCGGACCGGCCGCACCCACCTGGTCGCCCTGGAGGGCGCCTTCCACGGCCGCACCATGGGCGCCCTCGCGCTCACCGGCCAGCCCGCCAAGCAGGAGCCGTTCCGCCCGCTGCCCGGTGACGTCACCCACGTCCCGTTCGGCGACGTGGAGGCGCTGCGCGCCGCCGTCACCACCGACACCGCCGCCGTCTTCCTGGAGCCGGTCCAGGGCGAGAACGGCGCCGTCCCGCTGCCCGACGGCTATCTGCGGGCCGCCCGCGAGATCACCCGCGCCACCGGCACCCTGCTCGTCCTCGACGAGATCCAGACCGGCGTCGGCCGCACCGGCCACTGGTTCGCCCACCAGGCCTTCGACGGGGTCGAGCCGGACGTCGTCACGCTCGCCAAGGCGCTCGGCGGCGGACTGCCGATCGGGGCCGTGCTCGCCTTCGGCGAGGCCGCCGACCTGCTCACCCCGGGCCAGCACGGCACCACCTTCGGCGGCAACCCGGTGGTCGCGGCGGCCGCGCTCGCGGTGCTGGACACCATCGAGGCCGACGGACTGCTGGAGCACGCCCGCAAGATCGGCGAGCGGCTGCGGCACGGCGTGGAGGCGATCGACGACCCGCTGGTCTCGCACGTGCGCGGCGCCGGACTGCTGCTCGGCATCGTGCTCACCGCCCCCGTCTCCGCGAAGGTGCAGGCGGGGCTCCAGGAGGCCGGCTTCCTGGTGAACGCCGCGGTGCCGGACGCGGTGCGGCTGGCTCCGCCGCTGGTGCTCACCGAGCAGGAGGCGGACGCCTTCCTCGCCGCGCTGCCGGACGTCCTGCGGGCGGCGCGGGCGGACGCCCCGGACAGTGCGGACCGAGCGTAGTCCGGGAGAATCATCACATGACCGTTCCCCACTCCGGCCAGCCCGCCGCCGGCCCGACGCCGCAGGTCCCGCAGACCCGCACCGCGCGCCACCGGCGGATCGTGGACCTGCTCACCCGCCAGCCCGTGCGCTCCCAGAGCCAGCTCGCCAAGCTGCTCGCCGACGACGGACTGGTGGTCACCCAGGCCACCCTCTCCCGGGACCTGGACGAGCTGGGCGCGGTGAAGATCCGCAATCGGGACGGCGCGCTCATCTACGCCGTCCCGGCCGAGGGCGGCGACCGCACCCCGCGCGCGCCGATGGGGGAGTCCGCCACCGAGGGCCGGATGGCCCGGCTGGCCGGCGAGCTGATGGTCTCCGCGACCGCCTCCGGCAACCTGGTGGTGCTGCGCACCCCGCCCGGCGCGGCGCAGTTCCTGGCCTCGGCGATCGACCAGGCCGAGGTGTTCGAGATCATCGGCACCATCGCCGGCGACGACACGGTGCTGCTGATCAGCCGCGACCCGGCCGGCGGCCAGGCCCTCGCCGACCACCTCATGCAGCTCGCCCAGGCCAAGGTGCAGTAGCCCCGCCGCGCAGTCACCGCACCACCCGCGGGCCCGGTTCCGACCGGGCCCGCAGGCGTATCCGGAACCGGCCCCGCCCCGGGTTTTGAGTTTCATACGGAGTAGTGCATACTTATGCCTATCGCCGTAAGCCTGTTCGCACAGTTGTGAAGGAGAAAGCCGTGACCGAGCGCGTCGTACTCGCCTACTCGGGCGGTCTGGACACGTCCGTCTGCATCGGCTGGATCGCCGAGGAGACCGGCGCCGAGGTCATCGCCGTCGCCGTCGACGTCGGCCAGGGCGGCGAGGACCTGGACGTCATCCGCCAGCGGGCCCTGGACTGCGGCGCCGTCGAGGCCGAGGTCGCCGACGCCCGCGACGAGTTCGCCGACGAGTACTGCCTCCCGGCCGTCAAGGCCAACGCCCTCTACCAGGGCCAGTACCCGCTGGTGTCCGCCCTCTCCCGGCCGGTCATCGTCAAGCACCTGGTGGCCGCCGCCCAGAAGCACGGCGCCACCACCGTCGCCCACGGCTGCACCGGCAAGGGCAACGACCAGGTCCGCTTCGAGGTCGGCATCAACTCGCTGGCCCCGGGCCTCAAGTGCATCGCCCCGGTCCGCGACTACGCGATGACCCGGGACAAGGCGATCGCCTTCGCCGAGGCCAAGGGCCTGCCGATCGCCACCACCAAGAAGTCCCCGTACTCGATCGACCAGAACGTCTTCGGCCGGGCCGTCGAGACCGGCTTCCTCGAGGACATCTGGAACGCCCCGATCGAGGACGTCTACGAGTACACCCAGAACCCCGCCACCGCCCGCGAGGCCGACGAGGTGGTCATCACCTTCGACGCCGGCGTCCCGGTCGCGATCGACGGCCGCAAGGTCACCGTCCTCCAGGCGATCGAGGAGCTCAACAAGCGCGCCGGCGCCCAGGGCGTCGGCCGGCTCGACATGGTCGAGGACCGCCTCGTCGGCATCAAGTCCCGGGAGATCTACGAGGCCCCCGGCGCGATCGCCCTGATCACCGCCCACCAGGCGCTGGAGAACGTCACCGTCGAGCGCGAACTCGCCCGCTACAAGCGGCAGGTCGAGCAGCGCTGGGCCGAACTGGTCTACGACGGCCTGTGGTTCTCCCCGCTCAAGCGCGCCCTCGACGGGTTCGTGAACGAGGCCAACCAGCACGTCTCCGGCGACATCCGGATCGTCCTGCACGGCGGCCGGGCCGTCGTCAACGGCCGCAAGTCCGACCAGTCGCTGTACGACTTCAACCTCGCCACCTACGACACCGGCGACACCTTCGACCAGTCGATGTCCAAGGGCTTCATCGAGATCTTCGGCCTCTCCTCGAAGATCGCCGCCCGGCGCGACCTGGGCTGAGCCGCCCCCGGACCCGGCCGCGCCCCGCTCCCGCGGGGCCGGCCGGGACCACCCCCGACCCCCCTTCCCGCACGTTCGCAAGGAGCCAGTGATGTCCGCCGACCAGACCGCCACCGGTGGCGACGTCCGCCTCTGGGGCGCCCGCTTCGCCGACGGCCCCTCCGAGGCCCTGGCCCGGCTCTCCGCCTCGGTGCACTTCGACTGGCGCCTCGCCCCCTACGACATCGCCGGCTCCAAGGCCCACGCGCGCGTCCTGCACAAGGCCGGCCTGCTCACCGCCGACGAACTCGCCGCCATGCACGACGGACTCGACCGGCTGCTCGCCGACGTCGAGGCCGGCACCTTCACCGGCACCGTCGCCGACGAGGACGTCCACACCGCCCTGGAACGCGGCCTGCTGGAGCGCCTCGGCCCCGACCTCGGCGGCAAGCTGCGGGCCGGACGCTCCCGCAACGACCAGATCGCCACCCTCTTCCGGATGTACCTGCGGGACCACGCGAAGACCATCGGCGGACTGCTGCTCGACCTCCAGCACGCCCTGGTCGGTCTCGCCGAGGCCCACCCGGACACCGCGATGCCGGGCCGCACCCACCTCCAGCACGCCCAGCCCGTGCTCTTCGCCCACCACGTCCTCGCGCACGTGCAGGCCCTCGGCCGGGACGCCGAGCGGCTGCGCCAGTGGGACGCCCGCACCGCCGTCTCCCCGTACGGCTCCGGGGCGCTGGCCGGCTCCTCGCTCGGCCTCGACCCGGAGGCCGTCGCCGCCGACCTCGGCTTCGAGGGCGGCTCGGTCGGCAACTCCGTCGACGGCACCGCCTCGCGCGACTTCGTCGCCGAATTCGCCTTCGTCACCGCGATGATCGGGATCAACCTGTCCCGGATCGCGGAGGAGGTGATCATCTGGAACACCAAGGAGTTCGGCTTCATC
The DNA here is from genome assembly GCF_044748625.1 of Kitasatospora sp. NPDC089913. NCBI lineage: Bacteria > Bacillati > Actinomycetota > Actinomycetes > Kitasatosporales > Streptomycetaceae > Kitasatospora > Kitasatospora sp. NPDC089913. Next base: position 299,975 of record NZ_JBIVGI010000008.1, on the reverse strand, counting down.
ACGCTGCACGACGCCTTCTCCACCGGCTCGTCGATCATGCCGCAGAAGAAGAACCCCGACATCGCCGAACTCGCCCGCGGCAAGTCCGGCCGGCTCATCGGCAACCTCACCGGTCTGCTCGCCACCCTCAAGGCCCTCCCGCTCGCCTACAACCGCGACCTCCAGGAGGACAAGGAGCCGGTCTTCGACTCCTGCGACACCCTCGAGGTCCTGCTGCCCGCCTTCACCGGCATGATGGCCACCCTCACCGTCCACCGCGAGCGGCTCGAGGAACTCGCCCCGGCCGGCTTCTCCCTCGCCACCGACATCGCCGAATGGCTGGTCAAGCAGGGCGTGCCGTTCCGGGTCGCGCACGAGGTCGCCGGAGCCTGCGTCAAGGAGTGCGAGGCGCACGGCATCGAACTCGCCGACCTCACCGACGAGCAGTTCGCCGCCATCTCCGGGCACCTCACCCCCGAGGTCCGGTCGGTCCTCAACGTCCACGGCGCCATCGCCTCCCGCAACGGCCGCGGCGGCACCGCGCCCAGCGCCGTCGCCGTCCAGCTCGGCGAGATCAAGGCCGACCTCGCCGCCCAGCAGGAGTGGGTGACGGGCTGACGGCCCCACCGGCCACCACCGGGAGGGGCGCGACGGGTCACCCGCCGCGCCCCTCCCGTCCGTATGCGACCGGTCACCCGTAACCGGGACGGCCCCCGTCCGGTCAAGAACGGTATGTGCACCGCCCTCCCCTCCGTCCCCTCCGCCGAGGACGAGGTCCTCGCCGAGCTGCGCCGCCGCCGCGTCCGGGAGGCCGTCGCCGCCCTGCCCGGCCGCTGCCCGCAACTGGTCGCCGCCCTCGCCGAGGACCCGCCGCCGACCTACCGCGAGCTCTCCCACCGCCTCGGCATGCCGCGCGGCTCCATCGGACCGACCCGCGCCCGCTGCCTGGCCTGCCTGCGCGTGCTGCTGCACGCCGAGCGCTACGCCTGAGCGCCACGCCCGAACGCCATGCCCGAGCGGCCGCGGCGGTGCGCCCCGGCTGACCGAGCGCCGGGCCCGGGCCACCGCGGCGGTGCGCCCCGGCCACGTCCCGCCGGGCGTGACCCTCGCCACGTCCGGCGGCCACGAGGTTGAGATCAGCTGACACCCGGGTAAGGCGCTGGCGAACGCGGCTCTTGACGGTGGCGCGCCCGCTCGGATACTGACCGTGAGCGCGCCGCCGCCGACGCGGCCCCACCAGGGCCGTGCGGGCCGGTGCGTTCGTGCGCCACCCCCGGTCTGGGCGGATCCCCGGCCGGGACACCCTCCGGCAGCCAACCGGTGCGACACCCTCACCTCTCGCGCGCCGGGCACAACGATGGGGAGGCCCCCGCACATGGGCATGAGCGTGATCATTTCGACCGCCGGGACGGACGACGCGGAGCAGATCCTCAAGCTCCAGTACCTCGGCTACCAGAGCGAGGCCGAGCTCTACGGGGACTGGGCCCTCGAGCCGCTGACCCAGACCCTGGAGAGCCTGCGCGAAGAGCTGACCGAACAGCACGTGCTCGTCGCCCGCCTCGGCGACGAGATCGTCGGCACCGTCCGCGGCCACCTCGGCCCCGACGGTGTCGGCCGGATAGGGCGTCTGGTCGTCCACCCCCGGATGCAGCGCCACGGCCTGGGCGGCCGGCTGCTGGAGGCCCTGGAGCGCCGCCTGGCCGCGGACGGCGCGGTGAGCTCCTACCGCCTCTTCACCGGCCACCGCAGCCTCGGCAACCTGCGCCTCTACGCCCGTCAGGGCTACCGCCAGACCACCGTCGAGCAGATCGACGGCCGGATCACCCTGGTGCACCTGGAGAAGTCCGCCGCGGCCCCGCTCGCCGCCACCGCCTGAAGCCCCCGGCCCGCCCCACGCGGGCCCCGTCGAACCGGCGCCGCCGTCATTCGGACTCCCGACGGCGGCGCCGGCCGGCGTTTGCGCAGCTCACCGCCGTGAATGTCCGCATTGCGGACGCCGCTGCGAAATAATTGGGACCTCCTCGAACCATCTGATTTACTGGCTCACATGACTGCGACGACGAAATGGACCCCCACCGGCACCCCGCCGGCAGGTGAGAGCGCCATGTGCCGTCGAATGTGTCACCGCTGAGGGCCACCGCCCCCGGCACCCGCTGAGAGTGCCTCCCCTCGCGCCCCGAAGCGAGAACCCCGGCGTCGTTCCCGTCCGTGCGGACGCGCCCTTCCTGCCGCATCCCCCTTCTTCGGCCTGCCCGCACACCCGCCGGCGGCCCGCTGACTCGTAAGGGCCACGCCGTCGCGCGGCCCGGCCGCCCAGCGGCGACGATCAAGGGGTGGCAGGTCCGGATCCCCCCGGCGCGACGCCGTTCCCGTCGCCGACCGCACGGCGGTGCGACCTCCGCACGCCCGCCCCCGACCCACGGAAGCAGCTGTGATCACCACCACGGACCTCACCAAGGTCTACCGATCCCGCGGCCGCGAGGTGACCGCCCTCGCCGGCGTCGACCTCCACGTCCGCCCCGGCGAGGTCTACGGAGTCGTCGGCACCAGCGGCGCCGGCAAGTCCACCCTCATCCGCTGCGTCAACATGCTGGAGCGCCCCAGCTCCGGCACCGTCACCGTGGACGGCGTCGAACTCACCGCCCTCGCCGGTGGCGAGAACCGCGCCGGCAAGGACCTCCGCGAAGCCCGCCGCCGCATCGGCATGGTCTTCCAGCACTTCAACCTGCTGTCCTCCCGCACCGTCCAGCAGAACGTCGAACTCCCGCTGGAGATCATCGGGCTGGACCGCGCCCAGCGCCGCCGCAAGGCCGCCGAACTGCTCGACCTCGTCGGCCTCACCGACAAGGCCCGCAGCTACCCCGGCCAGCTCTCCGGCGGCCAGAAGCAGCGCGTCGGCATCGCCCGCGCCCTCGCCGGCGACCCCAAGGTACTGCTCTCCGACGAGGCCACCTCCGCGCTCGACCCCGAGACCACGCGCTCCATCCTGAAGCTGCTGCGCGACCTCAACGAACAGCTCGGCCTCACCGTCCTGCTCATCACCCACGAGATGGACGTCATCAAGTCCGTCTGCGACTCCGCCGCCCTGATGCGCGGCGGCCGGGTGGTCGAGTCCGGCGCGCTCACCGACCTGCTCGCCCGGCCCGGCTCCGAACTCGCCCGCGAACTCTTCCCGCTCAGCGAGTTCGGCACCGGACACCCCGGCGCCACCGTGCTGGAGATCACCTTCCAGGGCGACGCCCCGGCCCAGCCCTTCGTCTCCCAGCTCGCCCGCACCTACCAGATCGACATCAACATCCTCGGTGCCGCCGTCGAGACCATCGCCGGCCGCATGGTCGGCCGGATGCGCGTCGAACTGCCCGGCTCCCGGCACGACAACGTCGTGCCCATCGGCTTCCTGCGCGAACAGGGCCTCCAGGTGGACGTGATCGAAACGGTGAACGGAGCGGCGGCATGACCTGGGACCAGATGCAGGAACTGATGTGGCCCGCCACCTGGGAGACCCTCCAGATGGTCGGAGTGTCGACCGTCTGCACCGTCGTCCTCGGACTCCCGCTCGGCGTGCTGCTCGTCCTCACCGCCAAGGGCGGCGCCCTCCAGAACCAGCCCGTGAACAAGGTGCTCGGCGCGGTCGTGAACCTCGCCCGCTCACTGCCGTTCATCATCCTGATGATCGCGCTGTTCTCGTTCACCCGCTGGCTCGTCGGCAACTCCCTCGGCTGGCAGGCCGCCACCGTCCCGCTGACCGTCGGCGCCATCCCCTTCTTCGCCCGGCTCGTGGAGACCAACGTCCGCGAGGTCGACCGCGGCCTCGTCGAAGCCGTCCAGGCGATGGGCGGCAGCACCTGGACCCTGGTCCGCAAGACGCTCGTCCCCGAAGCCCTCCCCGGCATCGTCGCCTCCGTCACCACCACCGTCATCGCCCTCATCGGCTACTCCGCGATGGCCGGCACCGTCGGCGGCGGCGGCCTCGGCGACCTCGCCTACCGCTACGGCTACCTCCGCTTCGAGACCGCCTTCATGTGGGTCATCGTCGCCGAGATCGCGATCATCGTCACCGTGATCCAGCTGGCCGGCGACTACGCCGTGCGACGGCTCGCCAACCGCGGCCGCGGCGGCGGCCGGACCAGGCTGCTGCGCCCCCGCGCCGACACCGACTTCGTCGCCTCCTAGACCCCGGCGCCCCGGCGCCTCCTCCCGCAGGCCCCGCAGGCGGTCACGCCTCCCCGACTTCCTCGTCCGATCCTCGGACGCGGCTCCCCGCAATACGCAGAAAGGCACTTTTCGTGCGCAACTCCCTGAAGTTCACCAGCGTCCTCGCCACCGCCGGCATCGCCCTCTCCCTGGCCGCCTGCGGCAGCAACGGCGACTCGGCCTCCTCGGACCCGAACGCGCCGCTCACCGTCGTCGCCAGCCCGACCCCGCACGGCCAGATCCTCAAGTACGTCAAGGACAACCTCGCGGACAAGGCCGGCCTCAAGCTCAACGTCAAGGAGGTCACCGACTACGTGACCCCCAACACGGCGGTGCAGGACGGCTCGGCCGACGCCAACTACTTCCAGCACGTGCCGTACCTGGAGGACTTCAACAAGAAGCGCGGCACCGACATCGTCTCCGTCGAGGCCGTGCACCTGGAGCCGCTGGGCGTCTACTCCAAGAAGGTCAAGGCGATCGCCGACCTGCCGGACGGCGCCACCATCGGCCTGCCCAACGACGCCACCAACGAGGGCCGCGCGCTCAAGCTGCTCGCCGACAACAAGCTCATCACCCTCAAGGACGGGGCCGGCACCGCCGCCACCCCCGCCGACGTCACCGGCAACCCGAAGAACTTCAAGTGGAAGGAGCTGGAGGCCGCCCAGCTGCCCCGCTCCATCGCCGACGTCGACGCCGCCGTCATCAACGGCAACTACGCGCTCGACTCCGGCCTCAAGCCCGCCACCGACGCGATCGTGCTGGAGAAGGCCGAGGGCAACCCCTACGCCAACATCCTCGCCGTCAAGAAGGGCAAGGAGAACGACCCGCGGGTGAAGAAGCTCGCCGAGCTGCTGCACTCCGCGGAGGTCAAGAAGTTCATCGACGACACCTTCCAGGGCTCCGTCGTCCCGGCGTTCTGATCCCCGGCGTTCCGACCGCCGGAGCCGACCCGCCCGACCCGCCCCTCCCGACCCGTCCCGCCGGACCACCGACCGGGCCCCCGCCGCAACCGCGCGGGGGCCCGGTCGGGCAGTATGCACCAGTGACGGTCCGACAGGCCCATTTCTGACGTACCGTCGTCCGGTCCCCGCACCGCGTGACCACCCGGCAGCGGCGAGGCGTACGGTGTGTCCACGACCCGGCGAGGAGAGACGGCATGGCAGCGAGCTTCCCCGAGACCGCCATCAGCACCGAACGGCTGCTGCTGCGCCCGCTTGCGGAGGACGACGCCCCCGGCCTGGCCGCCATGATGGCCGACGAACTCGTCCTGGCCTGGACCGACCACCCGCACCCCTTCACCGAGGCCCACGCCCTCGACCTGGCCCGCACCCTCGCGCCCGCCCACCGCGCCACCGGCCGGGGCATCGTGCTCGCCGTCACCGAACACCTCACCCAGCGCCTGGTCGGCCTGGTCGAGCTCCGGCACACCGACTGGCGGCTGCGCTCCACCGAGATCTCCTTCGTCACCGCCGCCTGGGCCCGCGGCGAGGGCTACGCCCCCGAGGCCGTCCTCGGCGTCGCCCAGTGGCTGTTCGAGGACCGGGGCTTCCTCCGCCTCGAACTGCGCACCGCCGCCGGGAACACCGCCGCCCAGCAGGTCGCCCAGAAGATCGGCGGCATCAGCGAGGGTGTTCTGCGCAGCGCCTGGATAGTGCGCGGCGAGTCGGGAGAGTCCGCCGCGCCCGGTGACCGCCGGGCCCACGGCCGCCCGGACCGCGACCTCTCGGGCTACGACCCCTCGGGCCACGACCCTGCCGGGTACGACCGCCGGGACCCGGACCGTCCGGCCGTCGGTGAGAGCCGCAGCGACCTCATCCTGTGGAGCCTGCTCCCCGAGGACATGGAGACCCCCGAGACCGCCGCCCCCGCCTGGGCCGGCGGCGACCGCTACGTGCTGCGCGACTGACCCGCGCCACCGGCCCGCGCCACCGGCCCGCGCCACCGGCCCTCGCGACTGACGCGCGACCGGCCCGCGCGACCGAGGGGCTGCCCTTCCGGGCCGCTCGGCACGGACATGTGTACGAGATGTCCGCGCCGAGGGGATCACACCCGGTAACCTCTCCACCGGCGCCGCACACCGGCGCCGCCTGTCGGCGCACGGACGGCGAGGAGAACAGCCACAGATGGCTGACCGGATCACGGTCATCGGGTGGGACGGCACACCGCTCACCGAGGCCGCCGCCGCGGCCCTCGCCGCAGCCACCCTGGTGGCCGGCGCCCCCTACCAGCTCAAGGCCCTCCCGGTGCCGCCCGCCGCCGAACGCATCGCCCTCGGCAGCATCCAGCTCGCCGCCCGCCGGATCGCCGAACACCGCGGCGCCGCCGTCGTCATCGCCGAGGGCGACCCCGGCTTCTTCGGCGTCGTCCGCACCCTGCGCCGCCCCGAGTACGGCCTCGAACTCGAAGTCCTCCCCGCCGTCTCCTCCGTCGCCGCCGCCTTCGCCCGCGCCGGCATGCCCTGGGAGGACGCCCAGGTCGCGAGCGCGCACGGCGGCCGCCTGCGCCGCGCCGCCAACCTCTGCCGCGCCCACCCCAAGGTCGCCGTCCTCACCGCACCCGGCGCCGGCCCCGCCGAACTCGCCCTCATGCTCCGCGGCGTCCACCGCACCTTCGTCGTCTGCGAAGCCCTCGGCACCCCCGACGAGGACGTCACCGTCCTCACCTCCGACCGCGTCGCCGACCACATCTGGCGCGACCCCAGCGTCGTCCTCGTCATCGGCGGCAGCAGCGCCGGCGGCCCCGGCGGCGGACCCGCGAACGGCGCCGCCGGCGAGGCCGCCGGCTGGCTCGCCGGACGCCCCGTCGGTTACCCCGGACCGGACCGCGGCTGGGCCCTGCCCACCGACACCTACACCGGCACCGGCCGCACCCCCACCCCGCCCGGCGCCCCCGCGGACCCCGGCGCACCCGGCGCGACCGACACGCTCCCGGCGCACGTCCGCGCGCTCGTGCTCGCCCGCCTGGGTGCCCGCCCCGGCGACCTCGTGTGGACCGTCGGCGCCGGGAGCGGCGCGCTCGCCGTCGACGCCGCCCGCTTCGGAGCGGCCGTCGTCGCCGTCGAGGCCGACCGCTCCGCCTGCGCCCGGCTCGCCGTCAACGCCCGCCGCTACGGCGTCGAGGTCGAGATCGTCCACGGCCGGGGCCCCGACGTCCTCGGCGAACTCCCCGAACCCGACGCCGCCGTCGTCGAGACCGGCGGCCCGGAAGCCGTGCGCGCCGTGCTCTCCCGCCGCCCCGAACGGATCGTCGCCGTCGCCCGCACCCTCGCCGAGGCCGAGGAGGTCCGCCGCGTCATCGCCGCCGCGGGCTACCGCGCCGACGGCGCACTGCTCCAGTCCGCGCCGCTGCTCCCGCCGATCGGGGCCGCCGCCGACGGACCCGGTCTGCGCCTCGGCATGGGCGACCCGGGCACCTTCCTGCTCTGGGGTGCGCAGAAACCGTGAAGGCCCCGGTGGCGCCGGGTGGTGGTCCCGGTGGGAGCCGGTGCCGATCCGCGCCCCAGGACCGCTCGCCGCGTCCCCGCCGCGTCCGCCCGCCGCGTCCCCGCCGCATCCTCCCGGCACGGTCCCCGGCCACGCCCTCCCGGCCCGCCCTCGGGCCCGCCCGCTCCGCCCGGACCCGGTGCGCGGCCCGGCCGGACGGTGATCCAGGTCGCATCCGGACACCGATTCGGGAGGCGGCGTCCCCGGGCCGGTAGTGTGGCGTCCGGGACGGCTGCGGTGTCCGACAGCCCGCCCGATCCGGTCGGGTCCGATGCCTTTCTGACATGGCGCAGACCGACGGGGTTCGGAGTGTGGGCAATTCGACGGGCCGCCCGCCGGACCTGGAGAATGCCGTAGGGTCCGGTGCGGTCGTGCCGGTTGCCCCGGCTTGTCGTTGTCTCAGATGACGCGCCGCCCCACCCGGGTGGCGCGCGGGCCGGGGTGCCGCAGCGCGCCGGAAGGATTTCGGCCGCAGCGCCTCGGCGCGGCGGCCGTGTGTGATTGAGGGGCGGGCCGGTGCAGGCCCGGCCCGTGCGGATGGGCGCTGCGGTCGGTGATCGTGTCGCCGAGGGCGCGGCAGCGGCCTGGAAGGAGCTTTGACATGACCGATGGCGGCCACGTCCCGAACGAGGGACTGCCGGAGCACCTGCTCGCCGGGCCCGACCGGCTCGGCGGCCCGGAGGGCGTCGCGGCTGTCGCACCCGCGCACGGCGTCGCGCTGGACGGCACCCTCCCCGGGGTGCCCGGGGCCGGCGTTCCCGGTGCGGTCCCGCCCGGCGCCGCCGTCCTCCCGCCGCAGGGCGTACCCGCGCACGGCGTGCCGGTCCACGGTGTGCCGGCGCAGGCCGTGCCCGTGCAGCCCGTGCCCGTGCAGGGCGTCCCGGCTCCGGGTGCTCCCGGTGCCCCGCTCGGCGCGCCCGGATTCGCCGTGCCCGCAGCCGGCGCGCCCGGCGCCGCGGGTGACGCCTGGGCCGCCGCCCCGCGACCCACCTTCCACTTCGTCGACCAGCCGGACGGCCTCGACGACGAGGACGACGTCCTGCTGATGCCCGGTCCGCAGGGCTCCTGGGGCGAGCCGACGGCGCCCGTCGCCGACCCGGCCGCCGACCAGCAGACCCCGCCCGGCACCCCCGTCGAGCCGTCCTGGCCGCCGCTGGAGCCGCCCGTGCTCGCCGCCGACCCGGCCGGTGCCCCCCACGGCTTCGCGCCGCAGGCCGCCCCCGGCGTCCAGACCGTGCCCGGTGCCCAGTCCGTGCCGGCCCAGCAGCAGGGGTCCGAGCCGGTGACGGCCGTTCAGTCGCCGCGCCGGCCGCTGCACGCCGGGCCGCCGATCCCGGACCCGTCCCTGATGACCGGCCAGGTCCCGGTCCGCTCGCTGGCCGACCGGGGCCCGTCGACCGGCAGCACGCCCGCGCACGGCATCCCGGTGGTGCCGGCCGCGGTCCAGCCCGAGCCGGCGGCCGTGCCCGTCGCCGTCCAGCCCGAGCCCGTGCCGCAGCCGGTCGAGGCCGCCGTCCCGCAGCCTTCCGTCGTGCCGCCCGCCGTCGTTCCCGTCGAGGCGCCGGTCGTGGCCGAGGCGGTCGTCGAGGCGCCCGTCGAGGCCGCCGCCGACATCGCCGAGGCACCCGGGAACGTCGAGCCGGCCACCGTCGAACCGGCCGTCGAACCGGTCGCCGTCGCTGCCGGGGCCCCGGTCGAGGGTCCCGCCGCCGAGGTTCCCGTGGCGGAGGTTCCCGCCGCCGAGGCCGAGGCCGCCGCCGATGCGCAGACCGGAGGCGGTCAGCCGCGCCGCATCTCCGCCTTCCTCGCCGCGCCGACCCCGCACGGCCTCCCGCAGGTCGAGCCGGTCGCCGAGCCCGTCGCAGAACCGCTGGTCGAGCACTCCGCCCCGGCCGCCGTCGGGACGGAGGCTCAGCAGTCCGCCCCCATAGCGCCCGTCGCCGACCCGGCCGAGTCGGCCGAGCCCATCGCGCAGACCGGGCCCGAGGCCGTCGAGCCCGCCGCGCCCGTCGCCGTCGAGCCGACCCCGGCCGAGCAGCCCGAGCCTGCGGCGGAGGCCGCCGGGCCCGAGGGCGGGGCGCCCGTCGAGCCGGTGGCCGTGCCCGACCCGACCGCCGCCGAGGCCGCCGCCGACGCCGGGGTCCAGGCCCCGGAGGTGTCCGCCGAGACCGCCGCGGGTACCGGTGAGATGCCCTCCGGCCAGCCCGTCGCCGCCCCGGCGGAGGTTCCGGCCGAGCCGGTGTCCGCCGCCTCCGCCGCCTCCGCCGAGTCGGCCGAGGCCCCCGCCGGGGAGCAGCCCGAGGTCGAGCAGCACGTCGTTCCGACGGACGCCGTGACCGCCGAACTGCCCGCCACCGACGCAGCCGAGGCAGCCGGGGCCGCCCCGGCCCCGCACGCCGAGGACGGCACCCCGGCCGGGCCGACCGCCGTCGCCGAGCCCGCCGCTCCGGCCGAGGGCACCGCTCCGGCCGAGGGCACCGGGCCCGCCGACACGGCCGAGGCCGCCGAGGCCCCGGCCGACCCCGCCGAAGCGGTCGAGGTCCCCACCGCCGGCGCACCCGTCGCCGAGGCACCCGTCGACGCCGAGCCGACCGCCGCGGCCACGCAGCCCGCCGGCACCGAGGAGTCCACCGGCACCGGGGAGCCCGCGGAGCCCGAGGAGCCCGCCGAGCCCGAGGAGCCGCGCGGCCCCGCCGCGCCCGGCTACGACGAGGTCGGCCGCGAGGCCGTCCACCAGGTCATCCGCGAGCGCCGCGACATCCGCAACGGCTTCCGCCCCGACCCGATCCCGCACGAGGTGCTGATCCGCGTCCTGGAGGCCGCCCACACCGCCCCCAGCGTCGGTTACTCGCAGCCCTGGGACTTCGTGGTCATCCGGTCCGCCAAGACCCGCCGCAGGATGCACGAACTGGCCGAGCGCCAGCGCGAGACCTTCGCCGACACGCTCCCCAAGGGCCGCGCGAAGCAGTTCAAGGAAATCAAGATCGAGGCGATCCTCGAGACGCCCGTCAACATCGTCGTCACCGCCGACCGCACCCGCGGCGGCCGGCACACCCTGGGCCGGCACACCCAGCCGCAGATGGCCCCCTACTCGGCCGCCCTCGCGGTCGAGAACCTCTGGCTGGCCGCCCGCGCCGAGGGCCTCGGCGTCGGCTGGGTGAGCTTCTTCGACGAGGAGGAGCTGGTCCGCGAACTCGGCCTGCCCGAGCACCTGGAGGTCGTCGCCTACCTGTGCGTCGGCTTCGTCGACGCCTTCCCGGACGAGCCCGAACTCCAGCAGCAGGGCTGGGCCAAGAAGCGCCCGCTGTCCTGGGTCGTCCACGAGGAGCAGTACGGCAACCGCGCCCTGCCCGGCGAGGAGCCGCACAGCGTGCTCTCCGAGACCCTGCGCGGCATCCGCCCGCTGGACGCCAAGGCGCTCGGCGAGGCCTGGGACCGGCAGAAGCGGATGACCAAGCCGGCCGGCTCGCTCGGCATGCTGGAGATCATCTCCGCCCAGCTCAGCGGCCTGTCCCGGAAGTGCCCGCCGCCGATCCCGGAGCCCGCCTGCGTCGCGGTCTTCGCCGCCGACCACGGCGTGCACGCCCAGGGCGTCACCCCCTGGCCGCAGGAGGTCACCGCCCAGATGGTGGGCAACTTCCTGGCCGGGGGAGCGGTGGTCAACGCCTTCGCCAAGCAGATCGGCACCGAGGTCTGCGTCGTCGACGTCGGCGTGGCCGCCGAGCTGCCGGACGCGATCCAGCAGGGCCGCACCACCGGCCTGCTGCCGCGCAAGGTCAAGCCCGGCACCGACGACATGACCCAGGGCCCGGCGATGACCCGCGAGGAGGCCCTCAAGGCCCTCGAGGTCGGCATCGAGACCGCCCGCGACCTCGTCGCGGCCGGCAACAAGGCCCTGATCACCGGCGACATGGGCATCGCCAACACCACCGCCTCCGCCGCCCTGATCTCGGTCTTCACCGGGATCGACCCGGCCGAGGTGACCGGCCGCGGCACCGGCATCGACGACGCGACCCACGCCCGCAAGATCGAGGTCGTCCGCGCCGCGCTGGCCCTGCACCAGCCCGACCCGGCCGACCCGATCGGCGTACTCGCCGCGGTCGGCGGCCTGGAGCACGCCGCCCTCGCCGGCTTCCTGCTCGGCGCGGCCAGCCTGCGCACCCCGGTGATCCTGGACGGCGTGATCGCCGGTTCGGCCGCGCTCGTCGCCAAGGCGATCGCGCCCGAGGTGCTCGCCGCCTGCATCGCCGGCCACCGCTCGGCCGAGCCCGGCCACCAGGCCGCCCTGGCCAAGCTGGGACTGCGTCCGCTGATCGACCTCGATCTGCGGCTCGGCGAGGGCACCGGCGCCCTGCTGGCCCTGCCGCTGGTGCAGAGTGCGGCCCGCGCGATGCACGATGTAGCCACCTTCGACTCCGCCGGGGTCACCGAGAAGGCCTGACGTCCGTCCGAACCGCTCCGTGCACCGGCCCGAGGGCGCGCCGGTGTGCGGAGCGGCGCCGTGTCCCAGCACACCCTCACCCGATCCAGGAGCACCGCCGATGACCGCGCCCACCCCGCACCCCAGCACCGAGGGCCGTACCCCCTACCCGGTCGGCCTGCTGCTGGCCGGCCGCCGTGTCGTGGTGGTCGGCGGCGGCCACGTCGCCCAGCGGCGGCTGCCCGCGCTGCTCGCGACCGGCGCCGACGTACACCTCATATCGCCGGTCACCACCCCGGCCGTGCAGGCGATGGCCGACGCCGGTGAGCTGACCTGGCACGAGCGCCGCTACCAGGAGGGCGATCTCGCCGACACCTGGTACGCGCTGGTCGCCACCGACGACCCCGCGGTGAACGTCGCCGTCAGCGCCGAGGCGGAGCGCGAGCGGGTGTTCTGCGCCCGCAGCGACGACGCCTCCGCCGCCACCGCGTGGACGCCGGCCAGCGGTCGCGACGCCGGGGCCACCGTGGCCGTCCTCACCGGGGACCCGCGCCACTCGGCCGCGTTGCGCGACTCGATCGTCCAGGGGCTGCGGGACGGTTCGCTCGCCGCCCGCCAGTACCGGGCCCGGGGGGCGGGGGTGGCACTGGTCGGCGGCGGCCCGGGCGACCCGGACCTCATCACGGTGCGCGGCCGCCGGCTGCTCGCCGACGCGGACGTGGTGGTGGCCGACCGGCTGGCGCCGCGCGAGCTGCTCGCCGAGCTGCCGGAGCACGTCGAGGTCATCGACGCGTCGAAGATTCCGTACGGGCGCTTCATGGCGCAGGAGGCGATCAACCGGACGCTGGTGGAGCACGCCAGGGCCGGAAAGTTCGTGGTGCGGCTCAAGGGCGGCGACCCGTACGTGTTCGGCCGCGGCGGCGAGGAGCTGCTGGCGTGCGTGGAGGCCGGGCTGCCGGTCACGGTGGTGCCGGGCATCTCCAGCTCCATCAGCGTGCCGGCGGCCGTCGGGGTGCCGGTCACCCATCGGGGGATGACCCACGAGTTCACCGTGGTCTCGGGCCACGTGGGGCCGGACGACGAGCGTTCGCTGACCAACTGGGAGGCGCTCGCCGGGATGACCGGCACCCTGGTGCTGCTGATGGCCGTCGACAAGATCGGCGCCATTGCTGCTCGGCTGATCCGGGACGGGCGGGCGGCAGACACCCCGGTCGCCGTCGTCCAGGAGGGCACCACCGCCGCCCAGCGCCGGGTCGACGCCACCCTGGCGACGGTCGCCGCCACCGTCGAGGCCGAGCGGATCAAGCCCCCGGCCGTCATCGTCGTCGGCGACGTCGTCAACGTCCTCGCCACCCCGGAGGCCTGAGGGCCGGGGCCGGCACCTGGCCCCGGCCCGGCCCCCGTGCCGAGGGCCCCGGTCCGGCCCGGCCCCCGTGCCGGCACTCCGGCGGCCCCGGCCGACCCTGGCCCTGGCGCCCCGTCCTCTTCCCCTCCGCACTTTGCAAACAGGAGCTGTTTGCAAAGTGCGGAGGACATAACAGCAGGTCAGCGCCGTAGTGGTGGCCGTTTCCCGCACTTTGCAAAGTCACACTTTGCAAAGTGCGGGGCCACAGACCGCCACAGGCCGCCCCACCTCACCCCGCCCCGCGCCACCCCTCCCCCCACCTCACTCCAACGGCTGCTCCGTCCAGATCACCTTCCCGGTGGCGGTGTACCGCGTCCCCCACCGGTCGGCGAACTGCGCGACCAGGAAGAGCCCGCGCCCGCCCTCGTCGGTGGTGGCCGCGTACCGCAGGTGCGGCGACGTACTGCTCCCGTCCGACACCTCGCAGATCAGCGACCGGTCGAGGAGCAGCCGTACCCGGATCGGCCCGGTGCCGTACCGGATCGCATTGGTCACCAGCTCGCTCAGGATCAGCTCGGTGACGAACGCCGCCTCGTCCAGCCCCCACTGCTCCAGCCGCTCCGCCACCGCCGCCCGCACCCCGGACACCGCCGCCGGGTCCGCCGGCACCTCCCACTGCGCCACCCGGTCCGCCGGCAGCACCCTGGTCCGCGCCACCAGCAGCGCGATGTCGTCCTGCGGATGCGCCGGCAGCAGCGCCCCCAGCACGTCCGCACAGGTCTGCTCCGGGGTGCGCGCCGCTCTGCTCAGCGCCGTCCGCAGCAGTTCGAGCCCCTCGTCGATGTCCCGCTGACGGTCCTCGACCAGCCCGTCCGTGTACAGCACCAGCCGGCTGCCCTCCTCGACCTCCAGCTCCACCGTCTCGAACGGCAGCACCGCGAGCCCCAGCGGCGGCCCGGTCGGCAGCTCCGGGTACACCACCGTCCCGTCCGGCCGCACCAGCGCCGGCGGCGGATGCCCGGCACTGGCCAGCGTGCAGCGCCGCGACACCGGGTCGTAGATCAGATACAGACAGGTCGCGCCCGTGACGGCCGCCGACGCCCCGCCGGTCGCCGACTCCTCCTGGTCGATCCGGTTCACCAGCTCGTCCAGGTGCCCCAGCAGTTCGTCCGGCGGCAGGTCCAGCGTCGAGAAGTTGTGGATCGCCGTCCGCAGCCGCCCCATCGTCGCGGCGGCGTGCAGCCCGTGCCCGACCACGTCCCCGACCACCATCGCCACCCGCGCGCCCGGCAGCGGGATCACGTCGAACCAGTCGCCGCCCACCCCCGCCTGCGCCGGCAGGTACCGGTGCGCCACCTCCAGCGCGTTCTGCGCGGGCAGGCTGCGCGGCAGCAGACTGTGCTGCAGGGTGACCGCCATCGCGTGCTCCCGGGTGTACCGGCGCGCGTTGTCGATGCAGACGGCGGCGTGCGAGACCAGCTCCTCCGCCAGTGCGAGGTCCTCCTCCTCGAACGGCTCCTCCCGCTCCGACCGCCAGAACCGTGCCACCCCGAGCAGCACACCGCGCGCCCGCAACGGCACCCGCAGCAGCGAGTGCACGCCGTGGGCGAGCACCCGTTCCGCGCCCTCGGGGTCCTGCTCCCGCCACGCCCGCGCCTCCGCCAGCCGCGGCTCCACGGCGGGCACTCCACTGCTCAGCGCGCCCGCGAGCGGCGTCGACGGCACGACCTCCACCACCGTGCCCACCGGGTAGAACGGCGGGTCGTCCCGCGCGGCCGACAGCGCCGCCCGCCGCATCCGCAGCGGCGCCGGACCCGTCGGCGGCTCGTCGCCCTCCAGCACCTGCTCGGCGAGGTCGACGGTGACGATGTCCGCGAACCGGCCCACCGTCACCTGGGCCAGCTCCTCCGCCGTCCGGGTCACGTCCAGGGTGCTGCCCACCGTGACCCCGGCGTCGTACAGCAGCCGCAGCCGCCGCTGCGCCACCTCGGCCCGCCCGGTCAGCGCCTGCAGCTCGGTGGAGTCCCGCAGCGTGGCCACCGAACCGGGCGGCCCGCCGTCCCGGTCCGTGGGCCGCACGTTCACCGCGAGCAGCCGCTCGCCGGCCATCACCACCTCGTCGGTGACCGCCCGCCCGGCCGCCAGCAGCTCCAGCGGCGCCGGCTCCAGGCCCAGCTCGGCGAGCGGACGCCCCTCGGCGTCGGGCGGCAGGTTGAGCAGCCGCCGGGCCTCGTCGTTGCAGAGCAGCAGCCGCCCGTCTCCGCCGAGGATCAGCACGCCCTCGCGCACCGCGTGCAGCACCGCCGCGTGGTGCTCGTACATGCGGGTCATCTCGGTCGGCCCGAGCCCGTGGGTCTGCCGCTTCAGCCGCCGGCTGATCAGCGCCGTCCCGCCGGTCGCCAGTCCGAGCGCGGCCGCCGCCGCACCCAGCACCACCGGCAGCTGCCGCTCGCTGGCGCTGCTCACATTGGCGATCGTGATGCCCGCCGACACCATCCCGACGATCTGCCCGTCCGGCGCCCGCACCGGCACGATCGCCTGCACCAGCGGCCCGATCGTGCCG
Source organism: Kitasatospora sp. NPDC089913 (assembly GCF_044748625.1). Lineage (NCBI taxonomy): Bacteria > Bacillati > Actinomycetota > Actinomycetes > Kitasatosporales > Streptomycetaceae > Kitasatospora > Kitasatospora sp. NPDC089913. Next base: position 283,992 of record NZ_JBIVGI010000008.1, on the reverse strand, counting down.
GTGACCTCCTCGGTCACGACCTGCCCGGACAGCGCGGGCCGGTAGTCGCCGACGAACTTGTGGCCGATCCGGTCCGGGTTCGGGTGGGTGTAGCGGATGCCCTCGTTGTTGAGCACGACGATGAAGTCCACGCCCGCGTTGATGCGCGCGGCCTGGGCCGAGGGCTGGAGGATCGCGCTCGGGTCGGGGGAGCGCAGCGCCTCGACGATGCCCGGCGAGTTGGCGTAGGTCTGGGCGACCGCGACGGACCGGGTGGTGGCCTCCTGCTTGGCGTCGTTGCGGGACTGCACCACCAGGGCGACCACGGCGGCCACCACGAGCAACAGCACCACCACGACCTGCAACGCGAAGACCTGCCCGGCCACCGAGCGCACCCGGACCGGCTTGGGCCGGGCCGTGCGAGCGTGCTGGTGCCGACCGTGTGGGCGCCCACCGGGGGAGCCGGCGGCGGTGCCGGTGGATCGGGAGCCGGAAGCGGAACCGGTCGCACCGGGGTCCGACGGAGCCCAGGATCGGCCCGAAAAACGGGCCATACGTCATATTTGCACTCCGCGAGCCGACGGGCCAAGGGCACCCGCGACGAGCGTTGGGCCGGTTGGCCTTCCCCGGCCCGACTTGGCAGGATCACAGGGTGTCCGAACCCAGCGCCATCACCGACCCCGCCGACCCCCGTCTCGCCGACTACACCGGCCTGACCGACGTCGAACTCCGCCGCCGCCGCGAACCCGCCGAGGGCCTGTTCATCGCGGAGGGCGAGAAGGTCGTCCGCCGCGCCCTCGCGGCCGGCTACCGGATGCGGTCGATGCTGCTGACCCCCAAGTGGCTGGAGGTGATGGCGGACGTCATCGCCGAGGCCGACGCCCCGGTGCACGTCGTCGAACCCGATCTGGCCGAGGCGGTCACCGGTTACCACGTCCACCGCGGCGCGCTCGCCTCGATGGAACGGCGGCCGCTGCCGGACGCCGCGGACCTGCTGGCGGGCGCCCGCCGGGTGGCGGTGCTGGAGGGTCTGGTCGACCACACCAATCTCGGCGCGATCTTCCGCAGTGCGGCGGCCCTCGGCATGGACGCGGTGCTGCTGTCGCCGGACTGCGCCGACCCGCTGTACCGCCGCGCGGTCAAGGTGTCGATGGGTGCGGTCTTCGCCGTCCCGTACGCGCGGCTGGAGCCCTGGCCGGCCGCCCTGGAGACGGTGCGCGCCGCCGGCTTCGAGCTGCTCGCGCTGACGCCGGCCGAGACGGCCGTGGACCTGGCCTCGCTGGTCCACGAGGGCCGGGCGAGGACGGCCCTGATGCTCGGGGCCGAGGGTGACGGCCTCACCCGCCAGGCCCTGTCCGCAGCCGACCACGCGGTCCGCATCCCGATGGCCCACGGCATCGACTCCCTGAACGTCGGCGCCGCCGCGGCCGTGGCCTTCTACGCCGTCACCGCCGCCCGCTGACCACGCCCGCTGACCACGCCCTCGACCGGCGGAAGGTCGGCCGGTCCGGCCGCGCGGGAAGTCGGCCGCTCCGACTTCCCGTGCCGGTCGCTGCCGCTGCGCCGCCCACCGGGGCCGGACGCCGAGGGCGCGTGCGTCAGCCCGTCGGGGCCGTGGGCGGTGCCGGGGCGGCGGCCGGGGGCGGGGTGACCGCCGGGGTGGTGGTGGCCGAGCCGGGCCAGGACTCGTCCAGGGTGCCGTCCGCCCGCAGCGTGTACCGGGTGGAGGTGACGGCGCCCGTCCGGGCGACCCGCTCCTCGCGGACCAGCGCGCCGTTGTCCAGCCGCCAGGTCGCGGCGGCCTGCGGATCCGCCGCCGAGGAGCGCGAGGTCAGGGCCACCGGGGTGTCGCCGCTGAACGAGAAGAGCTGCACCAGGTCGACCGGCACCGACCCCTCCGAGCGCCGCAGGACGACCAGCGCGGCCGGCCCGCCCTTGTAGCGCGCCGGGAGTACGGCGCTGAGCACGACCTGCGGTCCCGGGCCCGCCGAGCGGCCGTCCCGCAGGGCGATCGCGGATCCGCCCGCCGGGTCGGTGTAGGAGCGGTTCGGCCAGTCGACCGCCGGTCCGGCGCCCTGGGCGGGTGCCAGCGCGGCGTCCCCGGCCGCCGGGGCGCCGTGGGCCGCGGCCGCCAGCGGGCCGGTCGACGGCGCGATGCCGTCCGCCGAGAGCCCCGCTGCGGCCGGGGGCGTCGCGCCGTTCGCCTGTTCCCCCGCGCCGGCCGCCCCCGCCGCCCCGGCAGCGGGCCCGGGGGCACTCGTCGTGTCCTGCGTGACGGACGAGCTCACGGACGGCCGCAGCCCCTGGTTGTCGCGGTTCTCGCACCCCTGGGCGGCCGCGATGGCCAGCGCCACTCCGACGGTCACCGTCACGAACACCACCAGCCGCTGCCGCAGCAGTCGCCGCCGGGCCGTGCCCGGCCGCCCGCCCGGCACCGGGGTGTGCTGCCGGTCGCGGGGCCGGCCGGGCCCCTGGGCCCGTGCGCGTCCGGGCGGCGGCGTGGCCTGCCGTTCGCGCATCGGCCGGGTCGCCTGGACCGACTCGGGCCGGGGGAGCGGGGCCGTGACGGCCTGGCTGCTGTCCTGTCCGGGGCCGGGGGCCCGCCGCACCGCACCGCCGGGCGCCCCACCGGTCCGGCCGATGCCACCGGCCCGGGCCCGGGCCGCCGCCGGGTCGGGTGCCCGACCGGGGGCCGGGACGCCGCGCGGTGCGCCGGCCGGTGGTCCCGCCGGGGCTGCCTGGGGCTGGCGTGCTGCGGCGGGCCGGTCCGCGGCGCCGGGCCCGTGCCGTCCCTCGGCGGGCGCGGCCGCCGCTCCGGGCGCGGCCCCGGCCCGCCCGTCCGGGTCGTCCCGGACGGGCGCGTCGCCCCGCGCCCCGGCCGCGCGGCCCCGGCCGAACGGTCCGCCAGACCCGGCCGCCCCCGCACCCCGTACGGCGAGTTCGCTCAGCCGTTCGTGCAGTGCGGCCGCGCCGGGCCGTTCGGCGGGTTCCTTGGCCAGGCAGGCCCGGATCAGCGGCGCCAGCTGCGGCGGCACCGCCGTGAGGTCCGGCTCCTCGTGCACGACGCGGTAGAGCATGACCTCGGAGGAGGCCCCGGACCCGAACGGGGTGTCGCCGGTGAGCGCGTAGGCGAGCGTCGCGCCGAAGGCGAAGACGTCGGTCGCGGGTGTGACGGCGACCCCCCGGACCTGCTCGGGGGCGAGGAAGCCGGGGGAGCCGACGGCGGTGCCGACGTGGGTGAGCGTGCTGGCCCCGCGCGACCAGGCGATGCCGAAGTCGATGATCCGCGGCCCGCGCGGCGACAGCAGGATGTTGGAGGGCTTGAGGTCCCGGTGGACGACGCCCGCCTCGTGCACCTTGACCAGCCCGTCGGCCAGCGCCGCCCCGATCCGGGCGACCTCGGGCCAGCCCAGCGGACCTTCGTCGCCGACCCGCTTGTACAGAGAGGGCCCGGGGACGTACGCGGTGGCCAGCCAGGGCCGGTCGGCCTCGATGTCGGAGCCCATGACGCGGGCGGTGCAGCCGCCCCTGATCCTGGACGCGGCGGCGATCTCGCGGGCGAAGCGGGTGCGGAACTCGACGTCCTCGGCGAGTTCCGCCCGGATCAGTTTGAGTGCGACCCGCTGCCCCCGGCGGTCGGAGCCGAGGTAGACCACGCCCATGCCGCCGGCCCCGAGCCGCCGGTGCAGCCGGTACGGCCCGACGATGCGGGGGTCCTCACGCCTCAGCCGCATCATCGTCATTCCCGTTTCCCCGTCAGACTGTCGGTGAGGCCCCGTCGAGTGGGGCGTCGTCAGTTGCTGTCCGGCACAGCTTACGGACTGCCCGCTGCGGTGTGCTGATACGCAACACCTGAAGCCACCGTCCGATTGTCGGATCTTGGACTGACAATCGGCGGGGCGGTGCCGAATCGTTTCTCGGGGTCCCCTCTCAGGGTTCCCCCGGGGGAGCCGCGGCGGACGTCTCCGCCTGCGGTAGTAGGCCTCAGGTCCGGTCGTCATCCTCCGGGAGGCCCGGAGAACAGTACGACGGCATGACGTCCGCCAACCCCTCCGCGCCATACCGTTGTTCTCAGCGGTGGACGGGGAGCTCGTCCCCCGAGGTAAGCCGTCCACCGCGTCCTCGTGCACCACCGTTCCGCCGTCCACCACCGGCCGAGCTCACGAATCAGGAGTCAGGGCATGGCAGCGCAGCACACGGGATCCACCTCCCGCCGCCGTCGGCCGGCCTTCACTCAGCCGCAGGCCGCGGAGCCCACCAGGCACCCGGCGGTGGCGGTGGCCATGGCACTGCCCTGTGCGGTGCTGCTGGCCGTCCTGTTCGGAGGCTGGGAGCAGATGGCGAACCAGGCGCAGGCGGTGGCCGAGTTGATCGGCCACTGACGCGCACCACAAGCTGGCACTGATCCCCTGGGGACGGGGAGCCGGTGCCGCCGGGGAGGCCGCCGCCGCGACAACTCGCGGACGGGCGAGTGCGGCGCGCAGAGCGCCCCGGCAGGCGGAGATGCCGCGTACGGACGTCGGTGAGGGCGACCGTACGCGGCTCTTCCCGTCGCGCAGACCGCAAGGCCTTCCGGCGCCGAACGCCGAAAACGGCCGGGCCGCGACTCGTTCGAGTCGCGGCCCGGCCGTCACTGTGCGCGATACTGGGATTGAACCAGTGACCCCTACCGTGTCAAGGTAGTGCTCTCCCGCTGAGCTAATCGCGCCTGGTAAGGCGTTTGTGCAGCAGGCCCCGAAGGGCCCGACGTGCGCGATACTGGGATTGAACCAGTGACCCCTACCGTGTCAAGGTAGTGCTCTCCCGCTGAGCTAATCGCGCTGGTGCGGTACTTCCGCAGCAGATCCCGGAGGATCCGACGTGCGCGATACTGGGATTGAACCAGTGACCCCCACCGTGTCAAGGTGGTGCTCTCCCGCTGAGCTAATCGCGCGGGGCTGATGCCTCGGTGGAACCGGGCGTGGTGCGCGATACTGGGATTGAACCAGTGACCCCTACCGTGTCAAGGTAGTGCTCTCCCGCTGAGCTAATCGCGCGGGGAGGACACCCGGCAAGCCGGGCGTTCCTCTTGGAGGTGGAGACGGGATTTGAACCCGTGTACACGGCTTTGCAGGCCGTTGCCTCGCCTCTCGGCCACTCCACCAGGCAACACTCGAAGGACGATCTTACACTGTCCTTCGTCGAGCGGACGACGAGATTCGAACTCGCGACCCTCACCTTGGCAAGGTGATGCTCTACCAACTGAGCCACGTCCGCCTGTCTCCCGGGGATCTTCACCGGTTTTCCCGGCTGCGCTCCCTGGCGACGTGTTGAACTCTAGCGGATTCCCGGGCCAGCTAAAAATCCGTTCCCGCAGCGTGCCCCCGGGGTCCCCGCCCGGCGCCCCCGGGCCGCCCCGGGGCCGACCGCCCCGGACGGACCCACCGCGGGCGACGGAACACCCTGAGTGACACCCGCAGGTCACCCGGCGTACGCCCGCGCGACGCCCGACTCTGCTCACGCCCCTCGACCTACACTTCAGGCACCGCAAGCTCGCAAAGCCCTGTGCAGGAGAACCGTGTCCGGCCACCCCGCCCCCCAGCAACCCCTCGCCCGCTTCGGCGGCCGCGTCGCCACCGGACTGCGCGACCTCACCTCGGACCCGGCCGCGCTGGACTCCACCGGCTGGTGGGCCGTGGCCCACGACTTCGAGGGCCGGCTCACCTGCGCCCGCTTCGACGACGTCCGCCCGGCCCCGGCCGTGCCCTCCGGCACCGGCTGGCTCGGCCCGGCCGCCGGCAGCTGGCGCAGCTCGCTCGACCGCGCCGCCTACACGGAGGGCGTCCGCCGGATCCGCGAGCACATCGCCGCCGGCGAGGTCTACCAGGCCAACCTCTGCCGGGTGCTCTCCGCTCCGCTGCCCGACCCGGACCGCTCCGACATCGACGCCCTCACCGGCCTGCTCGCCCACGGCAACCCGGCCCCCTACGCCGGAACGATCCGCCTGCCCGGTCACGGCGTGGAGATCGCCACCGCCTCGCCCGAGCTCTATCTGCGCCGCACCGGCCGCACCGTCGCCTCCGGCCCGATCAAGGGCACCGGCCGCACCGAGCACGACCTGCTCGACAAGGACCACGCCGAGAACGTGATGATCGTCGACCTGGTCCGCAACGACCTCGGCCGGGTCTGCGCCACCGGCAGCGTCACCGTGCCCGACCTGTGCGCGGTCGAGAAGCACCCCGGCCTGGTCCACCTGGTCTCCACCGTCGAGGGCACCCTGCGCGAGGACGCCGGCTGGCCCGCGCTGTTCTCCGCCACCTTCCCGCCCGGATCCGTCACCGGTGCCCCCAAGTCCAGCGCCCTGCGGATCATCGAGGCCCTGGAGACCGCGCCGCGCGGCCCCTACTGCGGCGCCGTCGGCTGGGTCGACGCCGACCGCGGCGAGGCCGAACTCGCCGTCGGCATCCGTACGTTCTGGATCGACCGGACCGATCCGGCGGCACCCGAACTGCGCTTCGGCACCGGCGCCGGCATCACCTGGGACTCCGACCCCGAACGGGAATGGGCGGAAACCGAACTCAAGGCGGCCCGCCTGGTCGCGATAGCGTCGGGTGCCGAGACGTACTCCGACACCGACTGAACCCGACACGGGCACGGACCGGCCGCCACCCGGACCCGGCCGGCCCGTGCCCGTCCCGCGAGGAGCCCCCCGCGATGCAGCACCCGACCACCAGCTGGGTCAACGGCACCCTCGTCGACTCCGCGGACCCGGCCCTGTCCGTCCTCGACCACGGACTCACCACCGGTGACGGCGTGTTCGAGACCATGAAGGCCGTCGACGGCCGGCCGTTCGCGATCACCCGCCACCTCGACCGGCTCACCCGCTCCGCCCGCGGCCTCGGACTGCCCGACCCCGACCACGACCTGGTCCGCAAGGCCTGCGCCGCCGTCCTCGCCGCCAACCCGATGCCCCTCGGCCGGCTCCGCCTCACCTACACCGGCGGCAGGGCGCCGCTCGGCTCCGAACGCGGCGACGGCGCCCCCACCCTGGTGGTCTCCCTCGGCACCGCCGCCCGCCGGCCCGACACCACCGCCGTCGCGGTCGTCCCCTGGCGCCGCAACGAGCACAGCGCCGTCGCCGGGCTCAAGACCACCTCCTACGCCGAGAACGTCGTCGCCCTCGCCGCCGCCCACCGCGTCGGCGCCTCCGAGGCGCTGCTCGCCAACACCGCCGGCCGGCTCTGCGAAGGCACCGGCTCCAACGTCTTCGTCGTGCTCGACGGCCGGCTGCTCACCCCGCCGCTCGCCTCCGGCTGCCTGGCCGGCATCACCCGGCAGCTCGTCGTCGACTGGTGCGGCGCCGAGGAGGCGGACCTGCCGCTGGACGCCCTCCAGGAGGCCGAGGAGGTCTTCCTCACCTCCTCCCTGCGTGACGTCCAGGCCGTCACCCGGGTCGACGACCGGGAGCTCCCCGGCCCCGGCCCGGTCACCCTCGGGGCCATGGCGGCCTTCGCCCGGCACAGCGGCGACGACCTCGACCCCTGACGGCCCGGACCGCGGGGATCCGCGCACGGAGGTACGGGCGCGCCCGGATCCGGCCGGGCACGCCCGAGCGGCCCCGCCCGGTAGAACAGCCGGACGGCGGGGAAGGGAGCGGGACATGACCATCACGCTGCGCCCCGAGAGCCAGGAGACCCCCACCGCCGCGGGCGGCCGGACCAGACGCTGGCAGATCTGCGTCAACGGCCGCCCGGTCGGCGGGCTGCGCACCACGGCCGTCCCCCGGGGCGGCCGACTCTGGGGCGAGATAGCCGAGTTGGAGGTGCGCAGCGGCCGGGGCCGGGGCCGGGGGACGATCGCCGCGCTGGCCGCCGAGGAGGTGCTGCGGGGCTGGGGCTGCGTCCGGGTGGACGCGGACATCCCGGAGACCGCGCGGATCGCCCGCTCGCTCGCGGTGACGCTCGGTTACACCGAGCGGATGCGCAACATGATCAAGCGGCTGGACGGGCCGCCCGCGCTGCCGACGGGTGTCGCCGCCCGCCCGATCGACGACGCCGCGTTCCCGGCCTGGCTGGCCGGGGCGAAGGCGGGCTACGTGCGTGATCTGCTGGCCTCCGGGCTGGGCGAGGAGCAGGCCCGCGCCAAGGCCGAGGCCGACCATCTGAAGCTGCTGCCGCAGGGGGCCGGCACGCCGGGGGTGGCGCTGCGCCGGCTGCACGGGGCGGGGGAGGAGCCGCTGGGCTCGCTCTGGCTGGCGCTGCGGGTCCGTGAGCTGCCGGACGGCGCGCCGCTCGGCTGGGTGATGGTGGTGGAGGTGGCGGACGCCCACCGGGGGTACGGGCACGGGCGGACGCTGATGCGGCTCGCGGAGCGGGAGTGCCTGGCGGCCGGGGTCCGCGACCTCGGGCTGAACGTCTTCAGCGGCAACGAGGTCGCGGTCCGGCTGTACGACTCGCTCGGCTACCGGGTCACCAACCGGGTCTACGGCAAGCAGCTGCTGTGAGCCGCCGGGCCGTCGGCGCGGGTCGGCCGCCCCGAAGCGGGCGGTGCGCGGGTCAGGAGGTGCGGGTCAGGCCTTGCGGGGGGCCGCGGCGGCGTCGACGGCGGCGACGAGGCGCTCCAGCAGGCCGTCCTGGCTCTGGCTGCCGTCGAACCGCTGCCCGGCGATCACATAGGTCGGCGTGCCCTTCACACCGATCGCCCGGCCCTCGGCCTGGTCGGCGTCGACGGTGAGCATGTGGCGGCCGTCCACCAGTGCGGTGTCCACCTCCTCGGGGTCGACCCCGACCTCGCGGGCGACCTCGAGCAGCACCTCGGTGCCGCGCGCGGAGAGGTCCTCGACCCGGGCGAGCAGGGCCTCGACGAAGGGCCAGCCCAGGCCCTGGGCGAACGCCTCCTCGGCGGCCTCGGCGGCGGCGTAGGCGTGCTTGTGCTTCTCCAGCGGGAAGTGCCGCAGCTCGATCGGCAGCGCGTCGCCGTAGCGGGCGCGCAGCTCGCGGACGTCGTCCAGGGCGGTGCGGCAGTCCGTGCACTGGAGTTCGCACCAGAACTCGAGACGGGGGAGGGAACCTTCGATCATGCCTCCAGTGTTCCACCTGTGGGGCCCGCGCCAGGACAGCCGGCGGCCGGGCCCGGCCAGACCGGGAGCGACGGGAGGTCCGACGGGATGACGACTCCGACCGACGGGGCGGCGGCGACGGCCGCGAAGGCCCCGACCAGCAGGACGGCCCCCGGTGCCGCGGGCCGGACCGGGCCCCGCGGCGCGGCGGCGACGGGCGAGCGGAGGCGGCCGTGCTGACGGCGGCGGTCAGTGTCGCGCTCACCGCGGCCGGGGTGGCCGTGGCGGGCCTGCGGGCCTACCGCCGGCGCTTCCTGTCCGCGACCCGCTGGTTCGCCGTCGCGCTGCTGCCGCTGGGCCTCTATCTGACCGGTCTGTTCCCGGTGGCGCGGACGATCGGCGACGAACTGGCCGACTGGGCGACCAAGCTCGTGTTCGATCCCCGGGTGTGGACCGGCATCGTGCTGCTGGGCGTCTCGGCCGGTCTGCTGGCCGCCACCCGCTGGGCGGGCCGTCGCGGGGCCGTGGCCGGGGGGAGCGAGTCGCGTCCGGCGGCCGCCGGACCCGCACCGGCCAGGCCTGCCGTGGCCCCCGCCGCCGGCACCCCGGCCGCCGGGCCGGCCCCGAAGCGTGCCGAGGAGGCCGCCCGGGCCGAGCAGGGCAGGGCCGGGAAGCCGGGCAAGCCCGGCAAGGCCGCCAAGGGCGACAGCGGACTGGACGAGTTCGCCGACATCGAGGAGATCCTGCGCCGGCGCGGCCTCTGAGCGCCCCGTGCCGCGCTGCCGCCGCCCGGGCCCCGGGCCCGCGGCCGCTCAGGCCGAGGGCACCGCTTCCGCCGAGCGCTGGCGGGCCCGGTAGGCGGCGACGTGCAGCCGGTTCCCGCAGGTCCGGCTGTCGCAGTAGCGGCGCGAGCGGTTGCGCGAGAGGTCCACGAAGACCCTCGCGCAGTCCGGCGCCTCGCAGCGGCGCAGCCGCTCGCGCTCGCCCGCGGTGAGGATGAAGGCCAGCGCCATGCCCAGCTCGGCGGCCAGGTGGTCACCGAGGGCGGCGTGCGGCGCGAAGTAGTGGATGTGCCACCCGTGGTGGTCGTGGTTGGTCAGCCGGGGTGTCGTCCCGGCGGCCGCGACCAGGGCGTTCACCTGCTCGGCGGCCTCTTCGGTGGACTCGGTGCCGAAGACCTCGCGCAGCCGGGAGCGCAGCTCGTGCACCTGGCGAAGGTCGTCCTCGGTGAGGGAGTCGATCTCGCTGATCTCCTGCCGGACCACGAAGGCGTCGAGCGCCGCGGTGTCGGGCAGCAGCTCGGTGCCGCACACCTCGGGTGCGGTGTTGAGCAGCTCGACGAGGATGCTCAGGGCGCACTCGGTGTCATGGGTGATCAGCACGTGGAGGCTCCTCGTGCGGAGGGGGCCGTGGGCACCCCGCGACTACGGGTCATTCCCAGACCTTACCGGGGCGGCGAGGGGTCCGGCGGTGGCTTGCTTCGAAGACGCGTACGGATTCCGTAGGTCTGTACGGAGTTTTCTCCGGTGGCCGGGGCGGGCGGTGCCCGCCGGGGCGGACTCCCGGGCAATCGGGTCCGCGGGCCGGGGCCCGGCTGTGGCTGCGGGCGCCGGCGCGGGCGGCGGAGGCGGCACGGGACGATCGGCGGCGGCACCGGCGGCCGGAGCGATGGGGGAGCGGCCGGGGAGCGCCGGGACCGGCCCGGGAGCGCCGGGCAAACGGTCGCGCCCGACAGCGAGGCCGGCCACCCGTGGGATGGCCGGCTCCGGTGCCGGGCGCGTGCGGTGCTGCGGGCCCACCCCGGTCGGGGCGAACCGTTTCGTCACCGGCCCCGAGACCGCGACGTGCGCGGCTGAGTCTGCTGCCGTGCCCCCGAGTAGGACGGCTGCGGTGACGGCAGGGGTGACGACCCCGCCGACAGCGGGGCGTGACCGCCTCCGGTCGGTCAGCTTTCGGCGAGGATGTGGGACAGCTCCCGGTCGAGGTCGAAGTGACGGTGTTCGGTGCCGGGTGGCACGGCGGCGTCCGTCCGCTTGAGGAAAGACTCAAGCGCCCGGGCCGGGGCTTCCAGCAGGGCTTCTCCTTCCGGAGAGCTCAGGGCGATGCAGACCACCCCTTGCCCGTGACTGCGCGACGGCCAGACCCTGACGTCGCCGGTACCGGTGGGTCGGTGCAGCCCCTCCGCAAGGAGATCTCGGGCGAACACCCACTCGACGGTCTCGTCGGCGCCGGTGTGGAACGTGGCGTGCACGGCATAGGGGTCGGCGGTGTCGTAGCGCAGGCCCGCGGGGACGGGCAGTGAGGACTCGCTGGACACGATGAGGCGCAGGTGCAGCTCGCAGCTGACCGTGGTGTTCATAAGCGCCATGGCCTTTCGCTCAGTGTGCGCTCGGGGAATCGCACGTCGGCGAACGGACCATCCCACCTCCAAGACCGATGTAAACCCCTCTGTCCCGATTCGGGCGCGAGTCGTACCCCTTACGGCGCATTGCGGAATCGCCACAGACCGGCCTCCACGCGATTACCGGAGCCCTTCTCGGTTAGTTTCCTGGCATGACTGTGCGAAGCGACAAGGCACGCGGTGACGCGGGCGGGAACACCGGAACGGGGGATGTGATCGTGCCGGACGACACGGGGGCGCCGACGGGGGCGGACGACAGGGGCGGGGGCTCCGGCGCGGAGGGGCCGGCGGAGGCGGCCGCGGACGGGGGCAGGCCGCTCGGCTCGCGGGCCCCGCACTTCATCCGCCGCTCCCGCCCGCTGCACCTGAGCTGGCAGGTCGCGGTCTTCCTGGTCGGCCTGGCGGTCGTGGTGCTGGGCGTGATCATGCTGCCGCTGCCCGGCCCGGGCTGGGTGGTGATCTTCCTGGGCATGGGCATCTGGGCGACCGAGTTCGTCTGGGCCCAGCTGGCCCTGCGCTGGACCCGCCGCAAGGTGGCCGAGGCGGCCCAGAAGGCCCTGGACCCGAAGGTCCGGCGGCGCAATCTGACGCTCACCGCGATCGGCGTGGCGGTCATCGCCGCGCTCGGCGGCTGGTACCTGTGGAAGTACGGGTTGGTCATGCCCTGGAAGATCCACGAGGACTGAGCCGTCCGCCCGCCCGCCGGGCGGGGCCGTCCGGGTGAGGGTGTCGCCGGGGGCGGTGGCCGGGCCGCCGGGGAGCGCGTTCGGACCACCCTCCGGGATGCGGTAATGTTTTCCCTGCACCCGGGCGATTAGCTCAGCGGGAGAGCACTTCGTTCACACCGAAGGGGTCACTGGTTCGATCCCAGTATCGCCCACCGGAATGCATTGTGATATGTGAGGCCCAGCCGATTATCGGCTGGGCCTCACATGTATTTCCCGCAATCCGGTGAACGGTGTCGGGGAATGTCCTGAGGCGCAGTCATCTTCCGCACCGCGCGGGAGTTCTGTGGGAGCGTCGGGCCGCACTCCCCGTACGAGTTGTACGGCACCCCCCGAATGGTGCTACAGTTCTTCTCGTTGCCCGGGCGATTAGCTCAGCGGGAGAGCACTTCGTTCACACCGAAGGGGTCACTGGTTCGATCCCAGTATCGCCCACCGGACAGCACGCAGGCCCCGACCGGATTCCGGTCGGGGCCTGCGGCGTTCGTGCGCGTCGGGTCGTGCCGGGCGGCCACCGGCACCGGGCACCGGGCGGACCCGCCGGACGCACCCTACGCGGCCACCTCGCACTCGTGCTCCGGCGACAGCCGCCGCCCGCAACCGCACCGGGCCGGGCGCATCGGCCAGGACAGGTCCACCCGCTCGTCCGCCCCCGACCGGTCGAACCAGGCCTGCAGTCCCCGGGCCTGCGCGGCGTGCCAGACCGCCTGCCGCAGGTGCAGCTCGCCCACCGTCAGCCCGCCCAGCGCCCCCGGGTACCGGGCGCCGACCGCCCGCACCAGCTCCAGCGCCGCCGTCGCGTCCGCGGCCGCCTCGTGCGCCCCGGTCAGCTCGACCCCGTAGTGCGCGCAGAGGTCCGTCAGCGTCCGCCGGCCCCGGCGGTAGCGGTCCACGTGCTTGTCCAGCACCCGCGGGTCCAGCACCAGCAGCGCCGCCGGACCGGTCGCCTCGGCCAGCGACGTCCCCCGGTGCCGGCGCAGCTCGCGGTCCAGCAGCGTCAGGTCGTACGGCGCGTTCATCACCACCACCGGCCGCCCGGCGCGGGCCTGTTCGGCCAGTGCGGCGGCCACCTCGGCCACCACCACCCCGGCCGGGCGCCCGAACGCCCGCACCCTGGCGTCGTCTATCCCGTGCACCGCGCGGGCCCCGTCGGGTATCGGCACGCCGGGATCGGCGAGCCAGGTGGTCGCCACCGGGGCCGCGCCCGGGGCGGGTTGGACGACCAGGGCGGCCGAGACGATGCGATCGGACTCGACGTCCACGCCGGTGGTCTCGGTGTCGAAGGAGGCGAGCGGGCCGGTGAACCAGTGCTGCTGCATGACTGCCCCTCGAAAACAGCGTGTTCCCGCCCCGTTGATACCCGCCCCTGACGCCTGCTCAACCGTTTGGCGGGACACCGGCCGGGCACCCTGCCCACGGGTGCCGCGTTCGAATCCGGACCGGCCCGGGGGGACGGGGGAGGGACGGACGGTCATGGCGCTGACGCAGCCGCAGCCCGAGGAGGCGGCGGCCGTCCTGCGGGGCGATCTGGCGGTGACGGCCTGCATGGAGACCCTGCAGGTCGGCTATCTGCACGCGGTCGTCGCCGCGGCCGGCTGCTCGCTCTCGCAGCCGTTCCCGGACAACGGCATCGACTGGCAGGTCAGCCACGGCTCGCGCAGCCACGAGGTCGACGACGAGGTCACCGTCAAGATCCAGCTGAAGGCCACCCAGCAGATCGCGCCCGATCCGCGCGGCGCCTTCTTCTCCTTCACCCTGGACAACGACCACCTGCGCAAGCTCGCCCGGCCCCGGGTCGCGGTGCCCCGGATCCTCGTCGTCATGCTGCTGCCCCGCCGGGTGGACCGCTGGCTCGCCGCCCGGCCCGACGCGCTGGAGCTGCGGCACTGCTGCTACTGGGTCAACCTGGCCGGCCACCCCGTCACCGGGCAGCGCCGCACCAACGTCCGCGTCCCCACCGCGAAGGTCTTCGACGACCGCGCCCTGTGCGACATCATGGCCAGGGTCGGAGCGGGCGGCAGCCCGTGACGGCCCGGCCCCCGGCCGGGAGGAGCCGCTCCATGACACTGCCCCACGGGCCGTTGCGCCCCGCGCCCGGCGAACCGCCGCAGACCGGGCCGCTGCCCGATCCGGCCGCCGTCGACCCCGCGGTGCTCGCCGTCCTGCTCGCCCGGCACGGCTGGGTCCGCCGCGGCGGACCCTCCGCCCGCTACGGGCGCTGGACACCCCCCGAGGGCACCGACCCCGGCGTCAGCCTGATCGTCCCGGCCGGCGACGGCTTCGACGACGCGGTCGAGCTGCTCACCGACGCCGTCACCGCGCTGTCCCGCTCCGCCAGTCCCTCCGCCCGGGCCATCCTGCTCGCCCTCGCCGTCCCCGGCGACGAACTGCACTGGCAGCGCGACCCGGCCGGCCCGCCCGGCGCCGCCACTCCCGGCACCGCACCCTGGGAGGAGACCGAACGGCTCCGGCGGGCCGCCCGCGCCATGCTCGCCGCCGGAGCCAAGGCCGGGCGCACCCGCGCCGCCTACTTCGGCGCCCGACTGGACAGCTGGGCCGGCGACTTCCTGGACCGGGTCCTGGTCGTCGCCGACGGCCCGGGGCTCACCGCCCACAGCCCGGCCCCCGAGGGCCGGGCGGCGATCACCACCCTGGTCCGCGCCCTGGAGGCGCTGCGCGACGCCGTCGACTACCGCCGGGTCAGCGGCGGCGCCGAGGCCTTCGAGAACGCCGTCCAGTCCGGGGTCAGCCGCGAGCTGGTCGACGCGGTCCAGGACCTCGTGCGCGGCGCGACCGCGAGCCGGTTCACCGTCGCCTGGTCGGCTGCCGCCGGCGCCCCGGGCGGGTTCGGCGACCGCCGGACGGTCGTCGAGTTCTCGCCCGGCGACCTGCCCGCCCTGGCCGAGGCCGCCGACCTGCTCGAACGCCTCGAACCCGCCGTCGCCGTCACCCTGGTCGGCCTCGTGGTCCGGCTCAAGCGGGCCGACCCGGCCGGGGCCGGCAGCGTCCGGCTGCGGGTGCTCGGCGGCGCCGAGGTCGACGAGGTCAAGGTCCGGCTGCCCGCCGCCGCCTACCGGCTCGCCGCCGAGGCCCATCTGGCCGGCACCCCGGTGCGGATCAGCGGCCGCCTGGAACGCCGCGGCGGCTTCCGCCGCCTCACCCGGCCCTCCGGCCCGGAGCCCTGCGGACTGGAGGACGCCGAACGCGACCGGCTGCTCAAGACCCTGGGGGAGGGGCGGGAGGCATAGGAGGGGTACGGAGGTGACGGTGGGGTCACCGCTCTCGGTACCATCGTGAGGCGCAGCGTTGTGCTGCGTCCTCTGAATCCAGCACGTCAGGAGAGACCGGTGACGGACGTCCGGGTAATCATCAACCGCGAACCCGATCGGGAAGAGCGCGTGGTGACCACGGGCACGACGGCCGCCGAGCTCTTCGCGGACGATCGCTCGATCATCGCCGCCAAGGTCGCCGGCCAGCTCAAGGACCTCGCCTACGCGGTCCAGGACGGCGACGAGGTCGAGCCGGTCGTGATCGGCAGCCCCGACGGCCTCGACATCCTGCGCCACTCCACCGCGCACGTGATGGCCCAGGCCGTGCAGCAGCTCTTCCCGGAGGCCAAGCTCGGCATCGGCCCGCCGGTCAAGGACGGCTTCTACTACGACTTCGACGTCGAGAAGCCGTTCCACCCCGATGACCTCAAGGCCATCGAGAAGCGGATGCAGGAGATCATCAAGCGCGGGCAGAAGTTCTCGCGCCGCGTCGTCACCGACGAGGCGGCTCGCGAGGAGCTGGCCGGCGAGCCGTACAAGCTGGAGCTGATCGGCCTCAAGGGCTCCGCTGCGACCGCCGGCGAGGGCGCCGACGTCGAGGTCGGCGCCGGCGAGCTCACCATCTACGACAACCTGGACGCCAAGAGCGGCGAGCTGTGCTGGGGCGACCTCTGCCGCGGCCCGCACCTGCCCAGCACCCGGATGATCCCGGCGTTCAAGATCATGCGCTCGGCCGCCGCCTACTGGCGCGGCAGCGAGAAGAACCCGATGCTGCAGAGGCTCTACGGGACCGCCTGGCCGAGCAAGGACGAGCTCAAGGCGCACCTGGAGTTCCTGGAGGAGGCCGCCAAGCGCGACCACCGCAAGCTCGGCAACGAGCTCGACCTCTTCTCCATCCCCGAGGAGATCGGCTCCGGCCTCGCCGTCTTCCACCCCAAGGGCGGCATCATCCGCCGCGCCATGGAGGACTACTCGCGCCGCCGGCACGAGGAGGAGGGCTACGAGTTCGTCTACACCCCGCACGCCACCAAGGGGAAGCTGTTCGAGAAGAGCGGCCACCTGGACTGGTACGCGGACGGTATGTACCCGCCCATGCAGCTCGACGAGGGCGTGGACTACTACCTCAAGCCGATGAACTGCCCGATGCACAACCTGATCTTCGACGCGCGCGGCCGTTCGTACCGTGAACTGCCGCTGCGCCTGTTCGAGTTCGGCACCGTGTACCGGTACGAGAAGTCCGGTGTGGTGCACGGCCTGACCCGCGCCCGCGGTTTCACCCAGGACGACGCGCACATCTACTGCACCCGCGAGCAGATGGCGGACGAGCTCGACTCGACCCTCACCTTCGTGCTCAACCTGCTGCGCGACTACGGTCTGACCGACTTCTACCTGGAGCTGTCCACCAAGGACCCGGAGAAGTTCGTCGGCAGCGACGACGCGTGGGAGGAGGCCACCGCCGTCCTGGCCGCGGTGGCCGAGAAGCAGGGTCTGCCGCTGGTGCCGGACCCGGGCGGCGCGGCCTTCTACGGTCCGAAGATCTCGGTGCAGGCGCGGGACGCCATCGGCCGGACCTGGCAGATGAGTACGATCCAGCTCGACTTCAACTTGCCGGTCCGTTTCGATCTCGAGTACACGGCGGCGGACGGCTCGCGTCAGCGGCCCGTCATGATCCACCGGGCGCTGTTCGGCTCGATCGAGCGCTTCTTCGCGGTGCTGCTGGAGCACTACGCCGGTGCCATGCCGCCGTGGCTGGCCCCGGTCACCGTGACCGGCATCCCGATCACCGACGAGCACGTGCCGTACCTGCTGGAGGTCGCGGCCGAGCTGAAGAAGCGCGGGATCCGGGTCGAGGTGGACACCTCGGACGACCGGATGCAGAAGAAGATCCGCAACGCCCAGCGCAGCAAGGTGCCGTTCATGCTGATCGCCGGCAACGACGACGTCGAGGCGGGCGCGGTCTCCTTCCGCTACCGCAACGGCGAGCAGAAGAACGGCGTCCCGCTGGCCGACGCGGTCGCCGAGATCGTGGACGCGGTGGAGCGCCGGATCCAGGTCTGACCCGATCGTGTGCGCGGGGCGGGCTCCTTCGGGAGTCCGCCCCGCGCGCTTCGCAAGCGGGGGCGGGCGAATATGCTGATCAGCATGACGACTGAGCCGGAACTGCAGCGGGGCGTCGGGGAGCCGGACGGCTTCCGCCGCCTGTGGACCCCCCATCGGATGGCCTACATCCAGGGCGAGAACAAGCCCACCGGCCCGGCTCCGGACGACGGCTGTCCGTTCTGCTCGATCCCGGCGCTCAGCGACGAGGACGGGCTGGTCGTCGCGCGCGGGAACGCGGTGTACGCGGTGCTCAACCTGTACCCGTACAACGGCGGGCACCTGATGGTGGTCCCGTACCGGCACGCGGCGGACTACACCGAGCTGGACGAGGCGGAGACGGCCGAGCTGGCGGTGTTCACCAAGAAGGCGATGACGGCGCTGCGGGCGGCCTCGGGCGCGCACGGCTTCAACATCGGGATGAACCAGGGTGCGGCGGCGGGCGCCGGTATCGCCGCGCACCTGCACCAGCACGTGGTGCCGCGCTGGGGCGGGGACACCAACTTCATGCCGGTGGTCGGTCACACCAAGGTGCTGCCGCAACTGCTGGCGGACACCCGGAAGATGCTGGCCGAGGCCTGGCCCCAGGACTGACGCGCACAGCGAGGAGGGCCCCCGTCGACCGTTCCGGGTCGGCGGGGGCCCTCCTCGTGCGGCGGGGCGGCGGCCCGGTCAGGCGTCGTAGCGGTCGACCTTGAACGGCCGGCTGCCCTGGGCCTCGGCCTTGAGACCGGCCGCGCGGCCCTTGAAGGCGCGTTCGGTGTCGAGGTCGTGCTCGGCGAGGAACTCCATCGTCGCGGTGTGGACGGCGCCGATCACCGGGTGCGAGACGTTGAGCGCGTTGTCGGCCATGGTGCGGGTGTCCCAGGGCTGGCCGGCCCAGATGTGCCGCAGGCCGAAGGGTTCGGGCAGGCCGAGGCCGCCGCCGAGCCAGGACAGCAGGCTCGGCATCCGGTAGAAGGGGGCGCGGACGGCCTGCCGGACGACCTCGTCGTTGTCGATCAGCGGGAGCTTGACCGTGCGCTCCTCCCAGAACCGCACGGTCTTGGCGACCGACTTCTCCTTGTCCTTGGGCTTGTCGAAGAAGTAGCCGTTGATCGGGCCGAGCGCGAAGGCCGCGACGGTGACGTTGAGGGTGTTGGCGAGCAGGGCGACGGTGACGGTGAAGGTCAGCACGAGCTTGCCGTCGTGGGTGATGAACTGGGTGGCGAGGTAGTGCCGGGGGCCGCCGCCGAACGTCTGCTTGTCGGCGATGGCCTGGACGGCGAAGTCGCGCATGTGGTCGCCGTCCATGTCGGCGCTGCCGGGGCGGCTGATCTCGTCGGCGTTCTCGCCGACCTCGAAGACCACCCACTGCTTGATCCGGACGTCGGGGATGCCGCTGTTGGCGACCTCGCTGATGCCGAGGGCCTTGAGGTGGCCGGAGATCTTGCGGACGAGGTCCCAGGGGTGGAACTGGCGGAAGTCGATCTGGCCCTCGGCGGGGCGCAGGGTGTCGATGAGCTTCCACTCGCCCCAGCGGCGGCCGGCGCCGAGGATGCCCTTGGGCCCGGCGTAGTGATGGACGTTGGTCTCCTGCTCGGACTCCAGCCGGCCGAGCTTGGCGCGCAGGTCGGCGGCCTTCTTGTCGAGGTCGTCGCGGGGGACGGCCATCGGGACGGTCGCGGCGACGGCGTTGCCCTCGACGAGTTGCAGCCAGCGCGCGCGCAGGTCGAGGGCGGTGCGCACGACGATGCGCTTGGCGAGGTACCAGCCGACGACCGGGGCCAGCATGACGATGCGCAGGTAGAGGCCGAGGATGCCGCCGGCCGGGGGCCTGATCGCGAGCAGGACGGCGACGGCGGCGGCGAGGAAGAGGACGACGCCCCCGTACACGCCGGCGTTCTTGGGGTTGTCGCGCTTGAGCCAGGCGCGGAGCTGGAAGGCGCCGAGCCAGATCAGGGTGCCGGGCAGGAAGAGCAGGCCGGTGACGACGGAGACGGTGGACAGCTGCCGGTCGCGGCCGCGGCGGATCTCCTCGGCGGCGAGGCAGTGCTCGACGACCTGGCGGGTGTCGACGCCGAAGGCGGGCACCAGGGGCTTGCGGTCGCCGCCGAGGGCACGGGAGATGAGCGCCTTGCTGAAGGCCTCGCCGAAGTTGGGCCTGAAGAGGGCGAAACGGCCCTTCTTGGCATTGGCCCCGTCGAGTTTCCCGGCGTCGCCGGTGAGTTCGGCGTCGCGGTACGCGGCCGAGGAGAGCGCCTGGGTGCCGGCGGTCTGCGGGCCGGCGTCGGTCCGGGGTATCTGCGCACCCGGGGTCATGTCGAGTGTGGTCACGGTGGCGTCCCCTCCTCCCCTTGTCCTGCGGCAGGGTACCGCGCCGGGGTACCGGCGCGCGGATGATCGTCTGAACTGGCGTCACGAACGGGCCACGCCGGGCCCGTGGGGCATGATGCCCACGTTTCGGCTGTTCGACGCGCCCCGGGACCCTCCGGCCGGGAGGGATGGGGCACGATGGGCGGCATGGAGAGCGATGCGCTGACGGATCCGGTTCTGGTCTTCGACGGGGACTGCGCGTTCTGCACGACGTGTGCGACCTGGGCGGAGCGTTTCCTCCGGCAGACCCTGGCGTCGGGCGGCTGGGAGGCGGTGCCGTTCCAGTTCGCGGACCTGGCGGGGCTGGACGCGTCGGCCGGGGGGCGCGGCGAGGTGTCGTGGGAGCGCGCGGAGCGCGAGGTGCTCTGGGTGACGCCGGCCGGACGGGTGTACGGCGGGGCGCAGGCGGTGGCGCGGCTGCTGATGCGTTCGGGCGGGGTGTGGGCGTACCTGGGCGGGGTGCTGGCGCTGGCGCCGGTGCGGCCGGTGGCGGGCCTGGTGTACCGCTGGGTGGCGCGTCACCGGCACCGGATGCCGGGCGGGACGGCGGCCTGCGCGCTGCCGCGGCGCTGACGGCCCGGCGCCTGAGGGGACCCGGCGGCAGGGGGCCGCCGGGGGTTCAGTCGTCCTGGTCGGTGAAGCGGGCGGCGAGGGCGGCGGGCATGGGTTCGTGGCGCAGGTGGGAGCGGCTGAACTCGGCGGTGCCGTGGGTGAGCGAGCGCAGGTCGACGGGGTAGCGGGCGAGTTCGAGTTCGGGGACCTCGGCGCGCAGCAGGGTGAGGCCGGGGCCGGCGGTCTCGGTGCCGAGGACGCGGCCGCGGCGGGCGGAGAGGTCGCCGAGGACGGCGCCGAGGTAGTCGTCGGGCAGCAGGACGCGGACGGCGGCGACGGGTTCGAGGAGCCGGATGACGGCGTGTTCGGCGGCGTCGCGCAGGGCGAGGGCGGCGGCGTTCTGGAAGGCGGAGTCGGAGGAGTCGACGGAGTGCGCCTTGCCGTCGGTGAGGGTGACCCGGACGTCGACGAGCGGGTGGCCGGTGGCGACGCCCTTGGCGAGCTGGGCGCGGACGCCCTTCTCGACGGAGGGGATGAAGTGCTTGGGGACGGCGCCGCCGACGACGTGTTCCTGGAACTCGAAGCCGGCGCCGGCGGGGAGGGGTTCGACCTCCAGCTCGCAGATGGCGTACTGGCCGTGGCCGCCGGACTGTTTGACGAGGCGTCCGTGGCCGGCCGCGGCGGTGCCGAAGGTCTCCCGCAGGGCGACCTTGTGGGCGACGGTGTCGACGTGCACGCCGTGGCGGTTGCGGAGGCGGTCGAGGAGGGTCTCGGCGTGGGCCTCGCCGGTGCACCAGAGGACGAGCTGGTGGGTGTCGGGGTTCTGTTCGAGGCGCAGGGCCGGGTCCTCGGCGGCGAGCCGGGCGAGGGCCTGGGAGAGCTTGTCGTCGTCGGCCTTGCTGTGGGCCTCGACGGCGATCGGCAGCAGCGGGTCGGGGAGCGGCCAGGTGTCGAGTTCGACCGGGTGGCCGGGTTCCTGGACGGTGTCGCCGGAGCGGGCGGTGCCGAGTTTGGCGACGCAGACGAGGTCGCCGGCGACGGCGTGCGGGACGGCCCGCTGGAGTTTGCCGAAGGGGCTGGTGAGGGCGGTGACGCGTTCCTCGCCGTCCTGGTCGGCGGGGTGGTGGGGGCCGGTGAGGCGGATGCGGGTGTCCGGGCGCAGGGTTCCGGCCCAGACGCGCAGCAGGCTGACGCGGCCGACGTAGGCGTCCCCGGTGACGCGGACGACCTGGGCGGCGAGGGGGGCGTCGGGGTCGCAGGCGGGGCCGGGGCGGGTGCGTTCGGTGGGGTCGGGGAAGGCGCTGGTGATGAGGTCGAGGAGTTCGGTGGCGCCGAGGCCGTGCTCGCTGGTGGGGACGGCGGGGTGGAGGGCGCAGCCGAGGACCTCGCGGCGCAGGCCCGCTTCGAGGGCGTCGGTGTCGAGGGGGTCGCCGGCCAGGTACTGCTCCATGAGGGTGTCGTCCTGGCCGGAGATGGCTTCGACGAGGCTCTCGCGGGCGGGCCCGGTGTCGGGGAGGGGGTCGGCGCTGCCGTAGGTGTGGCCGGTGAGGAGGTCGACGCTGCCGTCGGGGCGGCCGTCGTGGTGGACCGGGAGGAAGAGCGGCCGGAGGGTGTCGGGGCCCAGGCCGAAGGCGTCGTGGCACGCGGTGAGGATCTCGTCGAGGCTGCCGCGGGCGATGTCGAGTTTGGCGACGGCGATCGCGCGGGGGATGTTCTCGGCGGCGCACCGGCGCCACAGGGCGCGGGTGGGCGCGGTCACCGGGTCGGTGGCGGAGACCACGAAGACGGCGGCGTCGGCGGTGTGCAGGGCGGCGCTCAGGTCGGCGGCGAAGTCGGGGTGGCCGGGCGGGTCGATCAGGTTGATCTTGACGCCGCGCCATTCGAGCGGGAGCACGGAGAGCTGGACGGAGCGCTGCTGCTGGTGCTCGACGGGTTCGTGGTCGGAGACGGTGGTGCCGTCGGCGACCTTGCCGGCCCGGCCGAGGGCGCCGGCGGCGAGGGCCAGTGATTCGGCGAGGGTGGTCTTGCCGACGCCGGCGCAGCCGACGAGGGCGACGTTGCGCAGGTCGCGCGGGCCGGTGACGGCGGGGGCCTGGCCGGCCCGGGCGGTGCTGCGGTCGGGCATCGGGGTCTCCTCCCGTCGCGCCGGGGGCTGTCGGTGAAAGTCTAGGGTCGAAGGCGTCGGCGGGCGCGGTACGAAGGCGTCGGCGGGCGCGCGAGCGGTCGGTGGGCGGGGAGTGTCGGCGGGCGTGGCTACGATGGGTGCGCCGGGCGGGCTGATCCGTCGGGTCGTCTGCCGCATTCTCCGCCGCAGGCGGGTACCAGGCAGATCGGAGCGGTCGGGAAGGCCATGCTCAACAAATACGCGCGTGCCTTCTTCACACGTGTCCTGACCCCGTTCGCCGCGTTCCTGATCCGGTTGGGTGTGAGCCCGGACACCGTGACGCTGGTCGGTACGGCCGGTTCGGTGGCGGGCGCGCTGGTGTTCTTCCCGCGCGGGGAGTTCTTCTGGGGCACCATCACGATCACGCTGTTCATCTTCTCGGACCTGGTGGACGGGAACATGGCGCGGCAGCTGGGGCGGACGAGCAAGTGGGGGGCGTTCCTCGACTCGACGCTGGACCGGGTCGCGGACGCCGCGATCTTCGGCGGCCTGGCCATGTGGTACGCGGGCAAGGGCGACAACGACCTGCTGTGCGCGGTGGCGGTGTTCTGTCTGGCGAGCGGGCTGGTGGTGTCGTACACCAAGGCCCGGGCCGAGAGTCAGGGGCTGCCGTGCGACGTGTCGGGGCTGGTGGAGCGGGCCGAGCGGCTGGTGATCAGCCTGGTGGCGGCCGGTGTGGCGGGTCTGGCGACGTTCGGTGTGCCCTACGTCGAGTGGCTGCTGCCGGTGGCGCTGTGGCTGGTGGCGGCCGGCAGCCTGGTGACGGTGGTCCAGCGGATGGTGACGGTGCGCCGCGAGGCGTTCGAGGCGGACCGGGCGTCGGCCGGGAGCTGAAGGGGGCGGTGCCGCGATGAAGGAACGAGTGGTGGACCGGCTGGTGTACTCGGCGTACGCGGCGGGCTGGGCGGTGCTGAGGCATCTGCCCGAGCCGGCGGCGCGGGCGCTGTTCGACCGGCTGGCGGACTCGGCGTGGCGGCGGCGCGGCAAGCGGGTGCTGCAGCTGGAGGCGAACCTGCTGCGGGTGTGCCCGGACGCGGACGAGGCCCGGCTGCGGGAGCTGTCGCGGGCCGGGATGCGTTCGTACATGCGGTACTGGCAGGAGTCGTTCCGGCTGCCGGTCTGGGGTCGTGCGCGGGTGCTGCGGGACGTCCGGGTGGACGGTTTCGAGCAGCTGCGGGAGGCGCTGGAGTCGGGGCGGGGCGCGGTGATAGCGCTGCCGCACATGGGCAACTGGGACCTCGCGGGTGCCTGGGTGGCCTCGCTGGGGTATCCGTTCACGACGGTGGCGGAGCGGTTGAAGCCGGAGCGGCTGTTCGACCGGTTCGTGGCGTTCCGGGAGAGCCTGGGCATGGAGGTGCTCCCGCTGACCGGCGGCTCGGTGAACGTGGTGGGCACGCTGGCGCGCCGGCTGCGGGCGGGGAAGCTGGTCTGCCTGGTGGGGGACCGCGACCTCTCGGAGGCGGGTATCGGGGTGTCGTTCTTCGGTGAGGCGACGCGGATGCCGGCCGGTCCGGCGGCGCTGGCCCAGCGGACCGGGGCGGCGCTGATGCCGGTCTCGCTCTGGTACGAGGGCCGGATCCTGCGGGGCCGGATCCATCCGGAGGTGCCGGTGCCGGCGGAGGGCGACCGGGCGGAGAAGACCCGGGTGATGACGCAGGCGATGGCGGACGTCTGGGAGGACGCGATCCGGGAGCACCCGGAGGACTGGCACATGCTGCAGCGCTTCTGGCTGGCCGACCTCCCGGTCCGTGAGACGGTGGAGTCGGGGCCGGCCCGCCCGGCGGGCCCGGTGGCCGCCGACCCGGTGGCCGCACGCCCGGTCGTCGCGAACCCGGCGGCCGAGGCGGCCGAGGCACCGGGGGCGTCGGGGGCCTGAGGCCGGACCCGCCGTCCGCTCCGTACCCGCCGCCCGGACCGGCGGTGCCGCCCGCGCCGCACGTACCGCCCGCACCGCCCGTACCGTCCGCAGGACTTTCGAGGAGACCCGTGAAGATCGGCATCGTCTGCCCGTACGACTGGGACGTCCCCGGTGGCGTGCAGTTCCACATCCGGGACCTCGCCGAGCACCTGATCGGCCTGGGCCACGCGGTGTCGGTGCTGGCGCCGGCCGAGGACGACGAGGCGCTGCCGCCGTACGTGGTCTCGGCGGGGCGGGCGGTGGCGGTGCCGTACAACGGCTCGGTGGCGCGGCTGAGCTTCGGGATCCTGTCGGCGGCGAGGGTGCGGCGGTGGCTGCACGACGGCCGGTTCGACATCCTGCACGTGCACGAGCCGGCCTCGCCGAGCCTGTCGATGCTGGCGGCCTGGTCGGCCTCGGGGCCGATGGTGGGCACCTTCCACACCTCGAACCCGCGCTCGCGGGCGATGATCGCGGCCTCACCGATCCTCCAGCCGGGCCTGGAGAAGATGCGGGCCCGGATCGCGGTGAGCGAGTACGCGCGGCGCACCCTGGTGGAGCACCTGGGCGGGGACGCGGTGGTGATCCCGAACGGCGTGGACGTGGGCTTCTTCGCGGAGGCCGAGCCGGACGCGCGCTGGACCGGCGGGGCGGCGGCCGGCGGCCCGGGGACGATCGGCTTCATCGGGCGGATCAACGAGCCGCGCAAGGGGCTGCCGACGCTGCTGGCGGCGCTGCCGCGGATCCTGGCGGAGCGCCCCGGGGTGCGGCTGCTGGTCGCGGGCAAGGGCGACGAGGAGGAGGCGGTCGCCGGGCTGGCGCCGGAGGTCCGCGCCCAGGTGGAGTTCCTCGGCATGGTGAGCGACCGGGACAAGGCCCGGCTGCTGCGCAGCGTGGACCTGTACGTGGCGCCGAACACCGGCGGCGAGAGCTTCGGGATCATCCTGGTCGAGGCGATGTCGGCGGGAGCGCCGGTGCTGGCGAGCGATCTGGACGCGTTCAAGCAGGTGCTGGACGGCGGGGACGCGGGCGAGCTGTTCCCGGTGGAGGACGCGGACGCGCTGGCGCGGACGGCGCTGCGGCTGCTGGGGGACCCGGGGCGGCTGGAGGAACTGCGCAAGGCGGCGTCGCGGCACGTGCGGCGGTTCGACTGGTCGACCGTGGGTGCGGACATCCTGGCCGTCTACGAGACGGTGACGGCGGGTGCGGCGGCGGTGGTCGAGGAGGACGAGCGCAGCGGCCGGCGTGGCCGGTTCGGGCTGGCCCGGGACTGAGCCGGCGGCGGGGCGCGGATAGGGTCGGACGGTCGTCCCGCCGGACGTGCGGTGCGACGTCGGCGGTCCCGACGCCCGTCCCGACCCGCTGTCCCCTCCCGCTGTTCCGACCCCGTGCTTCCGGAGGCCCCGATGCCGCAGATCTCCGTCGACTACTCGCCGAGCCTGGCCGACTCCTTCGACCGCCGTGAGCTGGGGCTGGCGATCAACCGGCTCGCGGTGGACACCATCGGTGCCAAGCCCGAGGGCTGCAAGACGGTCTTCCGGCAGACCGACCCGGAGGTCGTGGTGGGCTTCGGCGAGCGGACCGAGGCGCAGGTGTTCGTGCAGTTCCAGATCTTCCCGGGGCGGACCCCGGAGGCGAAGGCGGCGCTCACCGACGCGGTGCTGGCGCTGCTGGCCGAGCGGGTGGAGCCGGTGCCGGGGGAGCGGCTGCAGCTCGCGGTGGACGTGCGCGACATCGACCGCGAGGCGTACCGGAACACGGTGGTCGAGGGGTGAACCGGAAGCACCCGGTAGCGTAGCGCCCCGTGACTACGTGGATCTGGGCCGGCGTGGCCGTGGTGCTGTTCGGGATGTACCTGAGTTGGACGGCCGGGAGGCTGGACCGGCTGCACGCCCGGATCGACGCCGCCCGGGCGGCGCTGGACGCGCAGTTGGTCCGCCGGGCGTCGGTGGCGATGGAGCTGGCGACGTCCTCGCTGCTGGACCCGGCGGCGTCGCTGCTGCTGCTGGACGCGGCGCACGCGGCCCGGCAGGCGGAGGACGAGCAGCGCGAGGTGGCCGAGAGCCAGCTGAGCCTGGCGCTGCGGGCGGTGTTCGCGGAGCCGGAGCAGGTGGCCGTGCTGGTGGCTGAGCCGGGCGGCGAGGAGGCGGTGCGGGACCTGACGGCGGCCGTGCGTCGGGTGCCGATGGCGCGGCGGTTCCACAACGACGCGGTGCGGGCGGCGCGGGCGGTGCGGGAGCACCGGCTGGTGCGGTACTTCCGGCTGGCGGGCCGGGCGCCGTTCCCGATGGCGTTCGAGATGGACGACGCGCCGCCGTCGGCGCTCACTCCGGAGGGTGCGCCGGCGTAGGGCGCGCCGGCGCGGGGCGCGCGGCGGGGACCGGGTGACGAGTGCGGCGGGACCGGTCGGGACAAGTCCGGCACGGCCGGGCGGAACGCGTCCCACCCGCTGCGGCGGGTGGGTCCGGATCCGGCCTGTTTGTCGTATCCCGTCACGCACGCTGGACTTGGTGGCGCATGGAGGGGCCGTTTCTTCCGCCTACCATAGGGCGATAGCACTGGTTCATCTTCGAGTGAGGTCTCACGTGTCCACCACCCCCACCACCGCAGACCAGCCGCAGATCGGTACCGCCCGGGTCAAGCGCGGCATGGCCGAGCAGCTCAAGGGCGGTGTGATCATGGACGTGGTCAACGCCGAGCAGGCGAAGATCGCCGAGGACGCCGGCGCTGTGGCCGTCATGGCCCTGGAGCGCGTGCCGGCCGACATCCGCAAGGACGGCGGCGTGGCCCGCATGTCGGACCCGAACATGATCGAGGAGATCATCGCCGCGGTCTCGATCCCGGTCATGGCGAAGTCCCGGATCGGCCACTTCGTCGAGGCCCAGGTCCTCCAGTCGCTGGGTGTCGACTACATCGACGAGTCCGAGGTGCTGACCCCGGCCGACGAGGTCAACCACTCCGACAAGTTCGCGTTCACCACGCCCTTCGTCTGCGGTGCCACCAACCTGGGCGAGGCGCTGCGCCGCATCGCCGAGGGTGCGGCCATGATCCGCTCGAAGGGCGAGGCCGGCACCGGCAACGTCGTCGAGGCGGTCCGCCACCTGCGCCAGATCAAGAACGAGATCGCCAAGCTGCGCGGCTTCGACAACAACGAGCTGTACGCCGCCGCCAAGGAGCTGCGCGCCCCGTACGAGCTCGTCAAGGAGGTCGCCGAGCTCGGCAAGCTGCCGGTCGTGCTGTTCTCCGCCGGTGGTGTGGCCACCCCGGCCGACGCCGCGCTGATGCGCCAGCTGGGTGCCGAGGGCGTCTTCGTCGGCTCCGGCATCTTCAAGTCGGGCGACCCCGCGAAGCGTGCCGCCGCGATCGTCAAGGCCACCACGTTCTTCGACGACCCGAAGATCATCGCCGACGCCTCCCGCAACCTGGGCGAGGCCATGGTCGGCATCAACTGCGACACCCTGCCGGAGACCGAGCGCTACGCCAACCGCGGCTGGTAATACGCCTCCCACGGCCCGCCGCGCGGTGTGATCATCGGCGCGGCGGGCCGCTGCGCGTCGTCCGTTCGAGAGTCAAGAGGTACGAGAAGTGTCCACTCCAGTCATCGGCGTCCTCGCCCTGCAGGGCGACGTCCGTGAGCACCTGATCGCGCTGGCCGAGGCCGACGCGCTGGCCCGTCCGGTGCGCCGGGTGGAGGAGCTGGCCGAGGTCGACGCGCTGGTGATCCCCGGCGGGGAGTCCACCACGATGTCCAAGCTGGCGCTGCTGTTCGGCGTGATGGGCCCGCTGCGCGAGCGGGTGGCGGCGGGGATGCCGGTCTACGGGACCTGCGCCGGAATGATCATGCTGGCCGACAAGATCCTGGACGGGCGCGAGGACCAGGAGACGGTGGGCGGCATCGACATGACCGTGCGCCGCAACGCCTTCGGCCGCCAGAACGAGTCCTTCGAGTCGGGTGTCGCCTTCACGGGTCTGGACGAGGCGCCCGTGCACGGGGTGTTCATCCGGGCCCCGTGGGTGGAGGCGGTCGGCGCGGGCGTGCGGGTGCTGGCCGAGCTGCCGGCCGCCGACGGCCCGGAGAGCCGGATCGTCGCGGTGCGCCAGGGCAACCTGCTGGCCACCTCGTTCCACCCCGAGCTCACCGGCGACCACCGGGTGCACGCGTACTTCGTGCGGATGGTCGAGGAGCACCTCGCCGCCGCGTGACGGTGCGCGAACGACCGTGTGCGGGTGAGGACCGACCGCACCGGTAAGATCTCATCTGTTCATTTCCCATTGGCGACGTAAAGGAGCTGGCGATGTCCGGCCACTCTAAGTGGGCTACCACCAAGCACAAGAAGGCCGTGATCGACGCCAAGCGCGGCAAGCTCTTCGCCAAGATGATCAAGAACATCGAGGTGGCGGCGCGCACCGGCGGTCCGGACCTGGGCGGCAACCCGACGCTGTACGACGCCGTGCAGAAGGCGAAGAAGGCGTCGGTCCCGATCGACAACATCAACCGCGCCGTCAAGCGCGGTGGTGGCCTGGAGGCCGGCGGGGCCGACTACCAGACGATCATGTACGAGGGCTACGGCCCGAACGGTGTCGCGGTGCTCATCGAGTGCCTCACCGACAACCGCAACCGCGCCGCCTCCGACGTGCGCGTGGCGATGACCCGCAACGGCGGCTCGATGGCCGACCCGGGCTCGGTCTCGTACCTGTTCAACCGCCGCGGTGTCGTGATCGTCCCGAAGGCGGACGGCGTGGACGAGGAGAAGCTCCTCGAGATCGTCCTCGACCACGGTGCCGAGGAGGTCAACGACCTCGGCGAGGCGTTCGAGATCGTCTCCGAGCCGGGCGACATGGTCCCCGTGCGCACCGCGCTGGTGGACGCCGGCGTCGACTACGACTCGGCCGACGCCAACTTCGTCCCGAGCATGCAGGTCGAGCTGGACGTCGACGGCGCCCGCAAGATCTTCAAGCTGATCGACGCTCTGGAGGACAGCGACGACGTGCAGAACGTCTTCGCCAACTTCGACATCAGCGACGAGGTCGGCGCGCAGCTCGACTCCGAGTGATCGTGCCCCCCTTCCGGCCCGGCGGTCCCCAGGACCGCCGGGCCGGTGTCGTCGGTGGCGCTGTCGGTGGTGGACGGTAGCCTTCGCAGGTCGGAGGACGTCATGACGGAGGGGGAGCCTTGGTCCGGGTGCTGGGGGTCGATCCGGGGCTGACCAGGTGCGGGATCGGCGTGGTCGAGGGAGCGCCGGGCCGGCCGCTGCGGATGGTCGGGGTCGGGGTGGTGCGCACCCCCGCCGAGGCGGAGATCGGGCCGCGGCTGCTGCTGGTCGAGCAGGGCATCGAGGCCTGGCTGGACGAGCACCGGCCCGAGCTGGTGGCCGTCGAGCGGGTCTTCGCCCAGCACAACGTCCGCACCGTGATGGGCACCGCGCAGGCCAGCGCGGTCGCCATGCTCTGCGCCACCCGGCGCGGCATACCGGTCACCCTGCACACCCCCAGCGAGGTCAAGGCCGCCGTCACCGGCTCCGGCCGGGCCGACAAGGCCCAGGTCACGGCGATGGTGCAGCGGCTGCTGCGGCTCGACGCGCCGCCGAAGCCGGCCGACGCCGCCGACGCACTGGCGCTGGCCATCTGCCACATCTGGCGCGGCGGCGCCACCAACCGCCTGGAGGCCGCGATCAAGGCGGCCGCCCGTACCACCTCCCCGCCCGGCCCGAGAGGAACCCCCCGATGATCGCCTTCGTGCAAGGACCAGTGGCGGCGATCTCCGCCGGCCTCGCGGTGGTGGAGGTCGGCGGCGTCGGCATGGCGGTGCAGTGCACGCCCGCCACCCTGGCCGGCCTGCGGCTGGGCGAGCCGGCCCGGCTGGCCACCTCGCTGGTGGTCAGGGAGGACTCGCTGACCCTGTTCGGCTTCGCCGACGACGACGAGCGCGCCGTCTTCGAGATCCTCCAGGCCGCGCCCGGCGTCGGCCCGAAGCTGGCGCAGGCCGTGCTCGGGGTGCACAGCCCGGACGCGCTGCGGGCCGCGGTGGCGAGCGGCGACGAGAAGGCGCTGGTGGCGGTGCCCGGCATCGGCAAGGCCAAGGCGGCCAAGCTGCTGCTGGAGTACAAGGACAAGCTGGGCGCGCCGCACGGCGCGGTCCCGGCGCAGAAGCCGGTCGCGACCGGTCCGGCGCCGTGGGGCGAGCAGCTGCACTCCGCGCTGGTCGGCCTCGGGTACGCGCCCCGGGAGGCGGACGAGGCGGTCGCCGCCGTCACCCCGGAGGCGGAGGCGCAGTCGACGCCGGACGTCGGAGCGCTGCTGCGGCTCGCGCTGCGCGGCCTCAACCGTTCGCGCTGAAGCCGACTTCCGGGCTGAGGCCGACTTTCGCGCCGAGGCCGACCGACGACCCGTCACTCCGCCGACACCATGTGGGAGCCCCCTCCGATGAGCCCGTACGACTCCGAGCCCGCCGACCGGCTGGTGACCGCCGCCGCCGACGG
Source organism: Kitasatospora sp. NPDC089913 (assembly GCF_044748625.1). Classification (NCBI taxonomy): domain Bacteria; kingdom Bacillati; phylum Actinomycetota; class Actinomycetes; order Kitasatosporales; family Streptomycetaceae; genus Kitasatospora; species Kitasatospora sp. NPDC089913. Next base: position 253,037 of record NZ_JBIVGI010000008.1, on the reverse strand, counting down.
TGAGGACCAGGCCGTCGAGGCGGCGCTGCGCCCCAAGCTGCTGGACGAGTTCATCGGTCAGGAACGGGTGCGCGAGCAGCTGTCGCTGGTGCTCCAGGCCGCCCGCCGGCGCGGCTCCGCGCCGGACCACGTGCTGCTCAGCGGGCCGCCCGGGCTCGGCAAGACCACCCTGTCGATGATCATCGCGGCCGAGCTGGGCGCCCCGATCCGGATCACCTCCGGGCCGGCCATCCAGCACGCGGGGGACCTCGCGGCGATCCTCTCCTCGCTCGCCGAGGGGGAGGTGCTCTTCCTCGACGAGATCCACCGGATGTCCCGGCCCGCCGAGGAGATGCTCTACATGGCGATGGAGGACTTCCGGGTCGACGTGATTGTCGGCAAGGGGCCGGGGGCGACCGCCATCCCGCTGGAGCTGCCGCCGTTCACCCTGGTCGGCGCCACCACCCGGGCCGGGCTGCTGCCGCCGCCGCTGCGGGACCGGTTCGGCTTCACCGGTCACATGGAGTTCTACGCCCCGGCCGAGCTGCAGCGGGTGGTGCACCGCTCGGCCGCGCTGCTGGACGTGGAGATCGACCCGGCCGGTGCGGCCGAGATCGCCGGCCGCTCCCGGGGGACGCCGCGGATCGCCAACCGGCTGCTGCGCCGGGTCCGCGACTACGCGCAGGTGCGGCACGACGGCGTGGTGACCGCCGAGATCGCCGGCCGGGCGCTGGAGGTCTACGAGGTGGACGCCCGTGGTCTGGACCGCCTGGACCGCGCGGTGCTGGGCGCGCTGCTGCGGCTCTTCGGCGGCGGACCGGTCGGGCTGTCCACGCTGGCGGTCGCGGTCGGCGAGGAGGCCGAGACGGTCGAGGAGGTCGCCGAACCGTTCCTGGTCCGCGAGGGACTGCTGGCCCGCACCCCGCGCGGGCGGATCGCCACCGCCGCGGCCTGGCAGCACCTCGGCCTGGTCCCGCCGGACCGGCCGGGCCGCGGCGCGGTGCCCGCCCAGCCCGAACTCTTCGCCCCCGACGGGCCCCGGACCCCCGAGGACTGAGCGGGAGGCCGAACGGGTGAGGGCGGAGCGTATGCGGAGCGTGTGCGCCCGCGGTCGGGGTTGCGCGGGGATCCGGGGGAGAAGTCCCGGGAAACTGTGCAGGCGGAGGCTCGCCACTTTCGGCGGCAGGATGCGATGCTTGGCGTTGTCCGATCAGTTCGGGGTCGCCTAGACTCCGCCGGACCGCCCCTCTCGCCCGAGAGGACGACCAATACCACACAGGCCGCCGGCCGGCGGCCCGTAAAGGACCCTGGCTGCAGTGAACCTCATCATCCTTCTCCTCCCGATCCTCGCGATCGTGCTCATGTTCCGGTCGCAGAAGAAGCGCCAGTCGCAGATGCAGCAGATGCAGACGGCGCTGGAGCCCGGGGCGGGGGTCCGGACCATCGGCGGTCTGTACGCGAAGGTGAAGGCGGTCAACGAGGAGACCGTCGAGCTGGAGATCGCGCCGGGCGTGGTCAGCCACTTCACCAAGAGCGCCGTCGCGGCGGTCATGGACCCCGCGGACTACGACGCGATCATCAACGGCCGCCCCGCCGAGGACGAGCCGGTCGAGGCCGTGGACGCGGTGGACGCCGAGATCGAGCCGGCCGCCGCCGAGCCGCTGTCGTTCACCAAGGACGACGCCGCCAAGGGCGACGCGAAGGCCGAGGCCGAGGGCGGCGCTCCCGCGAGCAAGTAGTACGGCCGGGCAACCCGCCCGGTCGCGCGGCGTCACGCCGCGAGCCCACAGGACTCAGGGCCGCAGTTCCGCCACACCCCGTCCAGCCACGAGCCGGGCGGGGTCCGGTGGGGGGAAGTGGCATGGACAGGGAGAAACGAGCAAGGTGGCAACACCCAAGTCGCGCCCGCGCGACGGCTACCCAGGGCGGGCGCTGGCCCTCATCCTGGTCGTCACCGTCGGACTGGTCGCCCTCATGTTCGGGACGGGCAACACCAAGCCCCGCCTCGGGATCGACCTCGCCGGCGGCACCAGCATCACGCTGAGTGCGAAGTCGAGCGACCCCAAGGCGATCAACAAGTCCAACATGGACGTCGCCACCGGGATCATCGAGCAGCGGGTCAACGGGATGGGCGTCTCCGAGGCGGAGGTGCAGACCCAGGGTGACCGCAACATCATCGTGAACATCCCCAAGGGCGGGGACAAGCAGACCGCGGCCGACCAGGTCGGCACCACCGCGAAGCTGTTCTTCCGCCCGGTCCTCGCCCTCGCCCCGAGCGGCGTCCAGGCCCCGGCCCCGACCGCGACCCCGTCGGCGGGCGCGACCGGCACCCCGGCCGCCACCCCCGCCGCGACCGGGACCGGCACCGCCGCCCCGAGCGCCGCCGCCACCGCGGCCGGTACCGGCACGCCGAGCGCGAGCGCCACCAAGCAGGGCCGTCCGGCCGGCGAGGCCCTCGCGGCAGACAACACCCCGTCGCCGGTCGCCACCACCGGTGCCGCCGCCTCCGCCACCCCGAGCGCCGCCCCGGCCGCCGCGACCGGCACGCCGTCGGCCGCCGCCACGCCCCCGGCCAACCCGGACCTCTCCGCGGCGATGACCTCGGGCACCGTGCCGCCGGAGCTGGCCGCGCAGTTCGCCGCACTGGACTGCAGCAAGCCGGACCAGCGGAACAAGAACTACCAGGGCGCCGACGGCGCGCCGGCCGTCGCCTGCACGCAGAAGGACGAGCGGGGCCTGTTCTACAAGCTCGCGCTCGGCCCCGTCGCGGTCGAGGGCAAGAACGTCTCCAAGGCCCAGGCGACCATCGACACCCAGCAGGGCGGCGGCTGGCAGGTCCAGCTGCAGTTCGACGGCAAGGGCACCGACGCCTTCACCGCCGTCACCGGCCAGCTGGCCACCCAGCCGGACCCGACCAACCAGTTCGCCATCGTGCTGGACGGCCAGGTCGTCTCCCACCCGTACGTCCGCAGCGCCATCCCCGGCGGCTCGGCCGTGATCTCCGGCAGCTTCACCCAGGACGAGGCGCAGAGCCTCGCCAACGTGCTGAGCTTCGGCGCCCTGCCGCTGGAGTTCACCACCAGCGACGTCACCACCGTCTCCCCGCAGCTCGGCGGCGACCAGCTGAAGGCCGGCCTGATCGCCGGTCTGATCGGCATGATCCTGGTGGTCCTGTACTCGCTGGTCTACTACCGCGGCCTCGGCCTGGTCTCGATCGCCGGTCTGCTCGTCTCGGCGGCCCTGACCTACTCGATCATGAGCCTGCTCGGCGGCGGGATCGGCTTCGCGCTGAACCTGCCCGCGGTCTGCGGCGCCATCGTCGCGATCGGTATCACCGCGGACTCCTTCATCGTGTACTTCGAGCGCATCCGCGACGAGGTCCGCGAGGGCGCGCTGCTGCGCCCGGCCGTCCAGCGGGCCTGGCCGCGCGCCCGGCGCACCATCCTGGTCTCGGACTTCGTCTCCTTCCTCTGTGCCGCCGTGCTCTACGTGGTCTCGGTCGGCAAGGTGCAGGGCTTCGCGTTCACGCTGGGCCTGACCACGGCGCTCGACGTCGTGGTGATCTTCCTCTTCACCAAGCCGCTGATCACGCTGCTGGCCCGCCGGAAGTTCTTCTCCGACGGCCACCCGTGGTCCGGCCTGGACCCGAAGCGGCTGGGCGCCCGTCCGCCGCTGCGCAGCACCCGTCGTCGCAACCCTTCGTCCTCCGCCGCCGTGAAGGGGGCCTGACACCGTGTCGCGCTTCTCCAATCTGGGCCACAAGCTCTACCAGGGCGAGGTCAGCTTCGACTTCGTCGGCCGCCGCAAGCTCTGGTACAGCATCTCCGGTGTGATCGTGCTGGTCGCCGCGATCGGCCTGGCGATGGGCCTGCACCTGGGCATCGAGTTCAAGGGCGGTTCGGTCTACACCGTGACCAAGCCCGGGCTCACGGTGTCGCAGGCCCAGGACGCCGTGGACAAGATCGTGTCCTCGCACCCGCTGGTGCAGTCGACCGACAACGGCAAGATCCGGATCCAGGTCTCGTCGGAGGACAAGACCACCTCCTCGGAGTTCACCGGCAAGCTCTCCAAGGCCATCGACGTACCGGTCGAGGAGATCGGCGCCCAGGTGATCGGCCCCAGCTGGGGCGAGCAGATCTCCAACAAGGCGATCACCGGCCTCGTGATCTTCATGATCCTGGTGACGATCTACCTGGCGATCGCCTTCGAGTGGCGGATGGCGGTGGCCGCCCTGGTCGCCCTCATCCACGACCTCCTGATCACCATCGGCGTCTACGCCCTGGTCGGCTTCGAGGTCACCCCGGGCACCGTGATCGGCTTCCTGACCATCCTCGGCTACTCGCTCTACGACACGGTCGTCGTCTTCGACACCGTGAAGGAGAACGCCAAGGACCTCACGAAGCAGAACAAGCTCACCTACAGCGAGGCGGCCAACGCGGGCCTCAACCAGACCCTGGTCCGCTCGCTCAACACCACGGTGGTCGCCCTGCTCCCGGTGGCGGCGCTGCTGTTCATCGGTGGCGGTCTGCTCGGGGCCGGCACCCTGAACGACATCTCGCTGGCCCTGTTCATCGGTCTCGCCGCCGGTGCCTACTCCTCCATCTGCGTCGCCACCCCGCTGCTCGCGCAGCTCAAGGAGGAGCAGCCGGAGATGAAGGCCCTCGCCAAGCGGGTCGCCCAGCGCCGGGCGGCCGAGGCCAAGGCCGCCGCGGCGGCGGAGGCCGGCGACGGCGAGGAGATCGCGGACGAGGACCTGCCGGCGGGTATGGTCGGTCAGCGCGGCCGGGCGGCCGGCACCACGCGTGCCAAGGGCCGTCCGTCCACCAAGCGCTGATCCCCGCCGACCGTAAGGACCCTTCGTGACCACCGCCGACACCGCCCTTTCCGCGCTGCTCACCAGCCGGATCCGGGACGTCCCCGACTACCCGAAGCCGGGCGTGCTGTTCAAGGACATCGCGCCGCTGCTCGCCGACGCCGAGGCCTTCGCGGCGCTCACCCGGGCGCTGGCGGACCGGGCGCGGGAGCTCGGGGCGACCAAGGTGGTCGGCCTGGAGGCCCGTGGGTTCGTGCTGGCGGCCCCGGCGGCCTTCGCCGCCGGGCTCGGCTTCGTGCCGATCCGCAAGCAGGGCAAGCTGCCCGGCGAGGTGTTCCGGCGCTCCTACGAGCTGGAGTACGGCTCGGCGACGCTGGAGGTGCAGTGCGACGCCTTCAAGCCCGGTGAGCGGGTGCTGGTGGTGGACGACGTGCTGGCCACCGGCGGGACGATCGGCGCCTCGCTGGACCTGGTCCGGGAGGCCGGGGCCGAGCTGGCCGGCGTCGTGGTGCTGATGGAGCTGGGCTTCCTCGGCGGGCGCGAGCGGCTCGCCCCGCACCTGGGCGGCGCTCCGCTGGAGACGCTGGTCATGGTCTGACGCCGGCGACGGTCTGAGGACGCACGACCCGGACGGGCGGCGGTCGGAATCATCCGGCCGCCGCCCGTCCCCGTGTCCGGCGTGTGTCCGGTCCGTGTGCGGGGCCCGGCCGACCGAACGGCCCGGCGCCGGGCTCGGTACCATGAAGGTTCATCCCCTCCCGGTTGTGCGAGGCGCGGTCCGAGTGCCGCACGGCGCCCGCGGGGGGCCGGCCGAGCGCCCCGAGGAGTGTCCTTGCCCGACGAGGTTGTGCCCAAGGCCGCTGCGGCCGCCCCCGAGAACCGGCCCACGCCCTCGGGGGCCACCCCGGCACGCCCGGCGCCGACCCCGTCCCGCCCGCCCGCGCCGGGCGGCGGCCGGGCCTCCACCACCGGTGGCATGCGCGCCCGCCTCGCCCGCCTCGGCGGCCAGCGTTCCAGCGTCCTCAACCCGGTGCTGGAGCCGCTGTTCCGCTCCATCCGGGCCAACGACCCCAAGGCCGATCCGGCGCTGCTGCGGGACATCGAGAAGGCGTACGCGGTCGCCGAGAAGTGGCACCGCGGGCAGAAGCGCAAGAGCGGCGACCCCTACATCACCCACCCGTTGGCGGTCGCCACCATCCTGGCCGAGCTGGGCATGGACGCCCCGACCCTGATGGCCGGGCTGCTGCACGACACCGTCGAGGACACCGACTACGGCCTGGAGACCCTGCGCAAGGACTTCGGCGACTCGGTGGCCCTGCTGGTCGACGGCGTCACCAAGCTGGACCGGGTCAAGTTCGGCGAGGCCGCGCAGGCCGAGACGGTCCGCAAGATGGTCGTCGCGATGGCCAAGGACCCGCGGGTCCTGGTGATCAAGCTGGCCGACCGGCTGCACAACATGCGCACCATGCGTTACCTCAAGCGGGAGAAGCAGGAGAAGAAGGCCCGCGAGACGCTGGAGATCTACGCCCCGCTGGCGCACCGGCTGGGCATGAACACCATCAAGTGGGAGCTGGAGGACCTCGCCTTCGCGATCCTCTACCCCAAGATGTACGACGAGATCGTCCGGCTGGTCGCCGAGCGCGCGCCCAAGCGGGACGAGTACCTGGCGACCGTCATCGACCAGGTCCAGGGCGACCTGCGCGGCGCCCGGATCACCGCCTCCGTCACCGGCCGGCCGAAGCACTACTACTCGGTCTACCAGAAGATGATCGTCCGGGGCCGGGACTTCGCCGAGATCTACGACCTGGTGGGCATCCGGGTCCTGGTCGACACCGTCCGCGACTGCTACGCGGCGCTGGGCACCATCCACGCGCGGTGGAACCCGGTGCCGGGGCGGTTCAAGGACTACATCGCGATGCCCAAGTTCAACATGTACCAGTCGCTGCACACCACGGTGATCGGTCCCGGGGGCAAGCCGGTCGAGCTGCAGATCCGCACCTTCGACATGCACCGCCGGGCCGAGTACGGCATCGCCGCGCACTGGAAGTACAAGCAGCGGGCGGTGGCCGGCGCCTCCAAGGTGCGCACCGACACCCCGACCCAGACCCGCAAGGACGACAAGGCCGGCGCCGTCAACGAGATGGCCTGGCTGCGGCAGCTGCTGGACTGGCAGAAGGAGACCGCCGACCCGGGCGAGTTCCTCGAGTCGCTCCGCTTCGACCTGGCCAGCAACGAGGTCTTCGTCTTCACGCCCAAGGGCGACGTGATAGCGCTCCCGGCCGGCGCCACCCCGGTGGACTTCGCGTTCGCGGTGCACACCGAGGTGGGCTACCGCACCATAGGGGCCCGGGTGAACGGGCGGCTGGTGCCGCTGGAGTCGACCCTGGAGAACGGCGACACCGTCGAGGTGTTCACCTCCAAGGCGGAGAACGCCGGACCGTCCCGGGACTGGCTGGGCTTCGTCAAGTCGCCGCGGGCCCGCAACAAGATCCGGGCCTGGTTCTCCAAGGAGCGCCGCGAGGAGGCGATCGAGCAGGGCAAGGAGGCGATCGTCCGGGCGATGCGCAAGCAGGGCCTGCCGATCCAGCGGATCCTCACCGGGGACTCGCTGGTCACCCTGGCCCACGAGATGCGCTACCCCGACATCTCCTCGCTGTACGCGGCGATCGGCGAGGGCCATGTCGCGGCGCAGAACATCGTCCAGAAGCTGGTGCAGGCGCTGGGCGGCGAGGAGGGCGCCACCGAGGACCTCGCCGAGACGGCCACGCCGACGCACGACAACCGGCGCGCGGTGCGCCGCCGGGCCAAGGGCGACCCCGGTGTGATCGTCAAGGGCGTCGAGGACGTCTGGGTGAAGCTGTCGCGCTGCTGCACCCCGGTCCCGGGCGACGGCATCGTGGGCTTCATCACCCGCGGCAACGGCGTCTCGGTGCACCGCGCCGACTGCGTCAACGTCGAGGCGCTCAGCCAGCAGCCCGAGCGGATGATCGACGTCGAGTGGGCGGCCACCCAGTCCTCGGTGTTCCTGGTGGCGATCCAGGTCGAGGCGCTGGACCGCTCCCGGCTGCTCTCGGACGTCACCCGGGTGCTGTCGGACCAGCACGTCAACATCCTGTCGGCGGCGGTGCAGACCTCCCGCGACCGGGTGGCGATGAGCCGGTTCACCTTCGAGATGGGCGACCCCAAGCACCTCGGCCACGTCCTCAAGGCGGTCCGCGGCGTCGAGGGCGTCTACGACGTCTACCGCGTCACCTCGGCCCGCAAGTAGCAGGCGGCGCTACGGGTGGGGCCCATCCTCCGGGGGCTGGGCCCCACCCGTTCAATGAGCAAGAACCGCTTGTGCCCGTTGGGACTGGGCTTCCCACTGGATCTGACCATCATCCAGTGCCCGCTGGTTGCTTCGTATGAGTTCGCCCTGGTAAGCCGCAGTAACGAGTGTGACTGTCTCCAGGTATTGCGTCTGTCGCTTGCACCGGATGTCGGTGACGGCCGCCGTCACCTCCTCGGGCGACGGCGGCGGCAGCGCTGCGCCTGAAGGCAGGGGAAGACCTTTGCCCAACAGGGACTTGTCATGTGCAGGCTCAAGAGGGTTGTTGTAGGCGAGTCCCGATGCCTTCATGCAGGAGCTCCACCGAGCGGTGGCCTCCTTCACTCGTTGGTCCTGCCTGGCCTCCTCCTGGGAGCGCCCTCGGAGCCGCTGAACGAATAGATAGGCTTCTCTGGGGCGAGTCTCGTCGAGCTTTTCCCTGGCCTCGCCGATGCATCCTGATTTTCCTCGTACGCGATCCTCGAAATATTCTGCAGCGACCTCGGGGGAAATATTCGGCGAAGATCCTTGTGCTGGATTTTCCTGCTCTACGGAGCTCGGCGGTTGGCGGTACCCATAGATTCGGGCGATATCGAAACTGATGACGCCGTAGAGGGTCGTGGCGGGTGGCGACGCGAAGTCCGTTCGATTGCGGAGGACGTCGGGGAGTTCCAGGCCCTTGGCTCGCAGGCACTGGTCGGCTAGGACGGATCGCGCGCGTGCGGTGAGCCGCTGCGCCTCCCAGGCATCGTACTGGTCCAATGGGAGTTCCACGGATCCGTCGGGTCGGATGACGGCGCCGCCGGCGTTGAAACTGAACGGCTGATCCAAGTCCCGGGCCGGCGCGGACAGGAGTGGTGGGGTGACCGGCGTCTCGGCATGCTCGGCACCAGTGCTCGCCTTCCCGCTGTCGGTCGATCCGCACCCGGCGACGAGCAAGGCACCCACTGCGGCAATGATGCCGAACCCCTGTTTGAACGAGCGCATTTGTCCCTCGATCGCGTGTGGGAAGTGCAGATGCTGGCGGGCGACTCGGTCGTTCCGAATCGCCCGCCACAGGTGCTACTCCCAGCGCTGGTTCAGATCGGAGTCCCCGAAGTCGCCGAGGGTGTACACCTGGCCGTACTCATTGGAGTCCAGGATGCGGCCGGTCATCCGGTTCTGCAGCTTCCATCCGGTCGGCGTGCTGATCTCGTACCAACGCTGGTACCAGTTCGAAGCGTTCGCGGAGGCGTCTCCGTCGCACGGCTCGGTGTAGACCAGGTCGTTGTAGTTGGTGAGGCAGGTCCGGATGGCGCCTCGCTCTACATAGCTGCCGTCGTTCGTCTGCTCGTCGTACCAGCGGGAAAGGATCCCGTTTCCGCTGTCCGTCCACACCTGCTGGGTGTTGCGGCCCCACTCGAGGTAAAGCTTGGTCCGCTTGTTCTTCCAAGTGACCGAACCGTTCTGACTTTCGCTCGCAGAGGAGACGCCACTGCTCGTTGCGAAGAGTGTTGCGGAGATTGCGGTAACTACCAGGGCTTTTGCTGTGCGATTGCGAGCCATAATTCTCCCTCTCTAGAGTTTCACTAGTGGGGCGGCCGCCGCCTGGTCCGCGGTGGCAGTTGATTTCTATCACAACAGTTCGTGCGGGCGCTACCGACTTTTGTTTTTCGAAAAATAGGCGACATTTCGCCCGATGTCCGACTGGATTGATACTTTTTGGAGTTTGAATTGAACATATGCGTCGGGAGTGAAGGGAGTGAAAACTGATTGCTGTCCTTCGGCTTGAACTTGTGATCGCGCGAAAAAACGGCATGGCCGAATGGCCATGCCGTTTTTCTGTGGAGCCTGGTGGATCAGCCGCTGAACTCCTCCTGGCTGCGGTGGGCCTGCTGCAGCAGCTCCTCGACGCCGGCCAGCTCGGACTCCAGCTTCGCCGTCCGGGAGGCGTTGCCGGCCGCGCGGGCCTTGTCGAGGTCGGCGCGCAGCTTGTCGGCCTTGGCCTGGAACAGGCCGACCATGCCGGCCGCGCGGGCCTTGGCCTCCGGGTTGGAGCGCTTCCACTCGCTGTCCTCGGCCTCGCGGATCGCCCGCTCGACCGTGTTCAGCCGGCCGTCCAGCTTCGGGCGGACGTCCCGCGGCACGTGGCCGATGGCCTCCCAGCGCTCGTTGATCTCGCGCAGCGCCGCCTTGGCGGCCTTGAGATCGGTGATCGGCAGGATGGTCTCGGCCTCGGCCGCCAGCGCCTCCTTGAGCTTCTGGTTGGCCACCTGCTCGGCGTCACGCTCGCTGAAGACCGCGGAACGCGCCTGGAAGAAGACGTCCTGGGCGCCGCGGAACCGCGCCCACAGCTCGTCCTCGATGTCGCGCTGGGCGCGCCCGGCGGCCTTCCAGCGCGCCATCAGGTCGCGGTAGGCGGCCGCGGTGTCGCCCCAGTCGGTGGACGAGGAGAGCGCCTCGGCCTCGCCGACCAGCTGCTCCTTGGTGAGCCGGGCCTGCTCGCGCTCGGCGTCCAGCGACGCGAAGTGCGACTTGCGGTGCTTGGAGAAGACCGAGCGGGCGTGCGAGAAGCGGTGCCACAGCTCGTCGTCGCTCTTGCGGTCCAGCCGGGGCAGGGCCTTCCAGGTGTCCACCAGGGCGCGCAGCCGGTCGCCGGCCTCCCGCCACTGGGTGGACTCGGCGAGCTGCTCGGCCTCGGCGACCAGCGCCTCCTTGGCGGTGCGGGTCTCGTCCTGGGCCTTGGCGCGGGCGGCCTTGCGCTCCTCGCGGCGGCTGTCGATCTCGCCGGTCAGCGTGTCCAGGCGCTTGGCCAGCGCGGCCAGGTCGCCCACCGCGTGCGCCTCGGTGACCTGCTCGCGCAGGTGCTCCAGCGCGGCCTGGGCGTCCTTGGCGGCCAGGTCGGTGGTGCGCACCCGCTTCTCCAGCAGGCCGATCTCCACCTCGATGCCCTGGTACTTGCGCTCGAAGTAGGCGAGCGCCTCCTCGGGCGAGCCGGCCTGCCAGGAGCCGACGACGCGTTCGCCGTCCGCGGTCCTGACGTAGACCGTGCCCTGCTCGTCGACACGGCCCCACGGGTCGCTGCTCATAGCGCGTCCTCCACATGACGTCGCGCCCACCGCCGGGGCGGCAGGCGTCCGTCGTCCACAGTTGATGTGCGGCGGACCGATGAGTCCGCCGTCCCCGTCCGCCGTGTCCTGCTTGCCGAGGGTGACGGCCGGCGGGTCTGGGCACCCTATACAACGCCAACATAGGCGACCAGGCCCGGTGCTGTCCGCATCCGGGCCGGGCGATTTCGGGGCCGGGACCGCCCGGCGGGCCGCGGGGGCGCCGCCGGGCCGGTCCCGGGGCGGATCAACCCTTGGCGGCGGTCACCGAGTTGAGGGTGACGTCGGCCATCGGGTGGCCGTCCGTGCCGCCCTCCAGGGTGCCCGCGGCGGCGATCTTCTGGAGCACGTCCAGACCGCCGGTGATCTTGCCGAAGGGGGTGTAGTTCGGCGGCAGCTGGGTGTCCTTGTAGACCAGGAAGAACTGGCTGCCGTTGGTGCCGGGGCCGGAGTTGGCCATCGCCACGGTGCCGGCCGGGTAGGTCGCGCCGGTGAGGTTCTCGTCGGCGAACTTGTAGCCCGGGCCGCCGGTGCCGCCGGGGGCGGTCGCGCTGGCGGTCGGGTCGCCGCACTGCAGCACGAAGATGCCGTCGGTGGTGAGGCGGTGGCACTTGGTGTGGTCGAAGTACTGCTCGCCGGCGAGGAAGGCGAAGGAGTTGACCGTGTGCGGGGCCTTGGCGGCGTCCAGCGCCAGCGTCACCTTGCCGCAGTTGCTGTCCAGCGTCGCGGTGTAGGTGGCCTTGGCGTCCACGGTCATGGCCGGCTCGGCCTGCCACTGCTTGCCGTTCGGGCTGCCCGGGGCGGCCTCGACGCAGCCGTCGACGGCCTTGCGGGTCGGGACCGAGGGCTCGGTCGGGGTGGGCGCGGCCTGGGCGGCGGGGTCGCTCTTCTTCTTGTCGTCCGAGTCGAAGGCGCCGGTCGCGAACAGGGTGCCGCCGCCGGCCAGCACGACCACCGCCAACGCCGCGCCGAGCACGCTGTTGCGGCGCTTGCGCGCGGCCGCCGCGGCGGCCCGGCGCTCCGCCTGGCGTTCGTACTTGTCCCGGGCGAGCTGCCGCCGCCGCTGTTCGCTGCTGACCACCGGCTCTGTCTCCTACGGATGTGCTGGTCGCTGATGTGTGGGCGTCGTGTGTGCGATGCCGATGCGGATCATCGCACCCATCGGCGGCCAAGTGTAGGGACCGCGACCGTAAGAACGGGGTGAACCTGTCAGGTCGAAGTGAACCTGTCACCCGGATCTGGTTCGCAACCGGACCCGGACCGCCGGTAGGCTGCCCCTGCAATCACAGCTTGTAGCAGCAGCCGAAGCCACCGCGGCGGCCGAAGCCCCAGAGCCCGAGACCGACACCGAAGGACGAGCGTGTTCATCGCCGGATTCCCCGCTGGAGCCTGGGGCACCAACTGCTACCTGGTCGCGCCGGGACCGGGCGAGGAGTGCGTCATCGTCGATCCCGGCCACCAGGCCGCCGCCGGTGTCGAGGAACTCGTCCGCGAGCACCGGCTGAAGCCGGTCGCGGTGCTGCTCACCCACGGCCACATCGACCACGTCGCCTCCGTGGTCCCGGTCTGCGGCGCCAAGGGCGTCCCGGCCTGGATCCATCCCGAGGACCGCTACATGATGAGCGACCCCGAGCGGGCGCTCGGCCGCTCCCTGGGCACCCAGCTGATGGGCGAGCTCACCGTCGGCGAGCCGGACGACGTCCGCGAGCTGACCGACGGCAGCGTGCTGGAGCTCGCGGGCCTCTCGCTCACCGTCGACCACGCCCCCGGCCATACCGGGGGGTCGGTGACGTTCCGGACGCCCGGCGCCGAGGACCTTCCCCCGGTGCTCTTCTCGGGCGACCTGCTCTTCGCCGGCTCCATAGGGCGGACGGACCTCCCGGGCGGGGACAGCGAGGCGATCATGCGCTCGCTGGCCCGGGTGTGCCTGCCCCTCGACGACGCCACCGTGGTCCTCTCCGGCCACGGCGGACAGACCACCATCGGCCGCGAGCGCGCCACCAACCCCTACCTCCGGCAGGCAGCGGGGGCGGACGGCGCCCCGGCTTTCCCGCGACGAGGAATGTGACGGAAGAGAAGTTGAGCACCTTCACCGCCCCCAAGGGCACCTACGACCTGCTGCCGCCCAGCTCCGCGACCTTCCTGGCGATCCGCGAGGCCATCGCCGCCCCCGCCCGCCGGGCCGGCTACGGGTACATCGAGACCCCGGTCTTCGAGGACGTCAAGCTGTTCTCCCGCGGTGTCGGCGAGTCCACCGACATCGTCTCCAAGGAGATGTACACCCTCACCACCAAGGGCGGCGACGAGCTCGCGCTGCGCCCCGAGGGCACCGCCTCGGTGCTGCGCGCCGCGCTCCAGGCCAACCTGCACAAGCAGGGCAACCTGCCGGTCAAGCTCTGGTACTCCGGCTCGTACTACCGCTACGAGCGCGCCCAGAAGGGCCGCTACCGCCAGTTCTCGCAGGTCGGCGCCGAGGCGATCGGCGCGGAGGACCCGGCGCTGGACGCCGAGCTGATCGTCCTCGCCGACGACGCCTTCCGCGCGCTCGGCCTGAGCGACTACTCGCTGCTGCTCAACAGCCTCGGCGACAAGCAGTGCCGCCCGGTCTACCGCGCCGCCCTGATCGAGTTCCTGGCCGGGCTGGACCTCGACGAGGACACCCGCCGCCGCGCGGAGATCAACCCGCTGCGCGTGCTCGACGACAAGCGCGAGTCCGTGCAGGCCCAGCTCGTCGGCGCCCCGATGCTGCGCGACTACCTCTGCGAGGACTGCAAGGCCTACGACGAGAAGGTCCGCGAGCTGCTCACCGCCAACGGCGTGGCCTTCGTCGACGACCCCAAGCTGGTCCGCGGGCTGGACTACTACACCCGCACCACCTTCGAGTTCGTGCACAACGGCCTCGGCGCCCAGTCCGCCATCGGCGGCGGCGGCCGCTACGACGGCCTGTCCGAGATGATCGGCGGCCCCGCGCTGCCCTCGGTCGGCTGGGCGCTCGGCGTGGACCGCACCTTCCTGGCCCTGGAGGCCGAGGGCGTCGCCCTCGACCTGCCGGCCGCCACCTCCGTCTACGCCGTCGCGCTCGGCGAGGAGGCCAAGAACGTCCTGTTCGCCAAGGTGGTCGAGCTGCGCCGGGCCGGCGTCGCCACCGACCTCGCCTTCGGCGTCAAGAGCATCAAGAACGCCATGAAGTCCGCCGACCGATCCGGCGCCCGCTTCGCCCTCGTCGCCGGCGACCGGGACCTCGCCGAGGGGGTCGTCCAGCTCAAGGACCTCACCACCGGCGAGCAGAACCCGGTCGCCCTCGACGCACTCGTCACCACCCTGAAGGAGAAGCAGCTGTGATCCGCACGCACGACGCGGGCACGCTCCGCCCGGAGCACGCAGGCACCACCGTCACCCTGGCCGGCTGGGTCGCCCGCCGCCGCGACCACGGCGGCGTCGCCTTCATCGACCTGCGCGACGCCTCCGGCACCGTGCAGATCGTGGTCCGCGACCTCGACTCGGTGCACGGCCTGCGCGCCGAGTACTGCGTCAAGGTGGTCGGCGATGTCCGGGTCCGCCCCGAGGGCAACGAGAACCCCGACATCCCGACCGGCGCCGTCGAGGTCGTGGTCAGCGGGATCGAGGTCCTCTCCGAGGCCGCGCCGCTGCCGTTCCCGGTCGCCGAGTACGAGCCCGGCACGGTCAACGAGGAGGTCCGCCTCCGCTACCGCTACCTCGACCTGCGCCGCGAGGGCCCGGCCAAGGGCCTGCGCCTGCGCTCCAAGGTCAACAACATCATCCGCCGGGTGATGGAGGACAACGACTACCTCGACATCGAGACGCCGTACCTCACCCGCTCCACCCCCGAGGGCGCCCGCGACTTCCTGGTCCCGGTCCGCCTCCAGCCCGGTCACTGGTACGCCCTGCCGCAGTCGCCCCAGCTGTTCAAGCAGCTGCTGATGGTGGCCGGCATGGAGCGCTACTACCAGATCGCCCGCTGCTTCCGCGACGAGGACTTCCGCGCCGACCGCCAGCCGGAGTTCACCCAGCTCGACATCGAGGCCTCCTTCGTCGACCAGGAGGACATCCTGGCCCTCGGCGAGAAGATCATCGGCTCGATCTGGCGCGAGGTCCACGGCTACGAGGTCCCGAACCCGCTGCCGCGGATGACCTACGCCGACGCCATGGGCCGCTACGGCTCGGACAAGCCGGACGTCCGCTTCGGCCAGGAACTCACCGACCTCACCGAGTACTTCCGCGGCACCGAGTTCCGGGTCTTCCAGGCCCCGTACGTCGGCGCCGTGGTCATGCCCGGCGGTGCCTCGCAGCCGCGCAAGCAGCTCGACGCCTGGCAGGACTGGGCCAAGGCGCGCGGCGCCAAGGGCCTCGCCTACGTGCTCATCGACGCCGAGACCGGCGAGCTGCGCGGCCCGGTCGCCAAGAACCTCTCCGAGGAGCACCTGGCCGGCCTCGCCGCCGCCGCCGGTGCCAAGAACGGCGACGCGGTCTTCTTCGCGGCCGGCAAGGAGCGCCCCTCGCAGGAGCTGCTCGGCGCCGCCCGACTGGAGATCGGCCGCCGCTGCGAGCTCATCGACGAGTCCCAGTGGGCCTTCCTCTGGGTCGTCGACTTCCCGATGTTCGAGCCGATCGAGGACGACAAGGGCGCCTTCCAGGGCTGGCACGCGGTGCACCACCCCTTCACCGCCCCCACCGCCGAGTCGCTGGCGACCTTCGACACCGACCCGGGCAGCGCCCTGTCCAACGCCTACGACCTCGTGCTCAACGGCTCGGAGCTGGGCGGCGGTTCGATCCGTATTCACCAGCGGGACGTGCAGAAGCGGGCGTTCGACGCGATCGGGCTCTCCGAGGAGGAGGCCGCCTCGCAGTTCGGCTTCCTGCTGGACGCCTTCAACTACGGCCCGCCGCCGCACGGTGGCGTCGCCTTCGGCCTCGACCGGATCGTCACCCTGCTCGGCGGGTACGACACCATCCGTGACGTCATCGCCTTCCCGAAGACGTCCACCGGTGGCGACCCGCTGACCGGTGCCCCCACCCCGATCACCCCGGCGCAGCGCCGCGAGGCCGGCGTGGACGCCCAGCCGAAGGTCCGCGAGGACGCCAAGTCCGAGGCGCAGCCGAAGGCCTGACAGTACGTCGGCCGGAGTCGGCTAACCTTTCACGGCCCCGGACAGCAACCGTGCTGTCCGGGGCCGGTCCACAACGGCGTGCGACAGAGAGAGGGATCCCCTGTGAAGGTCAGTACCAGAATCGAGTGTCCCGAGGACGCTCCGGCCACCAGACGAGTCCACATGGCGGCCTTCCCCGGCCCCGACGAGGCCGACCTGGTCGACGCGCTGCGCCGCGACCGGGCCTGGCTGCCGGAGCTGTCGGTGGTCGCCGTCGACGACACCGGGCTGGTCGTCGGCCACGCGCTGCTCTCCCGGCTGCGGGTCGGCGAGGGCAGCGGGCTGGCGCTCGCGCCGGTCGCCGTCGCGCCCGAGTGGCAGCGCAAGGGCGTCGGCGAGCTGGTGGTCCGGGCCGCGCTGGCGGCCGCCGAGGAGGCCGGCGAGAAGCTCGTCGTCGTGCTCGGCGACCCGGACTACTACGGCCGTTTCGGCTTCATCCCGGCCCAGCGGCACGAAGTGAGCGGCCCGTTCGAGGTGCCCGAGGGGTACTTCCAGACGCTCGCCCTGCCCGGGTACGACGGCTCCCCGAGGGGCCTGTGCCGTTACCCGGAGCCCTTCGAGGCCGTCTAGGGCGTTCCGGGGCCCTCCGGGGCGCCCCGGGGCGCGTCCCGAGCCCCTCGCTCGTCGATCCGGTTCCCGAGACCCACCGTGGCCCGGCAGCTGCGCACGAACGCGGCCATGGCAGGTGTCGGCGTCCGGTCCTTGGGCCAGTACAGCCCGACCTGGCACGGGCTCAACCCCCGCACCGGCCGGTACGCGACATCCTCGCGCGGTGCCAGCCGGCTCATGGTCTCCGGGGCGAAGCCGACGCCCTGGCCGCACACCACCGCGGCCAGCCACTCGTCGGTGTTGTGCGCCACCGCGCCGATCCGCACCGGTCGCCCGCCCCGCTCCCGGACCGCCAGCCAGTAGTCCCGCCAGTGCCCGGACTCGTGCGGGATCGCCACGAAGGGCTCGTCGAGCAGCTCCTCGAAGTCGATCACCGCACGGCCGGCCAGCCGGTGTCCGGCCGGCAGCGCCGCGCAGCGCGGCTCCTCGCCCAGCACGGCCACGCCGTAGCGCCGGGCCAGTGAGGGCGGCGCGTGCCAGAGGGTGAGGTCGATCTCGCCGGTGGCCAGCCCGGAGGTCGGGTCGAACCAGTTGTTCTGCCTCAGCTCCACCTGCCAGCCCGGCATCCGGCGGGCGAAGTCCGCGACCGTGCGCCGGGTCATCAGGTTGATGATGCCGCCCTCGAAGCCCACCCGGAGCGTCGAGCCGTGCTCGGCCGCGGCCGCCCGGGTGGCGCGCAGCGCCTCCTCCCAGCCGGCCATCAGCGCGTCGGTGTGCGCGGCCAGCGCCAGACCGGCCCGGGTCGGGGTCATACCGTGCCGCGAGCGTTCGAACAGCTCGACCCCGAGCAGGGTCTCCAGCTGCCGGATCCGCTTGGTCAGCGCCGGCTGGGAGACCAGCAGCCGGGCCGCCGCCGCGGTCAGCTGCCCCTCCTCGCAGACCGCGGCGAAGCCGCGCAGCAGACGGGTGTCGACATCCATGCCCCTAGGTTATGGAACCGGAAATTGGACCCGTTCGGCAGGTCTGGGTCATCGTGGGTCGTTCGGTCCTCGGGCCGGTCGACGGGGGAGCCCGGCAGCGACGGTTCAGGGGGCCGCCGGTGCCGGGCCGGAACACTCCCGGGGTGCCGCCGCGGCCCGGCCGGGACCTGCGGGAACCGGCCCCAGGACGTACGGTGAGGGATCATCAGCACCCCGCCGAACGGAGGCGCCCAGGTGGCAGCCAAGGCCGAGCGCGAGCAGAGCGGCCCCGGGAGGGGCGGCGCCGCCCAGGACGGGCCGGCCGCTCCGGACCGGCCGGAGGGTCCGGTCGGGCGGCTGGCGAGGAAGCCGTACGAGCGCGAACTGCTCCGGCTCCAGCACGAGCTGGTGAAGCTCCAGGAATGGGTGCGTGCCGAGGGCGCCCGGCTGGTGGTGGTGTTCGAGGGGCGCGACGCGGCCGGCAAGGGCGGCGCGATCAAGCGGGTGACGGAGTATCTGAACCCGCGGATCGCCAGGGTCGCCGCACTGCCCGCGCCGACCGAGCGCCAGCGCACCCAGTGGTACTTCCAGCGCTATGTCGAGCACCTGCCGGCCGCCGGGGAGATCGTGCTGTTCGACCGCAGCTGGTACAACCGCGCCGGGGTCGAGCGGGTGATGGGCTTCTGCGGCGAGGAGGAGTACTGGCAGTTCCTGCACCAGGCCCCGATCTTCGAGCGGATGCTCGCCGAGTCCGGCCTGCTGCTGCGCAAGTACTGGTTCTCGGTCAGCGACACCGAGCAGGAGCGGCGCTTCCGGGACCGGCTGGCGGACCCGATGAAGCGCTGGAAGCTCTCGCCGATGGACGTCGAGTCGATCACCCGCTGGGAGGACTACTCGCGGGCCAAGGACGAGATGTTCCTGCACACCGACACCCCGGAGTCGCCCTGGCACGTGGTGGAGAGCGACGACAAGCGGCGGGCCCGGATCAACATGATCGCCCACCTGCTCTCCACCGTCCCGTACCGCGAGGTGGGCCCGCGGCCGATCGAGCTGCCGGAGCGCCCGGCCTCGCAGGGTTACCGGCGGCCGCCGCGGGACCTCCAGAAGTACGTGCCGGACCACGCGGCCCGGCTCGACGGGTAGCGCCCTCCGGCAGCCGTGGCCGGGGCGGGCTGTCGGAGGCCTCGCATAGGCTTCCGGTGTGGACGAACCGGACCTCTTCACCGCCGCCGCCGAGGAACGCCAGGCCAAGGAGCCCGGCCGGGCCCCGCTCGCCGTGCGGATGCGCCCGCGCACCGTCGACGAGGTGGCCGGGCAGCGGAAACTGCTCAAGGACGGCTCCCCGCTGCGCCGGCTGGTGTCGGGGTCGCGCGGCCCGGCGGCGACCAGTTCGGTGATCCTCTGGGGCCCGCCCGGCACCGGGAAGACCACGCTCGCGCACGTCATCAGCCAGGCCGTCGAGGGCCGCTTCGTCGAGCTGTCCGCGATCACTGCCGGGGTCAAGGAGGTCCGCGCGGTCATCGACGGCGCCCGGCGCGCGGTCGGCATGACCGGCCGGGAGACGGTGCTCTTCCTCGACGAGATCCACCGCTTCTCCAAGGCCCAGCAGGACTCCCTGCTCCCGGCGGTGGAGAACCGCTGGGTGACCCTGATCGCCGCGACCACGGAGAACCCGTACTTCTCGGTGATCTCCCCGCTGCTCTCCCGCTCGCTGCTGCTCACCCTGGAGTCGCTGACCGACGACGACGTCCGGGCGCTGCTGCGCCGCGCGGTCGTGGACGAGCGCGGTCTGGGCGGCGCGGTGGAGCTGGCCGCGGAGGCCGAGGACCACCTGGTCCGGCTGGCCGGCGGCGACGCCCGCAAGGCGCTCACCACGCTGGAGGCGGCGGCCGGGGCGGCGCTGGAGCAGGGGGAGGCGGAGATCACCCTGGCCAGCACCGAGACCGCCGTCAACCAGGCCGCCGTCCGCTACGACCGGGACGGAGACCAGCACTACGACGTGGCCAGCGCGCTGATCAAGTCGATCCGCGGCAGTGACGTCGACGCCACGCTGCACTACCTGGCCCGGATGATCGAGGCGGGGGAGGACCCTCGCTTCATCGCCCGCCGGCTGATGATCTCGGCGAGCGAGGACATCGGCCTGGCCGATCCCACGGCGCTGCCGACGGCGGTGGCGGCGGCCCAGGCGGTGGCGCTGATCGGCTTCCCGGAGGCGCGGATCATCCTCTCCCAGGCGGCCATCGCGCTCGCCCTGGCGCCCAAGTCCAACGCCGCCTACCTGGCGATCGACGCGGCGCTCGCGGACGTCCGGCAGGGCCTCGCCGGGCCGGTGCCGCCGCATCTGCGGGACGCGCACTACGGGGGCGCGGGCAAGCTGGGGCACGGCAAGGGCTACCAGTACCCGCACGACCTGCCGGAGGGCATCGCGAGCCAGCAGTACGCGCCGGACGCGGTGCACGGGCGGGCGTACTACCGGCCGACCCGGCGCGGCGGGGAGGCGCGGTACGCGGACGTCGTGGAGTGGACCAGGGGGCGGCTGCGGGGCGAGCCGGCCGGTCCGGCCAAGGGGGAAGCGAAGCCGGGCCCGGGGGCGGGCCCGAAGCCCGGGGCGAAGGCGGAGCCCAGGTCGGTCCCGAAGTCCGGGGCGAGGACGGACCCGAAGCCGGACCCGAAGCCGGAGCCGGGCCCGCAGTCCGGGCCGGAGCACGGGCCGGAGCACGGGCCGGAGGCGGCCGCGGAGGGGGAGCGGGAGGCCGGGTGAGGGCGCCGGTGATCTGCCGGTATACTCGGCCGGAGTGCCATGTCCCGGGACGGCGGTGGGGGAGACCCGACCGACCGGCCGCACCAGCGGGGCAGTGGCCGTAGACCCCCTCCGGGGGGTCCGCACCAGGAGCGTCGCGCACCGTCCAGGTGTCGCGGACGACCGGCTTCCGGTCCGCCCGTGTGACCAGCACACTCGTGCCCGGCTCCGGAGAGCGGCTGATCGCACCGCCCAGCGCGGTGGGGTTTTCTCCGGGCCGCGACATGCGACCTCCGTCAACACCTGGTGAAGCCGTATTCGTCAGTAAGGAAGGTTTGGTTCATGGCGAACCAGAAGCGTCCCAAGGTCAAGATCGCGCGTGCGCTCGGCGTGCCGCTGACCCCGAAGTCCGTCAAGTACTTCGAGGCCCGCCCGTACCCGCCCGGCCAGCACGGCCGTGGTCGCAAGCAGAACTCGGACTACAAGGTCCGTCTGGTCGAGAAGCAGCGTCTGCGCGCTCAGTACGACCTGAGCGAGAAGCAGATGGCCCGTGCGTTCGACCGCGCGAAGAAGGCCGAGGGCAAGACCGGTGAGGCGCTCGTCGCCGAGCTGGAGACCCGCCTCGACTCGCTGGTGCTGCGTTCGGGCATCGCCCGCACCATCTACCAGGCCCGTCAGATGGTCGTCCACGGCCACGTCGAGGTCAACGGCGGCAAGGTCAACAAGCCGTCGTTCCAGATGAAGCCGGGCTTCGTGGTGACCATCCGCGAGCGCAGCAAGGAGAAGGTCCCGTTCCAGGTCGCCCGTGAGGGTGGCAACGCGGGCGAGGGCCAGACCCCGAAGTACCTCGAGGTCAACCTGAAGGCCCTGGCCTTCCGCCTGGACCGCGCGCCGCAGCGCAAGGAGGTCCCGGTGATCTGCGACGAGCAGCTCGTCGTCGAGTACTACTCGCGCTGACCCGCGAGCGGTATCACCTGCGGTACCCAGCGAGCCCCCGTCGCCCTTGTGGCGGCGGGGGCTCGCCCCTGTGCGGGGCCTGTCCGGGGGAGGGTGTCAGACCTGCTCGCCGGTCATCGCGGCGACCAGCCGCAGGTGCGGCCGGGCCTCGTCGTGGCGGCCCTGGCGCTCCAGGGTGCGGCCCAGCATCAGCCGGGCGTAGTCCTCGGCCGGGTCGGCGTCCAGCACCAGGCGCAGCTCCGCCTCGGCCCGGCGGAGCTGGGCGGAGTGGAAGTAGCTGCGGGCCAGCAGCAGCCGGACCGACAGGTTGGCCGGCTCCTCGGCGAGCACCCCCTCCAGCATCCGGGCGGCGTCGGTGTACGCCTTGGAGTCGAAGTAGAAGTTCGCCATGCGGTAGTCGTCGGCGAGGTTGGTGGCCACGGGGGTGCTCCTTCCGTACGGGCCGGTCGGTCTGCCCCCTCCAGCAAAGGACAAGTTTCAACTATTCCCGGGCCGCCCGGGGGCTGCCGCGGCCCTCAGCGGCCCACCGGGGAGGGCAGCGGGGCCGGCGGCGGCAGCGGCCCCGGTCCCGGCCGCGCCCCCGGGTCCTCCGGGTGCTCGCCGCCGCCCAGCGCGCGGTGCACGGCGGCGTCCAGGTCGAGCCGGGTGCCGGTGGCGAAGAAGTCGGCGTACTCCTGCTCGGTCAGCCCGGCGACGGCGCGCTCCTCGCAGGCCCGGTGCGGGCCGTTGAAGGTGCGCGAGCCGAAGAACGGCTTGCCGACCGCCTGCCAGATCCGGTGCGCCGCGCCCTGCAGCACCCGGGCCTCGCGCAGGTCCCCCGGCTCGCCCGGGCCGGCCGGCTCGGTCTCCAGCAGCGCCAGCAGGTCGATCGCCAGCACGATGCCCAGCAGATCGTTGAAGAGGTGGTTCAGCCGGACGCTCTCCCGGGCCAGCGACCGGGCCGGGCGGACCTCGCCGTTAAGCCAGTGCGAGTACGCGAACGCGTACAGCCCGTACGCGTACGCCCACTGCTCGCCGTGCTCCTCGCACAGTTCGCGGACCTGGCCGAGCCACAGCTCGCCGCTGTCCTGGTCGCCCTGGAACAGGTAGGCGATGCCCAGCTCGAACATCGCCATCAGGACGTTGCTGTTGAGCTCGCCGATGGTGCGGTAGTGCCAGAGCGCCTCCTCGAACAGCTCCGCCGCCCGGGCCGGCTCGTCGCCGATCAGCGCCGCGCAGCCCTGCCGGTGCACCGCGTAGGCGAGCGCGCGGTCGTCGCCGGTGGCCAGCGCCTGGCGGCGGCACTCCTCCAGCGCGGGCCGGGCGGAGACCAGGTCGCCCTGGAGGGTGGCCATGTAGCCGGTCACCCAGAGCGCCTTGGCCCGGGCCTCGGTGGGTTCGGGAGCGAGGGCGAGCGCCCGGTCGAGCCAGTGCCGGCCCTCGCCGAGGTGGCCGCAGCCCACCCAGTAGAACCACAGCGTGCCGGCCATCAGCAGGGCGATCTGCTCCTCGCCCGGCTCGGCCAGGCAGAACTCCAGGGCGGCCCGCAGATTGGTGTGCGCCAGCTCGGTCCGCTCGGCGGTCTCCGCCTGCCGGGGACCGAACCACTCGACCTCGCCCCAGGTGGCCACGCCCAGGTACCAGTCCCGGTGCCGGCACAGCAGCCGGGGCTCCTCGCCGGCCGCGCGCAGCCAGCGCAGTCCGTACTCGCGGAGGGTGTCCAGCAGCCGGAACCGGACGCCGAACGGGCTGTCCTCGCGCAGGACCACGGACTTGGCGACCAGCTCGGTGAGCAGGTCCAGCAGCTCGTCCGGGTCGACGCCCTCGCCGGCGCACACGTACTCGGCCGCGTCCAGGTCGAAGCCGCCCGCGAAGACCGACAGGCGCGCCCAGAGTAAACGTTCCTGCTCCGTGCAGAGCTCGTGACTCCAGCCGATCGTGGTGCGCAGCGTCCGGTGGCGCGGCAGGGCGGCCGGATCACCGCCGGTCAGCAGCCGGAACCGGTCGTCCAGCCGCGCGCCGATCTGCTCCACCGACAGCGCCCGCAGCCGCCCCGCGGCCAGCTCGACCGCCAGCGGGATGCCGTCCAGCCGCCGGCACAGCTGGGCGATCGCCTCCGCGTTCTCGGCGGTGACCGCGAACGACGGCAGCACCGCCCGGGCCCGGTCCGCGAACAGCAGCGCCGCGTCCGGCAGCGCCCCCGGGGCGACCGCGCCGGCGGTGCCGACCGGCAGCGGGGCCAGGTTCAGCAGGTGCTCCCCGGCCGTCCGCAGCGCCATCCGGCTGGTCGCCAGCACCCGCAGCCCCGGCAGCGCCCGCAGCAGCGCCACGGCCAGCTCGGCGCAGGCCGGCACCAGGTGCTCGCAGCCGTCCAGCACCAGCAGCAGCCTGCGCCCGGCGAGCCGCTCGGTCAGCACCTCCATCGGGGCCCGCGCCGTTCCGTCGGTCAGCCGCAGCGCCTCCAGGACGGCGTGCCCGAGCAACCGGCCGTTCTGCACCGGTGCCGCCTCGACCAGCCAGGTGCCGTCCGGGAACGCCCCGGCCGCCCGCGCGGCGGCCCGCAGCGCCAGCCGGGTCTTGCCGACCCCGCCCGGGCCGGTGACCGTCACCAGCCGCCGTTCGGCCAGCAGCAGGGCCAGCTCGGTCAGCTCGTTCCGCCGGCCGACGAAGCTGGTGACCTCCGCCGGGAGCCGCCCCGGCACCGGCCGGTCCGGACGTGGTGTGGAATCCCGATCCAAGCCCTGCTCCCCGTTTCGAGGCCCGGGCCAGGTCGGCCCGGGCGTCCGGCTCGGCCGCGCGGGTGGCGACCTGCCTGGCAGAACGAGGTGACCGGCGGGTAGGTTACGCGCGCGGATCGCACACCCGGTCGGTTCGCCGCGCGCCCCGCGGCGGAAACCCGGTCCGGAAACCCGGTGCGGTCGCGATAGGGTTCCCCTTGGGAAACAGCGAGGCGAGGGAGCGCGCAAAGGTGTCCGTGGGAGAGCTGGCCGGTCTGCTCGTCGCCGTGTTCTGGGCTGTCCTGGTCACCCTGCTCGCCGTCGTGCTGGTCCGGCTCTCGCGGGTCCTCAAGGAGGCCACCGTCCTCGTCTCCGCCGTCACCGAGCAGGCCGTGCCGCTGCTGACCGAAGCCGGTGCCGCGGTGCGCAGCGCCAACGAGCAGCTGGAGCGGGTGGACGAGATCACCGCCAACGTGCAGGACGCGGCGGCCAACGCCAACGCGCTCTCCTCCACCGTCGCGGCGACCCTCGGCGGTCCGCTGGTCAAGGTCGCGGCGTTCAGCTACGGCGTGCGCAAGGCCGTCGCCAAGCAGCAGGGCACCGCGACGCTGCCCACCCAGCCGTCCGAGCGCGAGGAACTGGCCCGGCTGGTCCGGGCCGAGGTCCGCGCCGCGACCGCGCCGAGGACCGGACTGCTGTCCCGGGTCCGGCGCGCGGTGAGGGGCTGACGGCATGGTGCGACGCGTCTTCTGGATGGCGGTCGGCGCCGGTGCCACCGTCTGGGCCATGAACAAGGCCAACGAGGCCGTGCACCGGCTCACCCCGGACAGCCTGTCCGGCACCGCCGCGCGCGGTGCGCTGCACCTGGGCGACCTGGCCAAGCAGTTCGCCCAGGACGTCCGGACCGGTATGACCGAGCGCGAGGAGCAGTTGCGCGAGGACCTCGGCCTGGACGGCACCGCCGTCGTCGAGCCGCGCCGCCGCAGTGGGGTGCTCCGCGGCGAGCCCCAGTACCGAGCTATCTCGGCGGCGCCCGGTAGCCCGGCCGCCGCCCTGCCTCCGCCCAGCCGTGCCCGCGCCTCGTCCGACGGCGCCGGCACCACCCCCCAAGCCATCGAGAGAACGCCCCGGCGCGCGATTCCGCCGCGGGGCGGTACGAACCGGAAGGACCACTAATGGAGTCGGCAGAGATCCGCCGCCGCTGGCTGCGCTTCTTCGAGGAGCGCGGCCACACCGTCGTTCCGTCGGCGTCCCTGGTCGCCGACGACCCCACCCTGCTGCTGGTCAACGCCGGCATGGTGCCGTTCAAGCCGTACTTCCTGGGCGAGGTCAAGCCGCAGTTCTCGCGCGCCACCAGCGTCCAGAAGTGTGTGCGCACCCTGGACATCGAGGAGGTCGGGAAGACCACCCGGCACGGCTCCTTCTTCCAGATGTGCGGCAACTTCTCCTTCGGCGACTACTTCAAGGAAGGAGCCATCAAGTTCGCCTGGGAGCTGCTCACCACTCCCGTCGCGGACGGTGGCTACGGCCTGGAGAAGGAGAAGCTCTGGATCACCGTCTACAAGGACGACGACGAGGCCGAGCAGATCTGGCGTGACGTCATCGGCGTCCCGTCGGAGCGGATCCAGCGCCTGGGCATGAAGGACAACTTCTGGTCGATGGGCGTCCCCGGCCCGTGCGGCCCGTGCTCGGAGATCAACTACGACCGCGGCCCCGCCTACGGCGAGGAGGGCGGCCCGGCCGTCAACGGCGAGCGCTACCTGGAGATCTGGAACCTGGTCTTCATGCAGTACGAGCGCGGCCACGGCGACGGCAAGGACGGCTTCGAGATCCTCGGCGACCTGCCGAGCAAGAACATCGACACCGGCCTCGGCCTGGAGCGTCTGGCCGCCATCCTGCAGGGCGTCGACAACCTCTTCGAGATCGACACCAGCCGGATGATCCTGGACCGGGCCGCCGAGCTGACCGGCCACACCTACGGCGCGGACCACAGGTCGGACGTCTCGCTGCGCGTGGTCACCGACCACATCCGCACCGCGCTGATGCTGATCGGCGACGGCGTCACCCCCGGCAACGAGGGCCGCGGCTACGTGCTGCGCCGCATCCTGCGCCGCGCCATCCGCAACATGCGCCTGCTGGGCGCCACCGGCGTGGTCGCCAAGGACCTCACCGATGTCGCGATCCAGGCGATGGCCCCGCAGTACCCGGAGCTGGAGACCGACCGCAAGCGCATCGAGACGGTCGTCGTCGGCGAGGAGGCGGCCTTCCTGCAGACCCTGAAGGCCGGCACCAGCCTGCTCGACGCCGCGGTCACCGAGACCAAGCAGTCCGGCGGCGCGGTGCTCTCCGGCGACCAGGCGTTCAAGCTGCACGACACCTACGGCTTCCCGATCGACCTGACCCTGGAGATGGCCGAGGAGCAGGGCCTCCAGGTCGACGAGGCCGGCTTCCGCCGCCTCATGCAGGAGCAGCGGGACCGCGCCAAGGCGGACGCCAAGGCCAAGAAGATGGGCCACGCCGACGTCGCCGCGTACCGCGAGGTCGCCGACAAGTCCGGCGCCAGCGTCTTCACCGGCTACACCCTCACCGAGGGCGAGGCCACCGTGGTCGGCCTGCTGGTGGACGGCGTCCCGGCGCCGGCCGCCTCCGAGGGCGACGAGGTCGAGCTCATCCTCGACCGCACCCCGTTCTACGCCGAGGGCGGCGGCCAGCTCGCCGACCACGGCCGGATCCGGCTGGACTCCGGCGCGGTCGTGGAGATCCGCGACGTGCAGCAGCCGGTGCCGGGCGTGGTCGTGCACTCCGGCGGTGTGCTGTTCGGCGAGGTCGTGCTCGGCGCCTCGGCCTACGCCACCATCGACGTGGACCGCCGCCGGGCGATCGCCCGGGCCCACTCGGCCACCCACCTGACCCACCAGGCGCTGCGCGACGCGCTCGGCCCGACGGCCGCCCAGGCCGGTTCGGAGAACGCCCCGGGCCGCTTCCGCTTCGACTTCGGCTCGCCCGCCGCCGTGCCCGGCAGCGTGCTGACCGACGTCGAGCAGAAGATCAACGACGTGCTGACCCGCGAGCTGGAGGTCACCGCCGAGGTCATGACGATGGACCAGGCCCGCAAGGCCGGCGCCATCGCGATGTTCGGCGAGAAGTACGGCGACGAGGTCCGGGTCGTCACCATCGGCGACTTCTCCAAGGAGCTGTGCGGCGGCACCCACGTCGGCAACACCGCCCAGCTGGGTCTGGTGAAGCTGCTCGGCGAGTCCTCGATCGGCTCCGGGGTGCGCCGGGTGGAGGCGCTGGTCGGCGCCGACGCCTACCGCTTCCTGGCCCGTGAGCACACCGTGGTCGCCCAGCTGACCGAGCTGGTCAAGGGCCGCCCGGAGGAGCTGCCGGAGAAGATCTCCGGCATGCTCGCCAAGCTCAAGGACGCCGAGAAGGAGATCGAGCGCTTCCGCGCCGAGAAGGTGCTCGCGGCCGCCGCGGGTCTCGCCGACTCGGCCGAGGACGTGCACGGCATCGCCGTGGTGGCCGCCCGGGTCGCCGACGGCACCGGCGCGGACGAGCTGCGCAAGCTGGTCCTGGACGTGCGCGGCCGCCTCGGTTCGCGCCCGGCCGTGGTCGCCGCCTTCACCGTGGCGAACGACCGCCCGCTGACCGTGATCGCCACCAACGAGGACGCCCGCGGCCGCGGCATCAAGGCCGGCGAGCTGGTCCGCACCGCGGCCAAGACCCTCGGCGGCGGCGGTGGCGGCAAGGACGACGTCGCCCAGGGCGGCGGCACCGACGCGACCGCGATCGACAAGGCCGTCGCCGCCGTGCGCGGTCTGGTCGCGGAGCGCGCCTCCTGATGGGGTCCGCGTTCTGATGGAGACCGAGCAGATCGAGGAGAAGCCCTTCCGGCGCGGGCGGCGGATCGCCGTCGACGTCGGGGACGCCCGGATCGGGGTCGCGTCCTGCGACCCCGACGGGGTGCTCGCCACCCCGGTGGAGACCGTCCCCGCCGGAGTGAAGTCGCAGGCCAGGATCGCCGCGATCGTCGAGGAGTACGGCGCGATCGAGGTGGTCGTCGGTCTGCCGCGCTCGCTCAGCGGCAAGGAGGGCCCGGCGGCGGAGAAGGTCCGCGGCTACGCGGTCCGGTTGGCCGGCCGGCTCTGGCCGGTCCCGGTCCGGCTGGTCGACGAGCGGATGTCGACCGTGACCGCGACCCACGGGCTGCGCGCCTCGGGGGTCAAGGCCAAGAAGGGCCGCTCGGTGGTCGACCAGGCCGCCGCGGTGGTGATCCTGCAGACCGCCCTTGAGTCCGAACGGGTGAGCGGACGCCCGCCCGGTGAGAGCGTCGAGGCGGCGGGCTGACCGGCCTGCTCTAACGTCCCGGTGAGGGGTCCGGGGGGGCGCGGCCCCACCGGCCCCGAGGGCCATGCCGGCGGGGCCCCCGCCGGGCGGGCCCCCCGGGGGGGGGGGCCGGACCGAAGGGGACCACACACCCC
>NZ_JBIVGI010000008.1:0-224289 GCF_044748625.1 Kitasatospora sp. NPDC089913 | reverse complement strand
GGGGGGGGGGGGGCCCGCGGGGGGGTTGGGGGGGGGGGGGGGGGGGCCGGCCCGCCCCCCCCGCGGGGGGGGGGGGGGGGGGGGGGCGCCCCCCCCCCCCCCCACCCCTCTGCCATTGCCGTCGTGCCGCACGCCGTGCGGACCGCCGAGGGGGCGTGCCGTGACCGATCTGGACCTCACACCCGGCCTGAGCCCCGGCCACCTCGGTGCGCCGGTGATCGAACCGGAGGGCCGTCCGCCGGGCCCGCCCGCCCCGCGCCCCGAACCGCCGGACCCGCACCGGCGGCGCAACGGGCTGGCCTGTCTGCTGACCGCGCTGTCGCTGGTGGTCGTGTTCGGCGGGATCGGGCTGGCGGGCTTCAGCTGGATCCAGGGGCAGCGCAAGCCGCCGGCCGCCGCCGACTTCGCGGGCGGCGGCTCCGGATCGGTGCAGGTCTCGGTGCCCGAAGGGGCTGGCCTCAGCCAGATCGCCTCCGCCCTGGTGCGCAACGGCGTGGTGGCCAGCTCGCTGGCCTTCACCCGGGCGGCGAAGGGCAGTGCGGCGGCGGCCGGGCGGATCCAGCCGGGCACGTACACCCTGCGGCAGCGGATGTCGGCGGCCGCGGCGCTCGCCGTCCTGGTCGACCCGGCGAACGCCAACGGTCTGACCATTCCCGAGGGCTGGCGCGGCAGCCAGATCTACGCGGCGATCGACAAGAAGCTGCGGCTGGCCGAGGGCACCACCGAGCAGACCGCCAAGGACCAGGCCGCCGAGCTGGGCCTGCCGGAGACCGCCAACGGCACCCCCGAGGGCTATCTGTTCCCCGCGACCTACAGCGTCACCGAGGACACCACCGCCGCCGAACTGCTGAAGCAGATGGTCGACCGGGCGGGGAAGGAGTTCGCCCGGGACGACGCGGAGGTCGTCGCGACCAATCTCGGGCAGAGCCTGTACGGACTGGTGACCATCGCCAGCATGGTCCAGGGCGAGGCCGACAACTCGGAGGACATGGCCAAGGTCGCGCGGGTGATCTACAACCGGCTGGCCAAGAACATGCCGCTCCAGCTGGACTCCACCATCAACTACGCGCTCGGACGCTCCACGCTGAACACCAGCGTCACGGACACCCGGCTGGACTCGCCCTACAACACCTACAAGCACGCCGGGCTGCCGCCGACCCCGATCTCCAACCCGGGGCGGCAGGCGATCATGGCGGCGGTGGACCCGGCGCCGGGGGACTGGCTCTACTTCGTGACCGTGAAGCCCGGGGACACCCGGTTCACCGACAGTTTCGAGGTGCAGCAGAAGAACGTCGCCGAGTTCAACGCGACCCGGGCCGCGAGCCCGTCCGCCACGGCCTCCGGCTCGGCCCCGGCGTCGGGGACGGGCTCCGGGTCGGCGCCCGCGTCGGCCTCCGCCGGGGCGGGGGCGTCCCCGGGGGCGGGCGGTCACTGAGCGCAGCGGCTGCGGCCCCGGCCGGACGGTCGACTGCGGTACGGTAGCGTCTCCGTCCAGGTGTTGCGCTAGCACGCCGGTTCGACAAGCAGCCGGGACGCCGTCCCGGGCGACCGGGCCGATCCTCCGGTCGTCTCCGTCGGTATAAGGGGATCAATGACCGATCTGGGTCGGGGCTACGGCCCCCAGGGCTCCGAGCCGTGGCAACCGGGAGACCCCGGGTACGGCGGTCAGCAGCCGGTCCCCGGTCAGCAGGACGGGCAGTGGCAGCAGAATCCCCAGCAGCAGCAGCAGTACGGCGACGGCGGCCAGGGCATGGGGCAGCAGGGCTATCCCCAGCAGCAGGGCGTTCAGGGGCAGCAGCAGTACGGCGCCGCTCAGCAGGGCTATCCGCAGCAGCAGGGTATGGGCGGTCAGCAGGGTTACCCCCAGCAGGGCATGGGCCAGCAGGGCTATCCCCAGCAGGGGATGGGCCAGCAGGGCATGGGCGGTCAGCAGGGTTACCCGCAGCAGGGGATGGGTCAGCAGGGCTATCCGCAGCAGCAGGGCGTTCAGGGGCAGCAGCAGCAGTACGGCGGCGGTCAGCAGGGTTACCCCCAGCAGGGGATGGGCCAGCAGGGGATGGGTCAGCAGGGCTATCCGCAGCAGCAGGGCGGCCAGGGGCAGCAGCAGTACGGCGGCGGTCAGCAGGGTTACCCCCAGCAGGGCACGGGCCAGCAGCAGATGCCCCAGCAGGGCGCCCCACAGCCGATGCCGCAGCAGCCCCAGCAGGGCGTGCCTCCGCAGCAGATGCCGCAGCAGGGTGCGCCGGGCGGCCCCGGCCGGGGCGCGCCGGCTGAGCAGAAGCAGCCGGCCGCGGCGCGGCCCGCGGGCCCCGGGCCGGACGGCATCGACTGGGAGGCGGAGGCCGCCGCGCTCGAGGCCGGGGCCGACCCGGTCGGCGCCGGCGAGGAGGCCGGGCACGCCGAGGACGAGTGGGACGGCCAGGAGGGCGAGTACGCCGAGGACGAGTACCGCGGCGACGGCTCCGACGAGGACGGGAGCGGCTTCCTCGGCGAGGAGGACCAGTCCCGCGAGGCCAAGAAGAAGCGCAAGGAGAACGGCAAGAAGTCGGGCCGGCGCAACGGTGGCGCCTGCCTGGTCGTCGCGCTGGTCCTGCTCGGCATCATGGGCGGCGCCGGCTGGTGGGGCTACGGCTTCTACAAGGACCACTTCGGCCCGCCGCCGGACTTCCCGGGCCCGGGCACCGGCTCGGTGAAGGTCGAGATCAAGCAGGGCGCGGCGGGCAGCCAGATGGGCCTGGCGCTGAAGCAGGCCGGTGTGGTCAAGAGCGTCGACGCCTTCAGCAAGGCCTGCGAGAAGAACGTCAAGTGCTCCACCATCCAGCCCGGCACCTACAGCATGCCGACGGAGATGTCCGCCGACGGCGCGGTGCAGTTCCTGGTGGACGCCAACGGCGGTGAGAAGCTGATCGTCCAGGAGGGCCTGACCGCCGCGGCCACCTACGTCAAGATCGACGACAAGCTGAAGCTGGCCAAGGGCACCACCGCGGCCGTCGCCAAGGAGCAGGTGGCCACGCTCGGGCTCCCGCCGTACGCCAACGGCAACATCGAGGGCTTCCTCTGGCCGACCCGCTACTCGATCACCGACGGCATGAAGCCCGAGGAACTGCTCAAGCAGATGGTGAAGAACGCCGTCGACCGCTACGCGAGCCTGGACGCGGAGGCGTCCAAGATCGGGCTGAAGACCGGCTACGAGGTGGTCATCGAGGCCAGCATCCTGCAGGCCGAGGGCAACAACCCCGAGGACTTCGCCAAGATGGCCCGGACCATCCAGAACCGCCTGGCGGACAAGGGCAAGGTCAACGGCAAGCTCGGCATGGACACCACGCTGCAGTACGCGCTGGGCCGCAAGACGCTGGACAAGAAGGACATCAACGACGCGTCCAACAAGTACAACACCTACTACAACGCCGGCCTGCCGCCGACCCCGATCTCCAACCCGGGCGACGCCGCGCTGAAGGCCACGCTGAACCCGGCGGACGGCAAGTGGCTGTACTTCATCGCGATGTCGCCGACCCAGACCCTCTTCGCGGAGACGGACGCGGAGCACGCCAAGAACGTCGAGTCCTACTGCCTGGCGGCGGGGCAGAAGTTCGACGCGGCCTCGGTCCACTGCACCACCAAGTGACGACCGCCGGCAGGCGGCGGAGGAAGTGACCAGCGTGACCAGCAAGCACCGGGCGGCCGTCCTCGGCTCGCCGATCGCCCACTCGCTCTCGCCCGCCCTGCACCGGGCCGCCTTCGCGGCGCTCGGACTGGACGGCTGGCGCTACGACCGGTTCGAGGTCGACGAGGCCGGCCTGCCCGGCTTCGTCGCCGGGCTGGACGAGGCCGAGTGGACCGGCTGCTCGCTGACC
Organism: Kitasatospora sp. NPDC089913; assembly: GCF_044748625.1. Classification (NCBI taxonomy): domain Bacteria; kingdom Bacillati; phylum Actinomycetota; class Actinomycetes; order Kitasatosporales; family Streptomycetaceae; genus Kitasatospora; species Kitasatospora sp. NPDC089913. The sequence goes on along the minus strand of NZ_JBIVGI010000008.1, from coordinate 220,435 downwards.
ATGCCGCTCAAGCGGGCGGTGATCCCGCTGCTCGACGAGGTCAGCGACACCGCCCGGACGGTCGACGCGGTGAACACCCTGGTGTTCACCGCCGACGGCCGGCGCGAGGGCCACAACACGGACGTGCCCGGCCTGGTCAACGCGCTGCGCGAACGCGGCATCACCGAGGTGCCGGCGGCGGCGGTGCTCGGCGCCGGGGCGACCGCCTCCTCGGCGCTGGCCGCGCTGGCCCGGCTCGGCGCCCGCGAGGTGACCGTCTACGTCCGCACCCCCGAGCGGGCCCGGGAGATGGCCGCGCTGGGCGAACGGCTCGGCGTGGCGGTGCGCACCGCCGACTGGGAGCGCGGTGCCGGGGCGCTGGAGCACCCGCTCACGGTGGCCACCACCCCGGCCGGGGCGACCGACGCCTTCGCCGAGGGGCTGACCGCCGGGCCGGGCGCGCTCTTCGACGTGCTGTACCACCCGTGGCCGACCGCGCTGGCGGCCGCCTGCGCGGACCGCGGGGCGACCGTGCTGGGCGGCCTCGACCTGCTGGTGCACCAGGCGGTGCTGCAGAGCGAGCTCTTCACCGGGCGCACTCCCGGTCCGCTGGCGGCGGTCCGCGCGGCCGGCGAGGCGGCGCTCGCGGCGGGCTGACCGCCGCTCGCGCCGTGGGGTGGTGCACGGACGGTGTGCTTCCGCGGTGCGCCCGCCGTGCCCGTACCGTGCGCCCTTCGTGCCCGGGGTGCGGCGGTGTCCCGCCGGCGGGCCGACGGCCCCGCGGTGACCGGCCATTCGCGTCCGCCGGTCGGCCGAATGATGTCCGGTGATCGGACTCCAGGTCCGGTCGGTCGTCCGGCATGAAAGGATTCGGGCAGAGAAGGCACGCCCGGACGGGTGCGGCAGCCCCGCACCGGTCCGCTGATGAAGGAGCTCCGTTGGGTACGTTGCGCTGGCTGACGGCGGGGGAGTCGCACGGCCCCGCACTCGTCGCGACGCTGGAGGGCCTGCCGGCCGGTGTACCGGTCACCACCGCGGTGGTGGCCGACGCCCTGGCGCGCCGCCGGCTCGGTTACGGTCGCGGCGCACGGATGAAGTTCGAGCAGGACGAGGTGACCTTCCTCGGCGGTGTCCGGCACGGGCTCACCATGGGCAGCCCGGTGGCCGTCATGGTCGGCAACACCGAGTGGCCGAAGTGGGAGCAGGTCATGTCGGCCGACCCGGTCGACCCCGAGGTGCTGGCCGGTCTCGGCCGCAACGAGGCGCTGACCCGCCCGCGTCCCGGTCACGCGGACCTGGCCGGTATGCAGAAGTACTCGATCGACGAGGCCCGCCCGATCCTGGAGCGCGCCAGCGCCCGGGAGACCGCCGCCCGGGTCGCGCTCGGCGCCGTCGCCCGCTCCTACCTCAAGGAGACCTGCGGCATCGAGATCGTCAGCCACGTGGTCGAGCTGGCCGCCGCCAAGGCCCCGGCCGGGGTGCTGCCGCTGCCCTCCGACGAGGCGAAGCTGGACGCCGACCCGGTGCGCTGCCTGGACGCCGACGCGTCGAAGGCGATGGTCGCCGAGATCGACCAGGCCCACAAGGACGGCGACACGCTCGGCGGCGTCGTCGAGGTCCTCGCCTACGGCGTGCCGGTCGGCCTCGGCTCGCACGTGCACTGGGACCGCCGCCTGGACGCCCGGCTGGCCGCCGCGCTGATGGGCATCCAGGCGATCAAGGGCGTCGAGGTCGGCGACGGCTTCGACCTCGCCCGCGTCCCCGGCTCGCAGGCGCACGACGAGATCGTGCCGGGCCCCGACGGCGCCAAGCGCGTCTCCGGCCGCTCCGGCGGCACCGAGGGCGGTCTGTCCACCGGCGAGCTGCTGCGGGTCCGCGCCGCGATGAAGCCGATCGCGACCGTCCCGCGCGCGCTGCGCACCGTGGACGTGCGCACCGGCGAGCCCGCCAAGGCGCACCACCAGCGTTCCGACGTCTGCGCGGTGCCGGCGGCCGGCATCGTCGCCGAGGCGATGGTGGCCCTGGTGCTCGCGGACGCGGTGAACGAGAAGTTCGGTGGCGACCACGTGTCGGAGACCCGGCGCAACGTGCGGAGCTACCTCGACAACCTGATCGTCCGATGACCACTCCGGTCCTCGTGCTGGTCGGCCCGCCCGGCAGTGGCAAGTCCACCGTCGGGCGGGTCGTCGCCGAGCGCCTCGGCGTGGGCTTCCGGGACACCGACGCCGATGTCGAGGAGCGGGCCGGCAAGCCGATCCCGGACATCTTCGTGGACGAGGGCGAGCCGCACTTCCGTGAGCTGGAGCAGGCGGCCGTGCGCGCCGCGGTCGGGACCCACGCCGGGGTGCTGGCGCTCGGCGGCGGCGCGGTGATGGCCGGGCCGACCCGTGAGCTGCTGCGCGACCTGCCGGTGGTGTTCCTGGAGGTCCCGCTCGCCGACGCGGTCAAGCGGGTCGGCCTGGACGCCCCGCGCCCGCTGCTGGCCGTCAACCCGCGGGCCCGCTGGCGCGAGCTGATGGAGGCCCGCCGCCCCCTCTACCTGGAGGTGGCCACCGCCGTCGTCGACACCGCCGGCCGCACCCCCGAGCAGGTCGCGGACGCCGTACTGGAAGCACTGGAGCTGAAGACCCCCCATGACTGACACCACCGTCAGGATCCACGTCGGCGGCAGCGCCGGCCACGACCCGTACGACGTGCTGATCGGGCACCAGCTGCTCGGTGAGCTGTCCCCGCTGATCGGCGCCAGGGCCAAGCGGGTCGCGATCATCCACCCGGAGGCGCTGTCCGCCACCGCCGACGCGATCCGCGAGGACCTGGCCGGCGAGGGCTACGACGCGATCGCGCTGCAGGTGCCGAACGCCGAGGAGGCGAAGAGCGCCGAGGTGGCCGCGTACTGCTGGTCGGTGCTCGGCCAGACCGGCTTCACCCGCAGCGACGTCGTCGTCGGTCTCGGCGGCGGTGCCACCACCGACCTGGCGGGCTTCGTCGCCGCCACCTGGCTGCGCGGGGTGCGCTGGATCTCCATGCCCACCACGCTGCTCGGCATGGTCGACGCGGCGGTCGGCGGCAAGACCGGCATCAACATCGCCGAGGGCAAGAACATGGTCGGTGCCTTCCACCCGCCGGTGGGCGTGCTGGCCGACCTCGACACCCTGGAGACCGTGCCCAAGCACGACTACGTCTCCGGGCTCGCCGAGGTCGTCAAGTGCGGCTTCATCGCCGACCCGGTCATCCTCGACCTGATCGAGGCCGATCCCGAGGGAGCCAGGACCCCGGCCGGGCCGCACACCGTCGAGCTGATCCGCCGCGCGATCCAGGTCAAGGCCGACGTGGTCTCCGGGGACCTCAAGGAGTCCGGACAGCGCGAGATCCTCAACTACGGCCACACTCTCGGCCACGCCATCGAGCGCAACGAGCGCTACAAGTGGCGGCACGGCGCGGCGATCTCGATCGGCATGGTGTACGCCGCCGAGCTGGGCCGCCTGGCGGGCCGGCTGGACGACGCCACGGCCGACCGGCACCGCTCGGTGCTGGCCTCGGTCGGTCTGCCGCTGACCTACCGGGCGGACGCCTGGCCGAAGCTGCTGGACGCGATGAAGATCGACAAGAAGTCGCGCGGCGACCTGATCCGCTTCATCGTGCTGGACGGCCTCGGCAAGACCTCCGTGCTGGAGGGCCCCGACCCGTCGCTGCTGGTCGCCGCCTACGCGGAGGTGTCCGGGTGACCAGGGTGATGGTGCTCAACGGTCCCAACCTGGGCCGGCTGGGCAGCCGCGAGCCCGACGTCTACGGTGCCACCTCGTACGCCGGGCTGGTCGAGCGCTGCACCGCGCTCGGCAAGGAGTTCGGCTTCGAGGTCGAGGTGCACGAGACCAACTCCGAGCAGCAGATGGTGGAGTGGCTGCACGAGGCCGCCGACGGCCGGGTGCCGGTGGTGATCAACCCGGGTGCGTTCACCCACTACTCGTACGCGATGCGGGACGCGGCCGCGCAGCGCACCGCGCCGTTGGTCGAGGTGCACATCTCCAACCCGTACGCCCGGGAGACCTTCCGGCACACCTCGGTGATCGCCGCGGTGGCCTCCGGCACGATCGCCGGGTTCGGGATCGGCTCGTACGAGCTGGCCCTGCGGGCGCTGGCCGAGCAGCTCGCCGCGGGCTGACGCCGGGGCGCCCGTCGGGTGACCGGCCCGGTGCGGCGGTGGTGCGGTTGGTGGTGCGGCGGTGGGCTGTGTCCACCGCCGCACCGCCGTGTAGTGTCCCGCTGAAGGAAGTCGGGAGGTGCCGTGACGCAGTACGCCGGGGGTGGATCCGTCCCCCCACGTCCCGTCGCCCCGCCGGTGCCGGGGTATCCGGTGGCGGCCGGGACGGTGCCTGTTCCGATGGTCGTTCCGTTGCCGTTGCCGCTGCCTGTTCCGGCGGCTGTTCCGGCGCCTCTGCCGGTTCCGGTACCGGTGCCTGTTCCGGCGCCCCTGCCGGTGGGCGCCTCGACGGACTCCTCGGGGCCGCCGACCGTTCCGCTGCCGGTGCTGCCGTCGCCTCCGCCCGGACCGGTGCCGGCCCCGGCGCCGGCGCCCGCCCCGGCTCCGGCCTCGCCGCCCGCGCCCGCCCCGGTGCCCGCCGGGTCCACCGGGCACTTCCTGCTGCCCTCCGGCGCGCCCGTCCAGCTGCCCGCCCGGCCACCGCAGCAGCACGCCCCTGCCGGCCCGATCGCGGTGCTGCTGATCGGCCCCGCCGGCGCCGGCAAGACCACCGTCGCCCGGCACTGGGCCGAGCGCCGTCCCAGCCCGACCGCGCACATCAGCCTCGACGACGTCCGGGAGTGGGTGCAGTCCGGCTTCGCCAACCCGCAGTCCGGCTGGAACAACGCCTCCGAGGCGCAGTACCGGCTGGCCCGCCGGACCTGTGGCTTCGCCTGCCGCAACTACCTCGCCAACGGCATCTCCTGCATCATCGACGACGCGGTCTTCCCCGACCGCCCGGCGATCGGCCTCGGCGGCTGGAAGCGGCACATCGGACCCGGCATGATCCCGGTGGTGCTGCTGCCGAGCCTCGACTCGGTGCTCCACCGCAACGCCCGGCGCAGCGGGAACCGACGGCTCGGCGACGAGGAGGTGGCGCGGATCCACGGCCGGATGGCCGGCTGGTACAACTCCGGGCTGCCGATCATCGACAATTCCCACCTCGACGTGGCCGCCACCGCCGCCGAGCTCGACCGGGTGATCCTGGCCCGGCTGATGGGCATCCCGGTCCGCTGAGGGGCCCGTGCACCCGGCGGGTCTGTCGGTGCCGACTGCGATGATGGACGGGTCCTGAACGTTCCACCGGGGGAGCCGCGCCCGTGCCGGAAGGCCACATCATCCACCGCCTCGCCGCCGAGAACCACCGTGCCTTCGGTGGCCGGGCGGTCCGTGCCAGCAGCCCCCAGGGGCGGTTCGCGGACGCCGCCGAGCTGATCGACGGGCGGGAGCTGGAGGCCGCCGAGGCGGTCGGCAAGCACCTGTTCCTCGGCTTCGGCGAGGACGCCTGGGTGCACATCCACCTGGGCCTGTACGGCGGCTTCACCTTCGCCGCGATCGGCGACGGACCGGTGCCGCCCCCCGTCGGCCTGGTCCGGTTGCGGCTGGAGAACGACGAGCACGTCGCCGATCTGCGCGGCCCCAACACCTGCGAGCTGATCACCGGCGCCGAGAAGGCCGCGGTGGCGGCCCGGCTCGGCCCCGACCCGCTGCGCGCCGACGCCGACCCGGACGCCGCCTGGCGGCGGATGACGAGCAGCAGGACGACGGTCGCGGCCCTGCTGATGGACCAGAAGGTGCTGGCCGGGGTGGGGAACGTCTACCGCGCCGAGGTGCTGTTCCGGCACGGCATCGATCCGCACCGGACGGGGCGGGAGCTGCTCCGGGCCGAGTGGGACGCGATCTGGGCCGACCTGGTCGCGCTGATGCGCGAGGGCGTCGGCGCCGGCCGCATCGACACCGTGCGCCCCGAGCACACTCCCGAGGCGATGGGCCGCCCGCCGCGGGTCGACGACCACGGCGGCGAGGTGTACGTCTACCGGCGGGCCGGGATGCCGTGCCTGGTCTGCGCCACCGAGGTCCGGGCGGAGGAGCACGCCTCCCGCAATCTCTTCTGGTGCCCCTCCTGTCAGCCGGCGGGCGTCCCGGCCCGCTGACCGGGCCGTCGACCGGTCCGTAGACCGGGCCGCCGGTCGGCCGGGGTCAGCCGGTGGCCGCGTCGTGCTCGTCGTGCTCGTGCCGGCCGTGGTGCCCGGAACGCTCGTGCTGCTCGTGCTGCTCGTGCTGCTCGTGGGGCTCATGGGGCTCGTGGTGCGTGTGCCGCTCGGGAGTGTCGACGGCGCACGCGTCCAGCAGGGGGCGCAGGTCCGCGTCCACGAGCCGGTAGCGCACGACGCGTCCCTCCTTCTCGCCGATCACCGCCCCCGCCGTCCGCAGCAGCCGCAGGGCCTGGGACACGGCGGGGTCGCGCATGCCGGTGGCGACCGCCAGGTCGCTGACGGCGAGCGGCCCGGTGCGGTGCAGCGCCAGCAGCAGGGCGAGGCGGCCCGGGTCGGCGAGCAGCGAGAACCGCTCGGCCCAGGAGCGGACGTGGGCGGTGTCGCCGATCGCCGCGATGGCCTCGCAGACCCGGTGCCCGTCGATGGTGCGGTGGCCCGCGCGGTCGGCCGGAACGAGATGCATACGGGCCATTCTCGCAGGCCGGACGCTGTGATCCTGGACACCTGCGCAGGTGCGCAGCCTTGCAAGGGTCGTCGCCCGCCCCCTACGGTGTTGCCCGCCGTGGTGCTCGGGAAGACCGGTGACGGACCCTCAGGGGTTCCAGTCCGGAGCGGCCCTCGCCACTGTGATCGGGGGGAAGTGTCCGTACCCACGTCGCCACTGGGCGCCTCGCGCGTCCGGGAAGGCGGGTACGGGAGCCCCGTCAGCCAGGAGACCGGCCGCGGCATCTCACGAAGTGTTTCCACGAGGTGCTGGAGCGTGATCCCAGGATGACCCTGCCCGAAACCGTCGCCGCCCCGGCGGCGCCCACCGCCCTGCCCACCTTCCGATGGCGGCGGGAGGACACCGTGCGGACCGCCGGCCTGATGGGCGTGATCCTGGCCATGCACGTGGTGGCCTTCGGAACGCTGATCTTCCTGGTCGCGCCGGAGAAGTACGAGGTGGGCACGCAGGTCTTCGGGGTGGGCCTGGGGATCACCGCGTACACCCTCGGCATGCGGCACGCCTTCGACGCCGACCACATCGCGGTGATCGACAACACCACCCGGAAGCTGATGGCGGACGGCAAGCGGCCGGTCTCGGTCGGCTTCTGGTTCGCGCTCGGGCACTCCTCGATGGTGGTGCTGATGGCCGCCCTGGTGGCGGGCGGCGCGCAGCTGGCCAGCACTCTGATGGACGACGAGTCCAGCACCCACCAGTGGCTGGGCGTGGTCGGCACCTCGGCCTCCGGTGCCTTCCTCTACCTGATCGGCGCGCTCAACCTGGCCGCGCTGTTCGGCATCCTCAAGGTCTTCCGCTCGATGCGGGAGGGCCGGTTCGACGAGGCGGAGCTGGAGGACCACCTCAACTCGCGCGGCCTGCTGGCCCGGGTGCTGAACCGGGCGACCCGCTCGATCACCCGCCCCGGCCAGATGTTCCCGGTCGGCATGGTGCTCGGCCTGGGCTTCGACACCGCGACCGAGGTCACCCTGATGGTGATGGCGGGCTCCGGCGCGGCGTCCGGCCTGCCCTGGTACGCGATCGTCTGCCTGCCGCTGCTGTTCGCGGCCGGGATGAGCCTGTTCGACACCCTGGACGGCACCTTCATGAACTTCGCCTACCAGTGGGCGTTCTCCAACCCGGTGCGCAAGGTGTACTACAACCTGACCATCACCGGGCTGTCCATCGCGGTGGCGTTCATCATCGGGACCATCGAACTCGTCGGCGTCCTGCACGAGAAGTTCGACCTCACCGACCCGGTGACCGGCTGGATCGCGGACATCACCCTGGACAACGTCGGCTACGCCATCGTCGGCCTGTTCGTCGCCGTCTGGGCCGCCGCCATCGCCTACTGGCGCCTAGCCGGCGTCGAGCGGAAGTGGGCCACCCCCGCCACCCCCGCTCCCACCACTGCCGACCCGGCCCCCGCCACCCCCGCCCCCACCGGCGGCGCCGAGTAGTCCGGCCCGGGCCCGGGTGGGGGCGTTCGGCGGGCGGATCGGGGGCGGGGTTCGTAGGCTCGACCCATGGCTGATGCGTACGCGGGCCGGCGGGAGCGGTTGCGGGAGCACTGCAGTGCGTCCGGGACCGACGCGGCGCTGATCACCCGGGCGGCGAACGTGCGGTACCTCACCGGGTGTCCGCCGTGCGGGGCGACCCTGTTGCTGACCCGGGACCGGGCGCTGCTGGCGCTGCCCGACGACCTGCCGCCGGACGACACCGGGGAGCACCTGATCTCGCCCGAGGTGACCAGGCTGGAGGTGGCGGCCGGGGCGGACACCGCGCTGGCCGCGGCGGGCGCCGCGGCGGGGCTGCGGCTGGCCGGGCTGGCGGTCGAGGAGCACGATCTGACGGTCACCCGGCACCGGGCCGTGGCCGGGCTGGTCGAGGGCACCCGGCTGGCGGACGTCGGACAGGCGGTCGAGCGGCTGCGGGTGGTCAAGGACGAGTACGAGATCGCCGATCTGCGGATCGCGGCGGAGATCGCCGACCAGGCGCTCGGCGAGCTGCTGGAGTCGATCCTGGTCGGCCGGACCGAGCGGCACCTGGCGATGGAGCTGGAGCGCCGGATGATCGACCACGGCGCGGACCGCGCGGCGTTCCCGGTCTCGGTGGGCACCGGCAGCCACTCAGGGCAGCAGGCGCACCAGCCCACCGACCGCCGGGTCGAGGAGGGCGATTTCCTGACCGTGGTGCTCGGCGCCCGGTACCGGGGCTACGGGGTGTCGACCGCCCGGACCTTCGTGATCGGCGCGGCCCCGGCCCCCTGGCAGGTGGAGCTGCACCGGCTGGTGTTCCGGGCCCAGCGGGCCGGCCGGGAGGCGCTCGGCCCTGGGGTCGAGCAGCACGTGCCGGACCAGGCGGCGCGGGAGATCCTGCAGTCCGCCGGGCACACGGAGACCTCTCCGCACCCGGTCGGCCACGGTATCGGGCTGGAGATCCGGGAGGCACCGCGTCTCGGTCCCGCGGACATGGGTAAACTGGACAGCCGCGTGCCGGTCACCGTCGGCCCGGGGGTCCACCTCCCGGGACGCGGCGGGGTCCGGATCGAGGACACGCTCGTCGTCCGCCCCCTTGAGGAGGGCGGTCCCGAGCTGCTCACCATCACCACCAAGGAGCTCCTCGCGCTGTGACGCTCCCGCGGCACAGGACGCGTTCCTTGGTTCCTTGACAGCTATATCCAGGAGTAAGTGCGCCCGTGGCTTCCACGAACGATCTCAAGAACGGCATGGTCCTCAAGCTGGAGGGCGGCAAGCTCTGGTCCGTCGTCGAGTTCCAGCACGTCAAGCCCGGCAAGGGTCCGGCCTTCGTGCGCACCAAGCTCAAGGAGGTCCTGACGGGCAAGGTCGTCGACAAGACCTTCAACGCGGGCACCAAGGTCGAGACCGCCAACGTCGACAAGCGCGGCATGCAGTTCTCGTACAAGGACGGCGAGAACTTCGTGTTCATGGACATGGACACCTACGACCAGCTGACCATCGAGCCGGTCGTCGTCGGCGACGCCGCCAAGTACCTGCTGGAGGGCTTCGAGGCCCTGGTCGCGACCAACGAGGGCGCGGTCCTCTACATCGAGCTCCCGGCCGCGGTCGAGCTCGTCATCGCCGAGACCGAGCCGGGTGTCCAGGGCGACCGCTCCACCGGTGGCACCAAGCCGGCCACCCTGGAGACCGGCGCCGAGATCCAGGTGCCGCTCTTCATCACCACCGGCGAGAAGGTCAAGGTCGACACCCGCGACGGCAGCTACCTCGGCCGGGTGAAGTAAGTCCGTGTCGTCCGCACGCACCAAGGCCCGCACGCGAGCCTTCCAGATCCTGTTCGAGGCCGACCACCGCGGGGTCGACCCGCTGACGGTCCTCGCCGACTGGGTGGCCCGGGCCCGGGAGCCCAAGCCGGACGAGGGCACCCCGCAGGTCGCCGAGTACACCATGGAACTGGTGGAGGGGTACGTCCAGTACGCCCGCCGGATCGATGAGCTGATCTCGCAGTACGCCGTCGGCTGGACGCTCGACCGGATGCCGATCGCGGACCGCAACGTCCTGCGGCTCGGCGCCTACGAGCTCATCTGGGAGGACGGCGTCCCGGACGCGGTCGTCGTCGACGAGGCGGTGGAGATCGCCAAGGAGTACTCCACCGACGACTCCCCGGCGTTCGTCAACGGTCTGCTGGCCCGCTTCATGGAGCTCAAGCCGAGCATCCGCCGCTGAGGCGCGCACCCGCACCGACGGCCGTCGGACCGGAAACGGTCCGGCGGCCGTTCGGCGTGTTCACCCGTTCGGCGTATGGTGGCCCTACTCGCCAGTAACCTGGTGCTCCGGCGGCCCACGCCCGCCGGCGACCCCGCAGTGAAGGGCAGGCCACCCCCCATGACCACGGCGATCCGCAGCGAGTTCGATCAGGGCATCGCCCTCACCCCGCACCCGGACGAGCCCGGCCGCTACGACGGCGACCTCGGCGCCGGCTGGCAGATCGGCGGCGGCGTCAACGGCGGACTGCTGCTGGCCGTCGCCGGCCACGCGCTCTCGCTCGCGCACTCGGCCCGCCAGGAGAGCGCCGGCCACACCGACCCGGTGTCGATCAGCGGCTACTACCTCTCCGCCGCCACCCCCGGACCGGCCACCGTGCGCACCGACGTCGTCCGCACCGGTCGCACGCTGTCCACCGGCACCGCCGCACTCAGCCAGGACGGCGTGGAACGGCTGCGGGTGCTCGCCACCCACGGCGACCTCGCCACCCACGACGGCGAGGTGCGGACCAGTGCCACCCCGCCGCAGCTGCCGCCGCCGGACCAGTGCATCGGCGTCGAGCACGCGCCCAAGGAGCTGATCGCGCAGGCCGCGCTGCTGGAGCGGTTCGACATGCGGCTCGACCCGGCGACCATCGGCTGGGCGCTCGGGCAGCCGTCCGGCACCGGCCGGATCCAGGGCTGGTTCCGGCTCGCCGACGGCCGCGAGCCCGACCCGCTGCTGCTCCTGCTGGTCGCCGACGCGCTGCCGCCGGTCACCTTCGACCTCGGGATGCCGGGCTGGGCGCCGACCGTGGAGCTGACGGTGCATCTGCGGGCCAGGCCCGCGCCGGGCTGGCTGCGGGTCGTGCACGCGACCCGCAACCTCGCGGGCGGCTACTTCGAGGAGGACGCCGAGGTCTGGGACGAGACCGGCCGACTGGTCGCGCAGTCCCGGCAGTTGGCGCGCGTGCCCAGATAGTCGCCGCTTGCGGCGCGGGGTTTCCGGGAGAGGGCGCCCGCTTGCGGAGGGGGCGCCCTCTTACCGGTGGGGGCGCTCGTTCACTGGCGTGCGCGGGCGGGAATGGCCGAAACGGTGTGAGCGGGTGGGCACGGGGTGTGACGACGGCGCCTCGCGCGGGGCGGACGCGCGGGGCGCGACCGCTCGGGCGCACAACCGTGCGTGACTCCAAACATCCGATTCACCCTCGGTTACAGTCCTGTGACACGTCGTACGTGTGCGCCACGCGGGGCGGGGGAGGACAAGGTCGGCGGTCCACCCGCCGCCGCCCCGCCCGCCCCGCCCGAGGAGCCCCGATGAGCCGCAACGGCCGCGCCCGCCGCACCCCCGACTGCACCGCCGCCGGCCACCGTCCCCGGGTCCGTCCGCGCGTCGCCGCCGACCGGGCCGAGGGGTGCGAGCGGCAGCGGTCCGAGGGCGCCGGTCAGGCCTTCGTGATCGGGGTGCTCACCAGCGCGGCGGACTTCGAGGAGGCCCGCGCCTGGGGGCTGTCGGACGCCCCGGACCACGAGCGGTACCTGGCCGACACCGCCGAGCTGCTCGCCGACGCCCGGCGGCGGTTCGACACCGTCCGGGCGCGGATGTTCCACCCGCAGGACTTCGCCGAGTTCTGTCTGCTGCACGGCCTCGACCCGGCCGAGCCGGTCGCCCGCGAGCGCTACCTGGTCAACCCGCCGCTGCGCACCCAGCTGTTGACCTATCAGGGCGAGGAGCTGGTCGGCGACTTCCTGCCCCGGCTGGTGCGCGCCCGGGAGAACGGGCTGACCCTGCGGCACGCCGATCTGCTGCTCGACGGCCGCCTCCACGGCGAGCGCGACGACGCCGTGCGCGGCGCCTACGAGCAGGGCGCCGAGGTGTTCCGCCGGATGCTGCTGGGGGCCGGCAGCGGTGTCTACGAGCTGCGGCTGTCGGTGGACGCGTCCGGCGGGCGGCTGACCGCGGCGGCCCGGGTGCTCCAGTGGGAGGACGGCGTGGTCCGGATCAACGACGAGGACCTCGAGCTGCTCTGCGCGGTGCTCTGCGCCGGGCTGGCCCGGGGGCTGCCCGGCCTCGCGGTGCTGCACGGCGCGCAGGGCTCGGCGGCGGCCTGCGGGGAGTACCGGCCGACCGCCTGGGCCTGGGCCAGCGAGGGGCGGGTGTGGACGCCCGCGTCCGGTCCGGTGCGGCTGGACGGCGTGGCGGCCGAGCCGGGCTACCGGCTGGAGACGGTCTGCTGAACGCGGGGACGGCCCGCTGAACGCGGGACGGGCGCCCCGGCGGCCGCTCGCGGGCGTCGGCGCCCGCCCGGGAACGCCGCGGCGCGGCACCCTGTGCGGGGTGCCGCGCCGTGACGTTTCTGCTGGTGCGGTCCGCTCCCGGTGCGTGGGCCGCCGGCCGAGGAGCCGCGGACCGGGGAGCCGGGGACCGAGGGGCCGGGACTCAGCCCGTCTCCTCCTCGCGCACCGCACGGCGCGCGTCGGGGTTGAGCACGCCCCAGGAGATGAGCTGCTCGGTGAGGATCGACGGCGACTGGTCGTAGATCACGGCCAGGGTGCGCAGGTCGTCCTGGCGGATCGACAGCACCTTGCCGTTGTAGTCGCCGCGCTGGCTCTGGATGGTCGCCGCGTAGCGCTGCAGCGGGCCGGCCTTCTCGGACGGGACCTGGGTCAGTCTCTCCAGGTCGAGGACCAGGCGCGGCGGCGGCTCGGCCGCGCCGCCGGGCGTGCCGCCGGGCAGCAGCTCCTGCACCGGGACCCCGTAGAACTCCGCCAGTTCGGCCAGCCGCTGCACGGTGACCGCACGGTCGCCACGCTCGTACGAGCCGACGACGACTGCCTTCCAGCGCCCCTGGGACTTCTCCTCGACACCGTGCAGGGAGAGCCCCTGCTGGGTGCGGATGGCTCGGAGCTTGCCTCCGAGCTGCTTCGCGTAGTCGCTGGACATTGATCTCCCCGGACGAGATTGCTTCGCGTTCAGTGGTGGGTCACGGGCGATTGCCGACGCCGTTACCGGTGGGTTCGACGTCCGTCTCGTAACTCACTGTGAGGTTACGTAGAGTGAGGTAGTTGCGTCAAGCCGAATGGGGCAGTCGTGCGAATGGGCCGCATCAGGGGTGCGTCCGGCACGTGAACCAGGGGAAGCGGAACGATGGCCGTCGGTTGGCCGCAGAATCACGCTGGTAGGATGACCGGAGCCCGCGCCGCAGGTCGGCGGGGGTCTCCCGACATCCTTTAAGACCCGTCCCGTGAGGCGGGGAAGGAGGTCCGCTTCGGCATGACCGCACACCAGGAATCCGCACCGAGGCCGCCGCACCAAGTGCTGGACGGCACGGACATCGCCCGGGTCATCACCCGGATAGCGCACGAGATCGTCGAGCGCGCCAAGGGCGCCGAGGACGTCGTGCTGCTGGGCATCCACACCAGGGGTGTCCACCTCGCCCGGCGGCTGCACGCCAGGCTCGCCCAGATCACCGGCCAGGACATCCCGCTCGGCACCCTGGACATCACGATGTACCGGGACGATCTGCGGCTGAAGCCCGCCCGCGCCCTGGAGCACACCGAGATCCCGCCCGGCGGCATCGACGGCCGGCTGGTCGTCCTCGTCGACGACGTGCTCTTCTCCGGCCGCACCATCCGCGCCGCGCTCGACGCCCTGAACGACATCGGCCGCCCGCGCGCGGTCCAGCTCGCCGTGCTCGTCGACCGCGGCCACCGCGAGCTGCCGATCCGCGCCGACTACGTGGGCAAGAACCTCCCCACGTCGCTGCGCGAGGCCGTCCAGGTGCGCCTGTCCGACCGCGACGGCGTGGACGCCGTGCTCGTCGGCGACCGCGACTTCGCCGCGCGCTCCTCCCAGGCCCTGGCCGCTCAGGCCACCGAACCGCACCTCCCGGAGTAACCCGCGTGAAGCGCCACCTCGTGTCCGCCGCCGATCTCAGCCGCGACGACGCGCTGCTCGTCCTGGACACCGCCGAGGAACTCGCCCAGCTGTCCGGCCGGGCGGTCAAGAAGCTCCCCACCCTCCGCGGCCGCACCGTCGTCAACCTCTTCTTCGAGGACTCGACCCGCACCAAGACCTCCTTCGAGGTCGCCGAGAAGCGGCTCTCCGCGGACGTCATCAACTTCTCCGCCAAGGGCTCCTCGGTCTCCAAGGGCGAGAGCCTCAAGGACACCGCCCTGACCCTCCAGGCGATGGGCGCCGACGCGGTCGTCGTCCGGCACCACGCCTCCGGCGCGCCGGCCCGGCTGGCCCAGTCCGACTGGCTGCACGGCAGTGTCATCAACGCCGGTGACGGCACCCACGAGCACCCCACCCAGGCCCTGCTCGACGCCTTCACCATGCGCCGCCACCTCAACCCGGGGTCGGGCAACGACCTCGCCGGGCGGCGGGTGACCATCGTCGGCGACATCCTGCACAGCCGGGTGGCCCGCTCGAACGTCCACCTGCTCACCACGCTCGGCGCCCAGGTGACCTTCGTCGCCCCGCCGACCCTGCTGCCGATCGGGATCGAGAACTGGCCCTGCGAGGTCAGCTACGACCTGGAGAGCGTGCTCCCGAAGACCGACGCGCTGATGATGCTCCGGGTCCAGCGCGAGCGGATGAACGCCGCGTTCTTCCCCACCGAGCGCGAGTACACCCGCCGCTACGGCGTGGACGGCCCGCGGATGGCCCGGCTGCCCGAGCACGCCATCGTCATGCACCCCGGCCCGATGGTCCGCGGCATGGAGATCACCGCCGAGGTCGCCGACTCGCCGCGCTGCACCGTGGTCGAGCAGGTCGCCAACGGCGTCTCCGTCCGGATGGCCGTGCTCTACCTGCTGCTCGGCGGAGCCACCCTCGCCGACGCCCCCCGTACCGAATCCGGCGAGACCGCCCAGTGAACGAGCGAAGCGAGCGAACCAACACCATGGTCACCTACCTGATCCGCAACGCCCAGATCCTCGGCGGCGCTCCGCAGGACCTCCACCTCGTCGACGGCGCGATCGCGGCGATCGGCACCGCCCTGGACGCCACGGCGGACATCGAGATCGACGCCACCGGGCTGATCGTCCTGCCCGGCCTGGTCGACCTGCACACCCACCTGCGCGAGCCCGGCCGGGAGGACGCCGAGACCGTCCTCACCGGCACCCGCGCCGCCGCCAAGGGCGGCTTCACCGCCGTCCACGCGATGGCCAACACCTTCCCGGTGGCCGACACCGCCGGTGTGGTCGAGCAGGTCTGGCGGCTGGGCCAGGAGTCCGGCTACTGCGACGTGCAGCCGGTCGGCGCCGTCACCGTCGGCCTGGAGGGCAAGAAGCTCGCCGAGCTGGGCGCCATGCACGAGTCCGCCGCCGGCGTCCGGGTCTTCTCCGACGACGGCAAGTGCGTCGACGACGCGGTGATGATGCGCCGCGCGCTGGAGTACGTGAAGGCCTTCGACGGGGTCGTCGCCCAGCACGCGCAGGAGCCGCGGCTGACCGAGGGCGCCCAGATGAACGAGGGCCAGGTCTCCGGCGAGCTCGGCCTCGGCGGCTGGCCGGCCGTCGCGGAGGAGGCGATCATCGCCCGCGACGTGCTGCTCGCCGCGCACGTCGGCTCCCGGCTGCACATCTGCCACGTCTCCACCGCCGGCTCGGTCGAGATCGTCCGCTGGGCCAAGGCCAAGGGCTGGGACGTCACCGCCGAGGTCACCCCGCACCACCTGCTGCTGACCGACGAGCTGGTCCGCTCCTACGACCCGGTCTACAAGGTCAACCCGCCGCTGCGCACCGCCGAGGACGTCCAGGCGCTGCGCAAGGCGCTGGCGGACGGCACCATCGACGCCGTCGCCACCGACCACGCGCCGCACCCGGCCGAGGACAAGGACTGCGAGTGGGCCGTGGCCGCGATGGGCATGGTCGGCCTGGAGACCGCGCTGTCCGTGGTGCAGCAGACCATGGTCGACACCGGTCTGCTGAACTGGGAGGGCGTCGCCGACCGGATGTCGCACCGCCCGGCCCGGATCGGCCGCCTCGCGGGGCAGGGCCGGCCGGTCTCGGTGGGTGAGCCCGCCAACCTGGTGCTGTTCGATCCCGCGTACCGTGGTGCCGTGAACCCCGACAGCTTCGCCACGCGCTCCCGCAACACCCCTTACAAGGGCCTCGACCTGCCCGGTCGGGTGCACGCCACCTTCCTGCGCGGCACCGCCACGGTGCTGGCCGGCGAGCTGGTCGAGCAGGGGGACCTCGCGTGAGCTCCACGACCGGGGGCGCCGCGGCGCTGCTGGCCCAGGAGCAGGCCAGGGTCGCCAACTGGCCCGGGTACATCGGCTGGACGGTCGGCCTGCTGCTGGTCATCGGCCTCGTGTACTGGCTGATGCGCCAGGGCTGGAACTGGCGCCGCACCCTGCAGTCCGGGATCCCGCCGCTCCCCGCCGTGCCGGAGCGCGCCGGCCGGACCATCCTGGAGAGCAGCGGCCGGTACCACGGCACCACCACCGCCGGGAACTGGCTCGACCGGGTCGTCGCGCACGGCCTGGGCACCCGCAGCCGCGCCGATCTGACCCTCGGCGAGAACGGCCTGCTGGTGCAGCGCCCCGGTGACGTCGACTTCTGGATCCCCGCCGAGCACCTGACCGGTGCCCGGACGGACTCCGGGATCGCCGGCAAGGTCGTCCCCTCCGGGCTCCTCGTGGTCACCTGGGCGGTCGAGGGCACGGAGCTGGACTCCGGGTTCCGGTTCGACCACCCGGACGAGCACGCCGCCTGGGTCGAGGCGGTCGCCCACATCGCAACACGTACGACGACGAAGAAGACGGAAGAGGCCGCGTCATGACCGCACCTGTCCCCACCACGCAGCGCCAACGGCGGGAGCGTGTGCCCGCTGTGCTCGTCCTGGAGGACGGCCGGACCTTCCGGGGCCAGGCCTACGGCGCGACCGGCGAGACCTACGGCGAGGCCGTCTTCAACACCGGCATGTCCGGCTACCAGGAGACCCTCACCGACCCCTCGTACCACCGCCAGGTGGTCGTGATGACCGCCCCCCAGATCGGCAACACCGGCTGGAACGACGAGGACGACGAGTCCAAGCAGATCTGGGTCGCCGGGTACGTCGTCCGCGACCCCGCCCGGGTCGCCTCCAACTGGCGCTCCCGCCGCTCGCTGGACGAGGAGCTGGTGAACCAGGGCGTCGTCGGCATCAGCGGCATCGACACCCGGGCCCTCACCCGCCACCTGCGCGAGCGCGGCGCCATGCGCTGCGGCATCTTCTCCGGCGAGGCGCTGGCCGACCCGGCGGCGCTGCTCGCCAAGGTGCAGTCCTCGCCCGAGATGAAGGGCGCCGACCTCTGCGCCGAGGTCGCCACCACCGAGCCGTACGTGGTGCCCGCGATCGGTGCGAAGCGCTTCACCGTCGCCGCCCTCGACCTCGGCATCAAGGCGATGACCCCGCAGCGGATGGCCGAGCGCGGCATCGAGGTGCACGTGCTGCCCGCGAACGCGACGATCGAGGACGTCTACGCCGTCAACCCCGACGGCGTGTTCTTCTCCAACGGCCCGGGCGACCCGGCGACCGCCGACCACCAGGTCGCCGTGGCGCAGGGCGTGCTGGAGCGGAAGACCCCGTTCTTCGGGATCTGCTTCGGCAACCAGATCCTCGGCCGCGCGCTGGGCTTCGGCACCTACAAGCTCAAGTACGGCCACCGCGGCATCAACCAGCCGGTGCAGGACCGCACCACCGGCAAGGTCGAGGTGACCGCCCACAACCACGGCTTCGCCGTGAACGCCCCGCTCGACAAGGTCAGCGACACGCCCTACGGCCGGGTCGAGGTCTCCCACGTCTGCCTCAACGACGATGTGGTCGAGGGCCTCCAGGCGCTGGACGTGCCCGCCTTCTCGGTGCAGTACCACCCGGAGGCCGCCGCAGGCCCGCACGACGCGGCGTACCTCTTCGATCGTTTCGTGAAGCTCATGGAGGGCCCGCGTGCCTAAGCGCACTGACATCAAGTCCGTCCTGGTCATCGGGTCCGGCCCGATCGTGATCGGCCAGGCCGCCGAGTTCGACTACTCGGGCACGCAGGCGTGTCGCGTCCTCAAGGCCGAGGGCCTGCGGGTCGTCCTGGTGAACTCCAACCCGGCGACGATCATGACCGACCCGGAGATCGCCGATGCCACCTACGTCGAGCCGATCACCCCGGAGTTCGTCGAGAAGATCATCGCCAAGGAGCGCCCCGACGCCCTGCTGCCCACCCTGGGCGGCCAGACCGCGCTCAACACCGCGATCTCCCTGCACAGCGCCGGCACGCTGGAGAAGTACGGCGTCGAGCTGATCGGCGCCGACGTCGAGGCGATCAACAAGGGCGAGGACCGCGAGCTGTTCAAGGGCGTGGTCGAGGCCGTCAACGCCAAGATCGGCCACGGCGAGTCCGCCCGCTCGGTCATCTGCCACACCATGGACGAGGTGCTCGCCGGGGTCGACACCCTGGGCGGCTACCCGGTCGTCGTCCGCCCCTCCTTCACCATGGGCGGCGCCGGCTCCGGCTTCGCCCACGACGAGGACGAGCTGCGCCGCATCGCCGGCCAGGGCCTGACGCTCTCCCCGACCACCGAGGTGCTCCTCGAGGAGTCCATCCTCGGCTGGAAGGAGTACGAGCTCGAGCTGATGCGCGACAAGAGCGACAACGTCGTGGTCGTCTGCTCGATCGAGAACTTCGACCCGATGGGCGTGCACACCGGTGACTCGATCACCGTCGCCCCGGCGATGACGCTCACCGACCGCGAGTACCAGATCCTGCGCGACATCGGCATCGCCGTGATCCGCGAGGTCGGCGTCGACACCGGCGGCTGCAACATCCAGTTCGCCGTCAACCCCGACGACGGCCGGGTCATCGTCATCGAGATGAACCCGCGGGTGTCCCGCTCCTCGGCGCTGGCCTCCAAGGCGACCGGCTTCCCGATCGCCAAGATCGCCGCCAAGCTCGCCGTCGGCTACACCCTCGACGAGATCCCCAACGACATCACCGAGCAGACCCCGGCCTCCTTCGAGCCGGCCCTCGACTACGTCGTGGTCAAGGTGCCCCGGTTCGCGTTCGAGAAGTTCCCGAGCGCCGACGCCACCCTCACCACCACCATGAAGTCGGTGGGCGAGGCGATGGCCATGGGCCGCAACTTCCCCGAGGCGCTGCAGAAGGCGCTGCGCTCGCTGGAGAAGAAGGGCTCCCAGTTCACCTGGATCGGCCCGGTGGGCGACAAGGCCGAGCTGCTGGCCAAGGCGGTCGTGCCGACCGACGGCCGGATCAACACCGTGATGCAGGCCATCCGGGCCGGGGCCACCCCGGACGAGGTGTTCGAGTTCACCAAGATCGACCCGTGGTTCGTCGACCAGCTCTTCCTGCTCGACGAGATCGCCACCGAGCTGGCCGAGGCCGCCGAGCTCACCCCCGAGCTGCTGCGCCACGCCAAGCGGCACGGCTTCTCCGACCACCAGGTCGGCGAGATCCGCGGCCTGCGCCCGGACGTGGTCCGCGAGGTCCGGCACGCGCTGGGCATCCGCCCGGTGTTCAAGACCGTCGACACCTGCGCGGCCGAGTTCGCGGCCAAGACCCCGTACTTCTACTCGTCCTACGACGAGGAGAACGAGGTCGCCCCGCGCACCAAGCCCGCGGTGATCATCCTCGGCTCCGGCCCGAACCGCATCGGCCAGGGCATCGAGTTCGACTACTCCTGCGTGCACGCCTCCTTCGCGCTCGCCGAGGCCGGCTACGAGACCGTCATGGTCAACTGCAACCCGGAGACCGTCTCCACCGACTACGACACCTCCGACCGGCTCTACTTCGAGCCGCTCACCCTGGAGGACGTGCTCGAGATCGTCCACGCCGAGAAGCAGGCCGGACCGCTCGCCGGTGTGATCGTCCAGCTCGGCGGCCAGACCCCGCTCGGCCTGGCCCAGGCGCTCAAGGACAACGGCGTGCCGATCGTCGGCACCCAGCCCGAGGCCATCGACCTGGCCGAGGAGCGCGGCGCCTTCGGCCGGGTGCTGCGCGACGCGGGCCTGCCCGCGCCCAAGCACGGCACCGCCTTCTCCTTCGAGGAGGCCAAGGCCATCGCCGACGAGATCGGCTACCCGGTGCTCGCCCGCCCGTCCTACGTGCTGGGCGGCCGCGGCATGGAGATCGTCTACGACGAGGAGTCGCTCGCCTCCTACCTGGAGCGGCACGCCGGTCTGATCTCCGAGCACCCGGTGCTGATCGACCGCTTCCTCGACGACGCGGTGGAGATCGACGTCGACGCCCTCTACGACGGCACCGAGCTGTACCTCGGCGGCGTCATGGAGCACATCGAGGAGGCCGGCATCCACTCCGGCGACTCCGCCTGCGCCCTGCCGCCGATCACCCTCGGCGGGTACGACATCAAGCGGCTGCGCGCCTCCACCGAGGCCATCGCCCGCGGCGTCGGGGTGCGCGGTCTGATCAACATCCAGTTCGCGCTCTCCGGCGACATCCTGTACGTCCTGGAGGCCAACCCGCGCGCCTCGCGCACCGTGCCGTTCACCTCCAAGGCGACCGCGGTGCCGCTGGCCAAGGCCGCCGCCCGGGTCTCGCTCGGCGCCACCATCGCCGAGCTGCGCGCCGAGGGCATGCTCCCGGCCGAGGGCGACGGCGGCACCCTGCCCGCCGACGCCCCGATCGCGGTCAAGGAGGCCGTGATGCCGTGGAGCCGCTTCCGCGACGTCCACGGCCGCGGCGTGGACACCGTGCTCGGCCCGGAGATGCGCTCCACCGGCGAGGTCATGGGCCTGGACCGGGTCTTCGGCACCGCCTACGCCAAGGCCCAGGCCGGCGCCTACGGCGCGCTGCCGACCAAGGGCAAGGTCTTCGTCTCGGTCGCCAACCGCGACAAGCGCAACCTGGTCTTCCCGGCCCGCGCGCTGGTCAGCCTCGGCTTCGAGGTGCTCGCCACCGCCGGCACCGCCGAGGTCCTCCAGCGCGGCGGCATCCCGTCCACGCTGGTGCGCAAGCACAGCGAGGGCGAGGGCCCGAACGGCGAGCGGACCATCGTCCAGCTGATCCACGACGGCGAGGTCGACCTCATCATCAACACGCCGTACGGCACCGGCGGCCGCCTCGACGGCTACGAGATCCGCACCGCCGCCGTCGCCCGCGCGGTGCCCTGCCTGACCACCGTGCAGGCCATGGGCGCCGCCGTCCAGGGCATCGACCGGCTACTGCGCGACGAGGTCGGCGTCATGTCGCTCCAGGAGCACGCCGAGCTGATCAACGCCGGCCGCGCCAACTAGCACCACCGTTGTGGGGGGCACCAGTACCGCCGGGTGCCCCCCACTTCCATGCCCTGGGAGGATCTTGTGTACAAGCTGCTGTTCGACCTCGTGTTCAAGAAGATGGACCCGGAGAAGGCCCACCACCTGGCCTTCTTCTGGATCCGGCTGGCTTCCTCGGTGCCCGGCCTGCGCGGCCTCGTCCGGCTGGTGCTCGCCCCGCGCGACCGGGCGCTGCGCACCGACGCCCTCGGCCTCGCCCTGCCCGGCCCGTTCGGCCTCGCGGCCGGCTTCGACAAGAACGGCGTCGGCATCGACGGTCTGTCGATGCTCGGCTTCGACTACGTCGAGATCGGCACCGTCACCGGCGAGGCGCAGCCCGGCAACCCGCAGCCGCGGCTGTTCCGGCTGGTCGAGGACCGCGCGCTGATCAACCGGATGGGCTTCAACAACCAGGGCTCGGCCCGGGTCGCCGCCCGGCTCGCCGCGCGCCCGCACACCAGCTCCACCCCGGTGGTCGGTGTCAACATCGGCAAGACCAAGCTGGTCGAGGAGGCCGACGCGGTCGCCGACTACGTGAAGTCCACCGAGCGGCTGGCCCGCTTCGCCGACTACCTGGTGGTCAACGTCAGCTCGCCGAACACCCCCGGGCTGCGCAACCTCCAGGCCGTCGAGCACCTGCGCCCGCTGCTGAGCGCCGTGCGCGAGGCCGCCGACCGGACCACCCCGCACCATGTGCCGCTGCTGGTCAAGATCGCCCCCGACCTGGCGGACGAGGACATCGACGAGGTCGCCGACCTGGCCCTGGAACTGGGCCTGGACGGCATCATCGCGACCAACACCACGATCGGCCGCGAGGGCCTGCGCAGCGACGCCGCCCGGGTCGCGGAGATCGGCATGGGCGGCCTGTCCGGCGCCCCGCTCAAGGAGCGCGCGCTGGTGGTCCTCCAGCGGCTGCGCGCCCGTACCGGCGGCCGGCTGACGCTGGTGTCGGTCGGCGGCATCGAGACCGCCGAGGACGCCTGGCAGCGGATCGTGCACGGCGCCGACCTGGTGCAGGGCTACAGCGCCTTCGTCTACGAGGGCCCGTTCTGGTGCCGGCGCGTCCACAAGGGCCTGTCGGCGCGCCTGCGGGCCGGCGGCTTCCGCAGCCTGGCCGCGGCGGTCGGCAGCGCGGTCGACGACCGCACGGCCGCCTGAGCCCTCCCCCCACGCCTCTTCTCCCACGCCCCTCCGGAAGGACGTCATGACCCTCGCCCCCTTCGGCGCCCGGCTGCGCCACGCCCTCGACACCCGCGGCCAGCTCTGCGTGGGCATCGACCCGCACGCCTCCCTGCTCGCCGCCTGGGGTCTGGAGGACACCGTCGCGGGCCTGGAGACCTTCAGCCGCACCGTGGTCGAGGCGCTGGCCGACCGGGTGGCCGTGCTCAAGCCGCAGGCCGCGTTCTACGAGCGCTTCGGCTCCCGGGGCGTCGCCGTCCTGGAGCGCTCGGTCGAGGAGGCCAGGGCGGCCGGCGCGCTCGTCCTGATGGACGCCAAGCGCGGCGACATCGGCTCCACCATGGCCGCCTACGCGGAGGCCTTCCTGGCGCCCGGCAGCCCGCTGTTCTCGGACGCCGTCACGGTCAGCCCCTACCTGGGCTTCGGCTCGCTGCGCCCGGCGCTGGACCTGGCGAAGGCGAGCGGCGCGGGCGTGTTCGCGCTGGCGCTCACCTCCAACCCGGAGGGCGCGGAGGTGCAGCGCGCGGTCGGCGCCGGCGGGGAGCCGGTCGCCGCCTCGGTGCTGCGGCAGCTGGCCGAGGAGAACGCCGGGGCCGAGCCGCTGGGCTCCTTCGGCGCGGTGGTCGGCGCGACCCTGGCCGACGCCGGGGTGGACCTGGCGATCAACGGTCCGCTGCTGGCCCCCGGCATCGGGGCGCAGGGCGCGACGATGGCCGATCTGCCGCGGGTGTTCGGCGGCTCGGTGCGCAATGTCGTCCCGAGCGTCAGCCGGGACGTGCTGAAGCACGGTCCCTCGGTGGAGGCGCTGCGTTCGGCTGCCGACCGTTTTGTCCAGGAGTACGCCGAAGCGGTCAAGTAGCGGTCAAGTAGCGGGCGGCGTCGCGGGGTTCGTCCCGGCGGACGCTCCGCAGCACCCCCGTGACGGGTTGCGACGGGGAGGACGGGGCGGCGGCCCGACGTGAGCGCCGTCACATCGGTGCCGCCAAAGCTTCGCAATCACGGTCATTTTGCCCCGGAAAGTCCTGGTCGGCCTTGGCTGACCAGGACTTTTCGTGTTCTTTTCCTGACGCGGCGCCGCAATCCGGGTAGTGTCCGGCGATAGGTCATCGAAGAGCCGCGAATACTGCTGCTCTCGCAGGTCAGGGGCGGCGCGTCGCTCTCTGGCCGATGCCCTGGGAACCACAACAGTCCTAGTTCAATCCCTTCCATCCACACCTGAGGTGAACGGCGTGGCTCTTCCGCCCCTTACCCCTGAACAGCGCACCGCCGCGCTCGCGAAGGCCGCCGAGGCTCGCCGGGAGCGCGCCGAGGTCAAGAACCGGCTCAAGCACTCCGGCGCCTCCCTGCACGAGGTGATCAAGGCCGGCAAGGCCGACAACGACGTGATCGGCAAGATGAAGGTCTCCGC
The DNA here is from genome assembly GCF_044748625.1 of Kitasatospora sp. NPDC089913. Lineage (NCBI taxonomy): Bacteria > Bacillati > Actinomycetota > Actinomycetes > Kitasatosporales > Streptomycetaceae > Kitasatospora > Kitasatospora sp. NPDC089913. The sequence goes on along the minus strand of NZ_JBIVGI010000008.1, from coordinate 196,158 downwards.
CCTGCTGGAGTCCCTGCCGGGCGTGGGCAAGGTTCGTGCCAAGCAGATCATGGAGCGGCTCGGCATCTCCGAGAGCCGCCGTGTCCGTGGTCTCGGAACGAACCAGATCGCCTCCCTGGAGCGGGAGTTCGGCGGCGGTGCCGCCTGACCGTGCCCCCGTGGTCCCAGGATCGCCCGCGATCCGGGATAATCGGTGCATGAGTGAGCGTCCGCGGCTGACCGTGCTCTCCGGCCCCTCGGGGGTCGGCAAGAGCACGGTCGTCGCTCATATGAGGAAGCAGCACCCCGAAGTCTGGCTCTCGGTGTCGGCGACGACCCGCCACCCGAGGCCGGGCGAGCAGCACGGGGTCCAGTACCACTTCGTCGACAACGACGAGTTCGACAAGCTGATCGCCAACGGTGAGCTGCTGGAGTGGGCCGTGTTCGCGGGCAACCGCTACGGCACCCCCCGGGCGGCGGTCCAGGAGAAGCTGGAGCGCGGCGAGCCCGTGCTGCTGGAGATCGATCTGCAGGGCGCCCGCCAGGTGCGCGAGTCCATGCCCGAGGCGCAGCTGGTCTTCCTGGCTCCGCCGAGCTGGGACGAGCTGGTCCGCCGGCTCACCGGCCGGGGCACCGAGCCGCAGGACGTGATCGAGAAGCGGCTGGAGGCCGCCAAGATCGAACTGGCGGCCGAGCCGGAGTTCGACACCACCCTGGTCAACACCTCCGTCGAGCAGGTGGCCACCGAACTGCTAGCCTTGCTCGGTGTAGGCTGACCTGTTGTCTTTTTTTCCACCCTTTCGGAAGGTTTTCGCGTGTCCTCTTCCATGACCGCGCCCGAGGGCATCATCAACCCGCCGATCGACGAGCTGCTTGAGGCCACCGACTCCAAGTACAGCCTGGTCATCTACGCGGCCAAGCGTGCGCGTCAGATCAACGCGTACTACTCCCAGCTCGGCGAGGGCCTGCTGGAGTACGTCGGCCCGCTGGTCGACACCCACGTGCACGAGAAGCCGCTGTCGATCGCGCTGCGCGAGATCAACGCCGGCATGCTGACGGCCGAGGCGATCGAGGCCGCCTGAGGCGTCCCCGCCCGTGCGGAAGGGCCCGTCGGAGTTCGCTCCGACGGGCCCTCCGTCATGTCCGGACGCTCACGGCGCTCCGACGGGGTGCCGCTGCGCGGGTGATCGTCGGCGGGTCGTAGGGTTGGCGGGCATCTGGGACCGCCACGAGGAGAGCAGGCGACATGAGCGGCAGCACGGAGCGGACGGGCGCACCGCGCGTCGTCCTCGGCGTCAGCGGCGGCATCGCCGCGTACAAGGCGTGCGAGCTGCTGCGGAGGTTCACCGAGTCCGGCCACCAGGTCACCGTGGTGCCCACCGCGGCGGCGCTGCACTTCGTCGGCGAGGCGACCTGGGCGGCGCTCTCCGGCCGCCCCGCGGCCACCGAGACCTGGGAGAACGTGCACGAGGTCCCGCACGTGCGGATCGGGCAGAACGCCGACCTGGTGGTGGTCGCCCCGGCCACCGCCGACCTGATGGCCAAGGCCGCCCACGGCCTCGCCGACGACCTGCTCACCAACACCCTGCTCACCGCACGCTGCCCGGTGGTGCTGGCGCCCGCGATGCACACCGAGATGTGGGAGCACCCCGCCACCCGGGAGAACGTCGCCACGCTGCGCCGCCGGGGCGTGATCGTGCTGGAGCCGGCCAGTGGCCGGCTGACCGGCAAGGACACCGGCAAGGGGCGGCTGCCCGAGCCGGCCGCGATCTTCGACGCCTGCCGGGCCGTGCTCCGGTACGGCGGCGAGCGGGCCGACCTGGCCGGTCGGCACGTGGTGGTCTCGGCCGGCGGCACCCGTGAGCCGCTCGACCCGGTGCGCTTCCTCGGCAACCGCTCCTCCGGCAAGCAGGGCTACGCGCTCGCCGCGACGGCCGCGGCCCGCGGTGCCCGTGTGACGTTGATCTCGGCCAACGCGGGACTGCCCGACCCGGCCGGGGTGGACGTGGTCCGGGTGGTCACCGCGCTGGAACTGCGGGAGGCGGCGCTGAAGGCCGCCGAGGACGCGGACGCCGTGGTCATGGCCGCTGCGGTGGCCGACTTCCGGCCCGCGGCCTATGTCACCGGCAAGATCAAGAAGGTCGACGGCGTCGAACCGGAGCCGGTCGCGCTCGTCCGCAACCCCGATGTGCTCGCCGAGCTCTCCGCCCGCCGCACCCGTTCGGGCCAACTGGTGGTGGGATTCGCGGCGGAGACCGACAACGTCCTCGCCAACGGCCGGGCCAAGCTCGCGCGCAAGGGCTGCGACCTGTTGGTGGTCAACGAGGTGGGGGACGGAAAGGCCTTCGGGCAGGACGTCAACGAGGCCGTGGTACTGGGCGCGGACGGCAGTGAGACCGCCGTTCCGGTGGGCCCGAAGGAGGCCCTCGCGGACGTCGTCTGGGACCTGGTCGCGGAACGGCTGGATCTGCGCGCCCATTGATCTCGAGGGGTGGGCATTCGGTCTTCGATTCCGGAATCACGTGACGTTTCTCGGAAGCCGACCGTTACACTCCAGGAATCAAGTCTTTCCGGAAGTCCCCGGTTCCGACCGGGGCCTTTCAGTCAGCAGCCGCTGCAACCCCAGGGAGCGCTGTGTCTCGCCGCCTGTTCACCTCGGAGTCCGTGACCGAGGGACACCCCGACAAGATCGCTGACCAGATCAGCGACACCATTCTCGACGCTCTCCTCCGTGAGGACCCGACCTCCCGGGTCGCGGTGGAGACGCTGATCACCACCGGCCAGGTGCACGTGGCCGGCGAGGTGACCACGAAGGCCTACGCGCCGATCGCGCAGCTCGTCCGGGACAAGATCCTGGAGATCGGCTACGACAGCTCCAAGAAGGGCTTCGACGGCGCCTCCTGCGGCGTTTCCGTCTCGATCGGCGCGCAGTCGCCGGACATCGCCCAGGGCGTCGACACCGCGTACGAGGCCCGGGTCGAGGGCGACGAGGACGATCTGGACCGGCAGGGCGCCGGCGACCAGGGCCTGATGTTCGGCTACGCGTCCGACGAGACGCCCGAGCTCATGCCGCTGCCGATCACGCTGGCCCACCGCCTCTCGCGCCGCCTCACCGAGGTGCGCAAGAACGGGACCATCCCGTACCTGCGCCCCGACGGCAAGACCCAGGTCACCATCGAGTACGACGGCGACAAGGCCGTCCGCCTCGACACCGTGGTGGTCTCCACCCAGCACGCGAGCGACATCGACCTGGAGTCGCTGCTCACCCCGGACATCCGCGAGTTCGTCGTGGAGCCGGAGCTGAAGGCGCTCGCCGAGCAGGGCATCAAGCTGGTCACCGAGGGCTACCGCCTGCTGGTCAACCCGACCGGCCGGTTCGAGATCGGCGGCCCGATGGGCGACGCCGGCCTCACCGGTCGCAAGATCATCATCGACACCTACGGCGGCATGGCCCGTCACGGCGGCGGCGCCTTCTCGGGCAAGGACCCGTCCAAGGTGGACCGCTCGGCCGCGTACGCGATGCGCTGGGTGGCGAAGAACATCGTCGCCGCCGGCCTCGCCCGCCGCGCCGAGGTGCAGGTCGCGTACGCGATCGGCAAGGCCGAGCCGGTCGGCCTGTTCGTGGAGACCTTCGGCACCGAGACCGTTCCGGTCCTCGCGATCCAGAAGGCCGTCACCGACGTGTTCGACCTGCGTCCGGCCGCGATCATCCGCGACCTGGACCTGCTGCGCCCGATCTACTCGCAGACCGCCGCGTACGGCCACTTCGGCCGTGAGCTGCCGGACTTCACCTGGGAGCGGACCGACCGGGTGGAGCAGCTGAAGAAGGCCGTCGAGGCCTGATCGGCTCATAGGATCGTTTGACGGCAGGTGGTGGCCGCCCGGACTCCGGGCGGCCACCACCTGCCGTTTTGTCGGTGGACCCGCCGCCGTTCTGTCGGTGGGACCTGGTAGGACTGGGTGCGATGAGCAGCAGGCAGGGGAGTGGCGGGGACGGCGGGGTGGCGGGCGAGGAGAGCGGGGAGGTCGAGGGCGCGGAGGCGACCGGCGGGGAGGCCGGGGCGCCGGAGCAGCTGGCGTTCATCCGGGAGACGGTCCGGCGGGCCAAGCCGCGCAGCTGGCGCGGAGCCAAGCGGGCCGAGCACCTGCCGGTGGCCCGGGTGGTCGTCGACAAGGGCGTGCTCACCATCGACAAGTTCTTCGACTACGAAGTGCCGGCCGCGATGGCGGAGGAGGCCCAGCCCGGTGTCCGGGTCAGGGTCCGCTTCGGCGCGCGGGTGGTCAAGGGTCAGCGCGAGGGCGGGGAGCTGCACGACGGCTTCGTCGTCGCCCGGCTGGAGAAGAGCGACTTCTCCGGGCCGCTGGCCCCGCTCGCGCAGGTCCTCTCGCCCGAACCGGTGCTCACCCCGCAGCTGCTCCGGCTCTGCCGCACCGTCGCCGACCGGTACGCCGGCACCCTCGCCGACGTCCTGCAGCTCGCCGTGCCGCCCCGGCACGCCAAGGCGGAGGCCGAGCCGTCGCCGCCGTCGCCGCCCCGCCCGGACGCGCCCGCGCCCGGCGGCTGGTCCCGCTACCCGGCCGGACCGGACTTCCTGGCCTCGCTGGCCGGCGGCGGGGCGCCGCGCGCGGTCTGGACGGCCCTGCCCGGCCCCGGCTGGCCGTACGAGATCGCCCGGGCCGTCGCGGCCACCCTGGCGAGCGGGCGCGGCGCACTGGTCGTCGTGCCCGACGGCCGGTCGGTGGCCAGGGTCGACCGGGCGCTGACCGAACTGCTGGGCGAGGGCCGGCACGCCGTGCTGGCCGCCGACCTCGGCCCGCGCGAGCGCTACCGGCGCTGGCTCACGGTCAGCCGGGGCTCGGTGCGCGCCGCCGTCGGCACCCGGGCGGCGATGTTCGCGCCCGTGCACGACCTCGGGCTGGTGGTGGTCTGGTCCGACGGCGACTCCAGTCACTGCGACCCGCGCGCCCCGCACCCGCACGTGCGCGAGGTCGCCCTGCTGCGCGCGGCGGACGAGGGCGCGGCGGTCCTGCTCGGCGGGCACGTGGTCACCGTCGAGGGCGCCCAGCTGGTGCGGACCGGCTGGGCCAGGGCGCTGACCGCCGAGCGGGAGACGGTCCGCCGGACCGCGCCCCGGGTCCGCACCGTCACCGACCTCGACCAGCACCGGGACGCCGCCGCGCAGGCCGCCCGGCTGCCCTCGATCGCCTGGGAGGCCGCCCGCGAGGGCCTGGCCGCCGGTGGTCCGGTGCTCATCCAGGTGCCCCGGCGCGGCTACGTGCCCCGGCTGGCCTGCGGGCGCTGCCGCACGCCCGCCCGCTGCCGGCGCTGCGAGGGCCCGCTGGAGGCGGCCGGGGCCGACGCACCCCTGCACTGCGGATGGTGCGGCGAGGAGGAGCGGGAGTGGCACTGTCCGGAGTGCGGGTCGTTCCGGCTGCGGGCGCAGGTGGTCGGCGCCCGGCGGACGGCCGAGGAGCTGGGCAAGGCGTTCCCCCGGGTCCCGGTGCGGACCTCCGGGCGGGACGCGGTGCTGACGACCGTGCCGGACGAACCGGCGCTGGTGATCTCCACGCCCGGGGCCGAGCCGGTGGTCGAGGGGAGCGGCGGGTACGCGGCGGCGCTGCTGCTGGACGGCTGGGCGCTGCTCGGCCGCCCCGACCTGCGGGCCGGGGAGGAGGCGCTGCGGCTCTGGCTGGCCGCCGCCGCGCTGGTCCGGCCGGCCGGGGAGGGCGGAACGGTGGTGGTGGTCGCCGAGCCGACCGCACGGGCGGTGCAGGCGCTGGTGCGCTGGGACCCGCTCGGGCACGCCGGGTTCGAGCTGGACGAGCGGGCCCAGCTGCACTTCCCGCCGGTGGCGCGGATGGCTTCGGTGACCGGCAGTCCGGCGGCGGTGGCGGACCTCCTGAACCTGGTCCGGCTGCCGCAGGACGCGGACGTGCTCGGACCGGTGCCGGTGGCGGCGCTGCGGGGCGAGGAGCAGGAGCGGGCGCTGCTGCGGGTGCCGCCCGGGCAGGGGGCCGCGCTGGCGGCGGCGTTGAAGGCGGCCCAGATCGCGCGGATCGCGCTGCGGACGCCGGAGGTGGTGAAGGTGCGGATCGATCCGACGGACATCGGCTGAGGGGCGGGGTCCGGCGGGGGTGTGTCCGGTGGCGCGGCCGGTGGTGCGGTGGTGGGCGGTGCGGTGGTGGTCGGTGTCGCCGGACGGCGGGTGAGGGGCGCGGCGTCGGCGCGTCCGCGGCCCTCACCCGCCGTCCGGGTGGTGCGTCAGCCGCGCAGGGGCACGCCGGAGCGGTCCAGTGCGCCGCGGTCGACGGGGGTGCGGTCGACGGGCGCGCGGTCGGCGGCGGTGCGGTCGGCGGTGCCCCGGTCGAGCGCGCTGCGCTCCAGGGCGGTGCGGTCGAGACCGCCCTGGCGGGCGGCCGGGACGGTCGCGGCCAGCCCGGTCGGGGCGGGGGAGCGGTCGCGCTCCACCGCCGGGTGGGCCGGGGCGGCGTGGCCCGGCGTGCTGTGACCCGGAGCGCTGTGGCCCGGAGCGCCGTGGGCCGGCGGGAGGCCGGCCGCGGCGTGCTGCGGGGTGTGGGTCGCGGGGTGCGGCGCGGAGTGGCCGGAGAGCTCCTCGGAACGGTCCGGGCGGCTCGGGTTGGGCACCGTCCCGCCCGCCGCCAGCAGTTCGCCGGTCGGCCGGCGCATGCCGTAGCGGCGGTGCACCGCCTGCTTGGTCACCCCGAGGGCCGAGCCCACCGAGTCCCAGGAGAACCCCAGCGCGCGGTCGAACTCGACCGCCGCCGCCACCAGCGTCTCCACGCTCTCCCGCAGCTCCTGCGCCAGCCGCACCGTCGGCGCGGGGGCTCGTCCGTACACCACGAAGCCCGCGGAGGTGCTGGGGCGACGGGGCCGGTAGACGTTGCCCAACTGGGCGGTGAGCGTCCGCAGCGCGTCGACCTGCCGCCTCACCCGCTCGATGTCCCGCACCAGCAGGTGCAGGCTCGCCCGCGCCCGGGCGTCGTGGTTGATCTGCTCGGCCATGGCCTACGTGCCGCCTTCCGTACGGTTCACTCGACCGGAGCGCCCTTCCCGCGCGCTCCGGCCACGGTCAATCCCCCTTGACCAACGCCGGACCGGCCACCGGGGTCACGCAGCCGGGGTGAGCGGGATATGCCAGAACCTCGTGCGGGGGGATTGCATAGACTTGCCGACGGCCGCGCGCACCGCCCGGCCCGCCCGTTCCCAGCAGCCGGCACCCCGACGGACAAGGAGCCCGTGCCCGTGGCGATCCAGCCGATCCGAATCTTCGGAGACCCTGTCCTGCGCGCCACCGCCCAGCCCGTCACCACCTTCGACAAGGAACTCCGCACCCTGGTCGGGGACCTCACCGAGACCATGCTCGACGCCCCCGGCGCCGGTCTGGCCGCGCCTCAACTCGGCATCTCGCTGCGGGTGTTCACCTACCACGTGGACGGCGTCACCGGGCACCTGATCAATCCCGACCTGTCGCTCAGCGAGGAGGAGCAGGAGGGCCCCGAGGGCTGCCTGTCGCTCCCCGGTCTGCGCTACGACACCCGGCGCGCGTACGGGGTGGTCGCGCGCGGCTTCAACATGTACGGCGACCCGGTCACCGTCGAGGGCACCCAGCTGCTGGCCCGCTGCATCCAGCACGAGACCGACCACCTGGACGGCATCGTCTTCATCGACCGCCTCGACCCGGAGCAGCGCAAGGCCGCGCTCAGGGCGATCCGGGAGACGGACTGGGGTTCCGGCCCGGTGCCGGTGGTCAAGGTCTCCCCGCACAGCACCTTCGGCGCGGCGCGCTGAGCGTCGGACCGATCACGAACTACGTCAACTCCGTACTGCAGAAAGGCACTTGATGCGCCTCGTGTTCGCCGGCACCCCCGAGGTCGCCGTTCCCGCCCTGGACGCCCTGCTCGCCTCCGACCGGCACGAGGTCGTCGCGGTGGTCACCCGCCCCGACGCCCCCTCCGGCCGGGGCCGCAAGCTCGTCGCCAGCCCCGTCGCCCAGCGCGCCGAGGAGGCCGGGATCGAGGTCCTCAAGCCGGCGAGGCCGAGCGACCCCGACTTCGTCGCCCGGCTCACCGAGCTCGCGCCCGACTGCTGCCCGGTCGTCGCCTACGGCGCCCTGCTGCGCCCCGGCACCCTGGAGATCCCGAAGCACGGCTGGGTCAACCTGCACTTCTCGCTGCTCCCCGCCTGGCGCGGCGCCGCACCCGTCCAGCACGCGGTGATGGCCGGCGACGAGGTCACCGGCGCGTCGACCTTCCTGATCGAGCAGGGACTGGACTCCGGCCCGGTCTACGGCGTGATCACCGAGGAGGTCCGCGCCGCCGACACCAGCGGCGACCTCCTCGGCCGGCTCGCGCACTCCGGTGCCCGGCTGCTCGCCGCCACCATGGACGGCATCGCCGACGGCAGCCTGCACGCCGTACCGCAGCCCGCCGAGGGCATCACCCTCGCCCCGAAGATCACCGTCGAGGACGCCCGGATCGACTGGACCGCGCCCGCCCTGCGGGTCGACCGGGTGGTGCGCGGCTGCGCCCCCGCGCCCGGTGCGTGGACCGAGTTCCGCGGCGAGCGGCTCAAGGTCACCGGCCCGGTCACCCTGGTGCCGGCCTCCGCCGAGCTCGCCCCGGGCGAGCTGGCCGTCGGCAAGAACAGCGTCCGGGTCGGCACCGGCAGCCACGAGGTCGAGCTGGGCGAGGTGCGGCCGCAGGGCAAGAAGGCCATGCGGGCGGCGGACTGGGCGCGCGGCGCGCGGATCGAGTCCGGCGAGCGCCTGGGCGAGCGCCCCGCCGTCGGCGGCTCCGGCGCGAGCACCGACGCCGGGACGAGCACCGACGGCGGGACGAGCACCGACGGCGGCGCCGGCGCGAGCACGAGCTGAGCCCGCGCGCATTTCGCGTTACTGTTCGAGAGATCAAGACATAACCTCCGTAGCACCTTGAGGCACATCCCATGAGCACGTCCAGCAGCAATTCCGGCACCACCTCCGGCGCGTCCGGCGGAAAGCGCGCCCCGCGCCCGCACCGGCGCCCGAAGAAGGACCCCGCGCGGATCGTCGCCTTCCGCGCCCTGCGGGCCGTCGACGAGCGCGACGCCTACGCCAACCTGATCCTGCCCTCGCTGCTCCGCGAGGCCGAGCAGAAGGGCATGGACCGGCGCGACGCGGCACTCGCCACCGAGCTGGTCTACGGCACCCTCCGGCTCCAGGGCACCTACGACGCGGTCATCGCCGCCTGCATCGACCGCCCGCTCAGCAAGGTCGACCCGCCGGTCCTCGACGTCCTCTCGCTCGGCGCCCACCAGCTGCTGACCACCCGCATCCCCAGCCACGCCGCCGTCTCGGCCACCGTCGAACTCGCCCGGGCGGTGCTCGGCGACGGCAAGGCCAAGTTCGTCAACGCCGTGCTGCGCCGGATCAGCGCCCACGACCTGGACACCTGGCTGGAGCAGGTCGCCCCGCCGTTCGACAAGGACGCCGAGGACCACCTCGCCGTCGTGCACTCCCACCCGCGCTGGGTGGTCGCCGCCCTCTGGGACTCGCTCGGCCGCTGGCAGCCCGGCGCCGCCGGGCGCGAGGCGATGGAGGAACTGCTCCGCGCCGACAACGAGCGCCCCGAGGTCACCCTGGTGGCCCGGCCCGGGCGGATCGCCGTCGGGGAGCTGGCCGAGACCCTGCCCGAGGCCGAGCCGGGCCGCTGGTCCCCGTTCGCGCTGCGGCTCGCCGAAGGCGGCGACCCGGGCTCGCTCGCGGCCGTGCAGGACAACCGGGCCGGCGTCCAGGACGAAGGCAGCCAGCTGGTCGCCCTCGCCCTCGCCACCGCGCCGCTGGACGGCCCGGACCGACTGTGGCTCGACGGCTGCGCCGGTCCCGGCGGCAAGGCCGCCCTGCTCGCCGCGCTCGCCGCGGAACGCGGGGCCGCGCTGGTCGCCAGCGAGAAGCAGCCGCACCGCGCCCGCCTGGTCGCCCGCGCCCTGGCCGGCAACCCCGGCCCGTACACCGTGATCGCCGCCGACGGCACCCGTCCGGCCTGGAAGTCCGGCGGCTTCGACCGGGTGCTCGTCGACGTGCCGTGCTCCGGCCTCGGCGCCCTGCGCCGCCGCCCGGAGGCCCGCTGGCGCCGCCGGCCGGCGGACGTCGCCGCCTTCGGACCGCTCCAGCGCGACCTGCTGCGCTCGGCCGTCGAGGCCACCCGGATCGGCGGCGTGGTCGGCTACGCCACCTGCTCGCCGCACCTCGCGGAGACCAGGGCGGTCGTCGACGACGTGCTGCGGGAGGAGGGCGGCCGGGTCGAGTGGATCGACGCCCGCCCGCTGCTGCCCGGTGTGCCGGCGCTCGGCGACGGCCCCGACGTCCAGCTCTGGCCGCACCTGCACGGGACGGACGCGATGTACCTGGCTCTGCTGCGCCGCACGGCGTAGCGGCGCTCGCGGGGCGCTCGCCGACCCGCCGCACGGTGTGGGGGGGTCGCGGCGGCATGTGCTCGGCGACCCACCGCACGGCTCCTCGGCCGGAGCCGTGCGGCACACCGCGACGGGCGATCACCGCCCGCGACCGCTCCACGTCGTCGGTGCGGTGCAACTCGGTGCGGAGCGCCCGGCGCAGCCGGTCCCGCGGAACCGCTGCTGCGGCCCCGGCCGGGCCGCTCGCCCCGGCCGGGCCGCTCGCCCCGGCCGGGCCGCTCGCCCCGGGCCGGACCCGGCCCGGGTGTTCAACGGGCACTCAGGACCGGGCGGTTGGCACCGAGGAACGCGTCGGCCGGGGGCAGGCCGATGGTGCGGCGGGGGGCACCGGCCCGGGCGGTGACGACGCCGCGGACCAGCTCGCGCAGCCAGCGGTGGCCGGCGTCCTGGTCGTTGCGCGGGTGCCAGGCCATGGTCAGCGTCACCTCGGGCATGGGCACCGGGAGCGGGAAGGTGCTCAGGCCGAGGGCCTCGGCCGCCCGGGTGCCCAGCCGCGCCGGGGCGAGGCCGACCAGGTCGCTGTCGCGGAGCAGGAAGAGCGCGGCCGGATAGCTCGGCACGCTGGCGACGACCCGCCGGGAGAGGCCGACCTCGGCCAGCCGCTGGTCGATCGGCCCCTGACCGCGGCCGTTGCGGGAGACCGCGAGATGGTCGGCGGTGGCGAACTCCTCGGCGGTGGGCGGTGCGCCGACGGTCAGCGGGTGTCCGGCGCGGGCGATGCCCACCAGACCGGAGGTGGCGAGCGGTTCGGTGCGGGTCTCCGGGTCGAGGTGGTCCGTCACGCCGACCTCCAGGTCGATCACGCCGTCCCGCATCGCGCTGGCGCCCTCCGGGTGGTCGCTCAGGAAGCGCAGGGTGACGGCCGGGGCCTGGGCGCGGACCGTCTCCACCAGGGTCGCGCCGATGGTGGTGAGGAGGACGTCCCCGGTCTGGAGGGTGAAGCGGCGGTTCAGGTCGGCCGGTTCGGCAGCGGCGCGCGGGACCAGCAGCGACTGGCCCCGGCTGACCAGCGCCCTGACCTCCGCCCGTAGTTCCACCGCGCGCGGCGTCGGCACCAGCCCCCGTCCGGCCCGGACCAGGAGCGGATCGCCGAGCACCCGGCGCAGTCGCCCTAGCGTGCGACTCATGGCCGGGGCCGAGGTGTGCAGCCGCTCTGCGGCGCCTGTCACGCTGCCCTCCTCCAGCAGGGCGTCCAGGGCGACGAGCAGGTTGAGATCGAGGTCCGGCATGGAGTTCTCCGCTGGTGGTCGGTCGGCTGGGTGGGGGTGGTGGGGGCGGGGATGACCAGAAGTGGAAGCAGTGCTGACCAAGGGTTCCGTGGGGAGGCATGACGACTCGTCATCTACCGTCGATCGTGACAACTCCCCTTTGGAGTGAAGGATCTGACGTGATGATTGACAATGACATGTTGGTGATGGCCTGCCAAGGAGGCCGTGTGCCGACCTTTCGTCCGGCCGACGGCGCACGCCGGCCGCACCGGCCCGGTGAGCTGCTCGGGCGCCCGGCGTCCCGGCCGGGGTGACGCCCCCCCGCGTGACCGGCCGGCCCGGCGGCGGGGGCGCGGAAGTGGTGACGGTCGGTCCGGATCATCGGACGGTGGTACATACCAATGGACCTGCGCCGGAGCGCGCCCCGGGTGAACGGGCGGGCGCGGCGGGCGGTGGCGGTGGCGGTGGTGATGTGGCGGTGGTGGTCGCGGTCGCGGTCGGTGCGGTCGTGGTCGGTGCGGGTGCCGCCTTGGCGGTGGCGTCCGGGCCGGTGTCCGGGTGAGAGTGGGAGGGTGGGTTCCTCCTTGTACGCGGAACGGCCGCCCGCCGCCGCTCCTGGGCGGCAGGTGGCCTGTGTCTGGGTCCGGCGGAACACCGCGGGGCCGGAGTACGGGCAGCTCGTCGTGCCGGACGGCTGTGTGGACCTGGTGTGGTCGGCGGCGGGGCTGGAGGTGGTCGGTCCGGACCTCGCGCCGCGGACCGTGCCGGTGCCGGGCGGGGCCGAGCTGGCCGGGGTGCGCTTCCGGCCCGGCGCGGCCGGGCTGCTGCTGGGGGCGATGCCGGTGCGGGAGCTCTGCGACCTCCAGGTGCCGCTGGCCGAGGTGGTCGGTGGGGGGGCGGAGCGGCTCGCGGAACGGCTCGAAGGTCGGCTCGCGGGGCGGACTCCGGAGCGGTGCGCGGAGGGGCGGGCGGAGCGGTGCGGGGAGTGGGGTGGGGAGTGGGGCGATGAGTGGCGCGCCGGGGTGCGCGGGCCGGCGGATGCCGCGGCCGTGCTGGACGCCTTCGTGGCCGCGCGGGTGCCCGGGTGGTCGCCGGACCGGCTGGTCGAGCGGGCGGTGACCGTGCTGGGGCGCCCGGAGCGGGTGCGGCTGCCGGAACTGGCGGCGGAACTCGGGCTGTCGGAGCGGCAGTTGCGGCGTCGGACGACGGACGCGGTCGGTTACGGGCCGAAGACCCTGCACGCGGTGCTGCGGTTCCGGCGGGCGGTGGCCTGGGCGCGTTCGGGCGGTTCTGCCGGTGCCGGTGCTGTGCCGGAGCTGGCGGCGGTGGCGGCTCGGGCCGGGTACGCCGATCAGGCGCACCTCACGAGGGAGGTGCGCCGCTGGTCGGGGTTGTCGCCGACGGTTCTGCTGGGCCGGGCCGCCGCGCGGCCCGGTCAGGCGCCCCCGGGAGCGTCGTAGGCGCGCAGGGTCAGCAGCGCCTGGAGCGTGACACCCGGGCGGGCCTCGGACTCGGTGCTCGCCGACCAGCGTGCCCAGTGGATCGGCCAGCCGCCGTCCGACTGCTGTTCGGCGGCGAGGTGGTCGAGCCCGCGGGCGAGTTCGGCGGTGCTGAACCACCGGCGGGCCAGGCTGTCCGGCCGGCGGGCGTAGTCGTGCGGGAGGTGGTGCTCGTCCGGTGCGTAGCCGGGGGAGATCCGGGAGTCCTCGGGCCGGGCCGGGTCGAGCAGGACGATCCGCTGCTCGCGGACCAGCGCGCCCAGCCGGGCGGCCTCCCGCCCGGCCCAGACGGTGTCCGGCGCGGCGTCGAGGAAGCGGATCGCGGCGCCCGCCTCGTACGGGTGGGTCTCGCGGAGGTTCTCGACGGCGGCGCGGCAGAAGGCGGTCGCGGCGGTGAGCCACGGGTGGACGATGCCCCGGCGGAGCAGCGGGGCGACGATCTGGCCGGTGGACAGCAGCGCGCCGACCGGCGGCCGGCCCTCCTCGGGCACCGGCACGAACGGCGGGTGCGGGTAGCGGCGCAGGCTCGGCAGGACGACGGGCACGCCGCCGTCGGGGGCGGCGACGCCCGCCAGCCAGTCGCAGACCGCCCGGGCGCGGGCCTGGTCCAGCGCCCCGGCCTCCTCCAGGACGAGCAGTGCGCCCGGGACGGCGATGGGCTGGGCGGCGGGCCCGCGCACGTCCGGTTCGAGGCCGTAGGCGTAGCCGCCGTCGGCGGTGCGGTGGGCCTCGAGGGCGGCGAGGACGCCGCCGGGGTCCCCCGCGGAACTTCCGACGGGGTTGCCGGCGGGACTTCCGACGGGGTCACCGGCGGAGTCGCTCTCGCCGCCGAACAGGTGGGCGAAGCGCCGCTGTTCGAGGACGCGGCCGGAGGTCCAGAGGAACGCGGCGGCGGCGTCGAGACGGTCCCCGGTGAGGCGTGCGGTGCGGGTGCGGGTCATGACTCGACCGTAGGCGGGCCGGGGGCGGCCGTCTTGAACGATTCGGACGCGGGCGCGGGGGTGTCGCGTGCGGGAGTGCCGCGCGGGGATGCCGGGCGCGGGCGTGGGGGGCGTCAGAGGTCCTTGGCGGCCGCCCGGCGCTGTCGCTTTCCGAGCGGGGCCTGGGAGAGGTCCTCGGCCTGGGAACGGAGGTTCTTGTGGCCGTACCCGCGTTCGTCGAGCCAGGCGCGCGCTGACCGCTCCGCGCGCTCGGTGGCCTCGAGGATGTCCTCCTCGGCCTCGCCGGTGTCCTGGTAGCGGAACGTGAAGACGGCGCGGGCGGTCAGGTCGTAGCTGAGGTGGCCCTCGGGGGTGAAGGCGGCGTACAGGATGTCGTGCTCGGCGGCCCTGGACTGCAGCTCGGCGTGCTGTTCGGGGGTGAGGCCGTCGAAGACGCCGCGGACGGTGATGCGGAAGGTGCGGGTGGTCATCCCGCGAGCGTAGTTCGCGGGGCGGCGGGTGGGCGAAGGGTTTTGCGGCGGTCCGCATGCCGGGCCGCACACCGGGCCGCACACCGGGCCGTACTCCGGGCCGCACTCCGGGCCGGGCCCGGCCCCGGGTGTCGGTGGCCGGGGCCGGGGTGGTCGCTCAGGCTTCGCGGAGGACCGGGTCGGAGGTGCCGGGGGCCTGGGCCGCGTCGAGGGTGGGCCAGGCGATCCGGGTGGAGCAGAGCGCGACGACCAGCGCCGAGGCCGCGACCACACCCATGCCCCAGGCCAGGCCGGTGGCATTGGCGACGAAGCCGATCACGGCCGGGCCGGCGAGCAGCCCGGTGGTGCCGGTGGCGGCGACCAGGGCCAGGGCGTCGGACCCCTGCCGGGCGGCGGCGACGTAGACGCAGGGCGTGACGGCGGCGATGCCCAGACCGACGCAGGCGAAGCCGATCAGGGCCGGCACGACACCGCCGACCAGCAGGGCGAGCGCCAGGCCGAGCCCGGCCACGGTGCTGCCGACCCGGACGATCGGGCCGTCCCCGAAGCGGGTGCGCCAGCCGTCGGCGAACAGCCGGGCGACGACCATCATCACCGAGATGACGGCGATGCCCAGGGGGGCCAGCTGCGGCGAGGCGTGCACGACGTTCTTCAGGTAGAGGGCGGACCAGTCGTTCATGGCGCCCTCGGTGATGGTGCCGAAGACCATCGCGACGCCCATCCAGATGGTGATCCGGGAGGGGAGCGGGATTCCGCGGCGCTTCGGCGGCGTCGCCTCGGCGGCTCCGGAGGCCGCTTCCGCGCTCTCCCGGTCGGCCGTCCGGTCGGCCTCGGCCGACTGCGGCTCGTCCGCCAGCATGCCGGTCCCCGCCAGCAGGAGCAGCAGGGCGAGCACGGCGACCGCGATCGCGAAGTGCGCCGACAGCGTGGTGGTGACGATGTTCACGCCGGAGGCGAGCAGGGCGGCCAGGCCCAGGCCGGCACTGAAGGTGGCGTGCAGCCTGGACATCGCGGTGCGCCCGAAGCGGACCTCCAGCGCGGCGCCCTGGGCGTTCATCGCGACGTTCAGGAAGCCGACCGCGACGCCGTCCAGGGCCGCCACCAGCAGCAGGACGGCGAAGTTCGGGGCGAGCGCGAAGCCGCCCAGGACCAGGCCGAGGACGATCGCGGAGACCGTGGCGAGGGTGCGGGAGCCGTACCGCTTCATCATCGTGGCCACGAGCGGGAAGGAGGCGGCCGCGCCGATCCCGGAGGCCATCAGCAGCAGGCCGATCTGCCCGTCGCTGAGCTCGAAGTCGGCCTTCAGGGCGGGCAGCCGGGACACCCAGGTCGCGTACTGGAAGCCGAGGAAACAGAACAGCGCTGCGATGGCCAGGTGCGCCCGCAGGAAGTCGTCGCGCACGCGGAGCATGTGCATCAGTCCGATTCTTGGGTGGGGGAGTTCGTCACTCGGGGAGTTCGTCACTGGGGGGAGGGCGGGGGAACGGTGCCGGGGTGGAGGGGAACGGCTAGGGGTGGAGGGGCATCGCCATGTAGACGGCCCGGTCGCCGTAGCTCGCGGGGAGCCGCACCTCGGGGCGGGGGAGGTAGCCGAGGGGGGCCCAGAGCACCTCACTGCCGCGGACGGCGACCAGCGAGATGGTGGTGTGGCCGCGCTCCCGGGCCGTGTCGGCGAGGAAGGTGAGCAGGCGCGGGGCCAGTCCTCGCCCGCGCAGCCGCTCGGTCACGACCAGGTCGTGGGCGTGCAGGTTGGTGGAGTCGGCGGGAGCCGGGGACTCCGCGCGGCTGAGGTCGGGGCAGTGGCCGAGCGGGTAGGGCAGGGCGAGCAGGTAGCCGCCGAACTCGCCCTCGTGCTCGATCGCGAAGCAGTAGTCGGGGGCGGCCCGGTGGCGCGAGCGCAGGGCCTCCCCGCCCTCGGAGAGCCCGCTCTCGCCGTAGGCGCGGGCCTCCAGCGGCACCACCTCGGCCCAGTCGTGCTCGGCGAGCGGGCGGACCAGGAGTTCGTCGTCGAGGCCCACACTGCCGCCCGGGAGCCGGGCGGCGGTGCCGCTGTCGCTCGCGGGCCGGTCGGTGGCGGGCCGGTCGCTGGCGGGCCGGTCGGTAAGGAGGCGGTCGGCGGCGGGCCGGTCGGTGAGGAGGCGGCCGGTGCCGGGTCGGGCGGCCGGGTGCGCGGACATTACTGCGGTACTCCCTCGGGGCGGGGCGCGCCGTCCGGGCGGTCCGCCCGGACGCAGCTGTAGGGCAGCGGGGGGAAGCCGTTGAAGCCCCGCGTGGTGTAGGCGGTGGCGTAGGCGCCGCAGGAGAGGATCCACACCGGGTCGCCCGAGGCGGCGTCCCGGGGGACGGGCACACCGGCCCCTTCGTCGGCGTAGGCGTCGTCGCTGTCGCAGGTGGGACCGGCGATCACGGCGGGTACGGTCACGGCGTCCGGGTGGGTGGGGAACTCCAGCCGGTAGCGCAACTCGTCCATCTCGTACAGCCCGTTGAACTTTCCGCAGCTCAGGTAGAGCCAGTACGCCCGTTCACCGTCCAGCTGCTGACGATCCGTCAGGCGCGTGATGCGGGCCCGGATCGCGCCGTGGTCGGCGACCAGGTGCCGGCCCGGCTCCAGCAGGAAGCCGAGCGGCGCCGCGGAGACCTCGCGCAGCCGCTGCATGCCCTCCCGGATCACCGCGAACATCTTGTCGACCGGCGGGTCGAGCGGCTCCCCGCGCCGGTCGAGTACGCCGAGGGCGGGCAGGCCGCCGCCGAGGTTGACGTGGTCCAGCAGGATGCCGCGCCGGTTGGCCTCCTCGACCACCGAGGCGATCGTCTCCAGGGCCTGCTGCCAGGCCTCGGAGGTGAGCTGCTGGGAGCCGACGTGCACCGAGAGCCCGGCCGGGACCAGTCCGGCGTCCCGGGCCGCGTCCAGGACCCGCAGGGCGTCCGCCGGCGAGCAGCCGAACTTCCGGCTCAGGCCCCAGAGCGCCCCCGCGCCGGTGGTGGCGAGACGGCAGAAGACCCGTGCCCCCGGCGCGTGTTCGGCGATCGCGAGGACGTCGGCCAGGCTGTCGGTGGCGAAGTCGCGCACACCGAGCCGGTACGCCTCGGCGATCTGCTCGTCGGACTTGACGGTGTTGCCGTAGTGGATCCGCTCCACCGGCACGCCGGTGCGCAGCGCCTGGACGATCTCCTGCGGTCCGGCCGCGTCGAATCCGGAACCCCGGGCGGCCAGGCAGTCGAGCACCTCGTCCACCGGGCAGGCCTTCATGGCGAACCGGACGTCGACGCCGGGCAGTTCGCGCAGCAGGGCGTCGTACTGGGACTCGATGCCGTCGAGGTCGTAGATGATCCGGTCGTCCTCGGCGGCGGCCAGGGCGGTGCGCAGGCGTCCGTGGTCAGGCATGGGCGGTGCTCCGGCCGGTGGTGGGTCGCTCGGGTCTTCCGGGGGTGTTCGTGGGCGCGGGCGCGCTCGAGGGCGTGGATGCCGCTGCCGGTGCCGGTGCCGGTGCCGCCGCCGGTGCGGGCGCGAGGAGGTCGGCGCCCGACGGCGTCGGCGGGACGGTGCGGGCGGCGGCCACCAGCGGGCCCCACGCGTCGACGAGCAGGGCGAACGCCTCGATGTCGGCCTGCGCCTCGTCCAGCAGGCGTTCCCGCCGCGGCAGCAGACGGTCGGCGAAGTCGGCGTAGCGCCCGCCCAGCCCGCGGTAGGCGCGGTCGAGCACGGCCAGCCGCCGGTGGTTCTCCGCCCGGTCCTCGGCCGCGGCGCGGCGGGCGAACCCTGCCACCGCCCCGGGCCGCACGTGGTGGTGCTCGTCGAGCAGCGCCCCGCCGGCCGCCTCCAGCGCGTCGTACACCGGGTGGAGGTACAGCATCGACAGCAGGAACTTGGTGAACCGCAGCTGGTAGGCGAGGAACCCGGCGTCGGTGCGGCGCTCCGAGGTGTAGTGGTTGACGATGTTGCGGTTGTGGGTGACGCCGGGCAGCCCCGCGTCGAGCACCAGGTGGTGCAGGAAGTAGTCGCTGCCGATGGTGTCGGTCGCCGGCGGCAGCGGCACCCGCTCGTACAACTCGCGGTCCAGCGCGATGTTGCACATGTCGATCCGCCAGATGTCGGGCAGGTCGAGCACGGCACGGTCGTGGGTGAACGGGTCGGTGCCGTTGCCGACGAACGAGTCCGCGACCAGCTCGCGCCGCTGCTCGACGGTGGAGCCGGTGGCCGCCCACAGGCCCACGACCTCCTCGTAGACCGCCGGGTCGAGGGAGCGGATCTCCCCGAGGTCGACCGAGAGTTCGCCGATGAAGGAGCTGCCGACCAGGGCGACCGGCTTCTCCGCGTGCACCGGGTCGAGGGTGTGGTGGGTGACGCCGGGCGCGGCGTCGGCGGCACGCCGGCCGATCGAGCGCAGCTCGTGGTGGATCGGGAACACCGGTTCGCCGTCCAGCTCCTGGTAGGTGCTGTCGGAGTCGCGGCGGTGCAGCGAGGAGCAGCCCAGCGCGGCGGCGAACAGGAAAGCCCGGTTGGTGCAGGCGCCGTAGGAGACGGTGTCCGGCAGCATCAGCTCGAGCAGCCGGTCGGCACCGGCCGCCGCGGCCAGGGCCGGTGTCGCGGCGAGGGCCCGGTCGATCGCGGACCGCAGGAAGGCCCGCTGCTGCTCCTCGTCGAGGTGGTGGACCAGGACCCCCTGGACGGCGGGGAGGTCGGCGACGGCCTTCTCGTGCTCGGCGCGGGTCGCGGCGTCCGCCGAGTCGAGGATCAGCAGATGCACCCGGACGCCGAACTCACGGGCGGCCCAGGCGGCTTCGGCGCCGACGTCGGCGATGGCGGCGGCGCAGGCCCGGTTGGTGGGCAGGGCGAGGCAGATGCCGGGTGCGGCGAGGTCCACGGTCATGCCTCGCCCTTCCTGGGCGCGGGGATGCCCTCGGGGCCGGGGGTGTCGCCGGCCACCGGTGCCTGCGCGCCGGTGCCGGGGGTGCCTTCGGCGTCGGGGTTGCCGTCGGTACCGGGGGCGGCTTCGGCGTCGGCCGGGTGCCACGGCTCCAGGCCGAGCAGCCTGGCCCCGAGGCCGGTGAGTTCGGCCGCGCCGTAGCGCAGCGATTCGTGCTCGCGGTGGTCGCCGACCAGGGTGCGGTTCCAGGTGGGGGTGGAGCGGTCGCGCCAGGAGCCGATACGCGAGTCGCGGAGCTCGGTGTGCTCCTCCAGTGCGGGCATCATCGACAGGTACTGCACGGAGCGCACGCCGTCCGCCGAGGTGTTGGCGGCCACGCCGTGCGCCAGCATGCCGTTCCAGATCAGCAGGTCACCGGCCTTCAACTCGGGCCGGACGACCGGGAAGTCGGCACGGTCGACGGCCGGACGGATCGGGTCGCGGTCGGCGGGCTGGGTGGCCTGCCAGGTGTTGAACCGGCGGAACAGCTCGGGATTGCACTGGAAACCGCCGAGGTCCGGTGCGGTGTCGTTGAGGGCGATGATGCCCTGCACGCGCTGGGGGAGCATCCCGGCGGTGGAGTCGACGTCCCAGTGCAGCTCGATGTCGAAGCCCTCGTCGGTGGGCTCGATCAGCGCGCGGTCGCGGTTCCTGACGTTCGGCGGGTTGAGGTTGAGCCGGTCGAGGGTGACCCAGAGCTCCTCGCAGTCCCAGACGTCGACGAAGGCGTCGTAGACCCGGCGGGCCTGCCGGCTGTCCCACATGAGCTGGTGCTGGTAGGCCTCGACGAAGCCGTAGATGTGCAGGTGCTGGTCCAGTTCGTCCCGGAAGTCCCGTTCCTCGTACCAGGTTTCGGGCCGCTCGGGGTCGAGGCCCTGGAACGACCAGGCGAAGTCGAGCAGCCTGCGCGCGGCCTCGGGGGCGATCGCCTCCGGCACGATCACGTAGCCGTACGTCTGCCAGAAGGCGAACTGCTCCTCCGACAGTACGCGCAACGGGCGCTGCTTCTGGATGTCCCTCAGCGCGGTGGCAGCGAGGTAGGCCTCGCCGTCGTTGCTGAAGTACGGGCGCTCCGAAGCGGCTCGATACAGGTACCCGTCGGGCTTCGGCATCACGGCACTCCAAGGTCGGGTCGGGGCGTGGGATCGGTGGTGGTCGTGTGTGCCGAGAGCGTCGTGTGCCCGGGGTGACGGGAGAGCGGTCGCGGGGGAGCGGGCGGCAGGGGGCGGCGGCAGCGGGGCGGGCATCGGGAACGGCTGATGGGCACGGCCGGGTGAGCGGTGGGGAGAACGGTGAAGGTGGTTCCGGAGGCGGTGGTGGCGGGAAGGGGCGCGGGGCAGGGCCGGGCGGCGGCGGAGGGCGGCCGCGGCCCTGACGGGGCGTGGGATGAGGGTGGATTGCTCGTCCGACAAGGAGTGCCGACGGCTGTTCCGGCCTCGTCAAACGCGTGTTCCCCTACGGTGGACTAGACCAACTTCCGGTGTCAACCCTCGTCCCGGCAGCCCCGATCGGCACTCCGGCGGTCGGTGGACGACCGGGCCTGACCTGCGCGGGAACCGGCGCCCGGTCGGGTCACGGGCGGTCGGTCGGGCGCGTCGGCGGGACGGGTCCCCGGTGCCTCTTCGGGTGGCTGCCGCTGCTCGATCGGGCAAGTGGCGTCCGGCATTGACCGGTTGACGCGACCTCGGCCGGAGGGGGTGACGACGCCCTTCCGTGGGTGCTGTGGAGGTTCGGTGAGAGGTGCGAGGTGAGAGGTGACGGGTGGGGTGCGCCCCCCCCTCCGGCCGGGTTCGGGCCGGAGGGGGCGGCATCGGTGCGGGGAGCGCCGGGGGAGGTGCGGGTGCGGGGAGGTGCCGGGGGAGGTGCCGGTGCGGGGAGGGTCAGAGTGCGACGGTCCGCAGGTAGGAGCCCTGGCCGCGGGTCCCGGCCACGAGGAGCGTGTGCGCGCCGGGGACGACCGCCGCGGCCGAGACGCCGTCCAGGCCGAAGCCGGTGAGCGTCTCGCCCGGCACGGCGGTGTCGGTCGCGGTGCTGTAGGCGAGCACCGAGGCCTGCGGCGTCCAGCTGTCCTTGAGGAGGTAGAGCCGCCCGCCGTCCGGGCTCACCGCCACGTAGTGGAGGTCGGCCGGAGCGGTGGCGAAGGTGAAGACCGGCCGGGCGGTGTTGGTCGCGGTGCTGATGGCGTAGCCCGTCCCGGCGGAGGCCTGGATGCCCAGCGCGTACACCCGCAGGCCGTCGGGCGAGGCGGCCAGCTCCCCGGTGGCGCCGAGCCGCTCGACGGGGGCCAGCGGGGTCGGCACCGCCGTGGTGGTGTCGAGGTGCTCGACGCCGAGGTCGGTGGCGACGTACCCGGTGGCGCCGCCCGCCTGGAGCGCGAACCCGCCCACGCCGTACCCGCGCAGCGGCAGGGACCCGGTGAAGGCGCCCGGGCCGGTGCCGAACACCAGCACCCGGCCGGGGCGGACGCCCTGGCCGTCGCCGGCCGGGCCGTTCTGTCCGGCGTAGACCCTGGACCCGTCCGGACTCACGGCGAGGCCGGTCAGCGCGCCGGGCGTCCAGCCGGCCGGGCGCTCCTGCTCGGGGGCGGGGGTGCGGGAGAGTACGGTGCCCGCCACCGTGTCCACGGTCACCAGCCGGTCCGCGACCACCAGGTAGAGCCGTCGGCCGTCCTGGCTCACCACGGGCTTTCCGGCGTCGCCGTCCTCGGCCAGCGGCAGCTCGGCGACGACCGCCCCGCTGCGGAGGTCGACCGTCCGCAGGACGACCGGGGTCCGGCTGCCGGACCGGTCCGCCGCCACGACGTACGCCCTGGCCCCCTCGGGGCTGACGGCGAGCCCGAGTGCCCGCCAGCCGACCGCGGTGCCGTTCGCCGGGCCCGGAGCGGGCTCGGCGGCGGCCGCCCCGATGCCGGTCCCGGTCAGCAGCAGTGCCGCGGCCACGGCCAGAGCGCCGGTCCACCGGGCTTTCCCCACAAGCGAATTCATGATTCCCCACTCCGTGGTCTAGACCTTATGGGTGGTGCGGGAAAAGGCTAGGGCACGGCGGCGGGGTCGGGGCGTCGGTTTTTGGACCTTGTCCGTACCGCGCGGATCCCCGGGGCGGTCGGGTCCGGGTGCGGGCGGGGCCTCGTCCTTGTTCCCGGATCGGCCATAGGTTCGCTCTATGGGCCCATAGATCCACACCGCCTACAGTGGCAAGGTCCGGCGGGGTTGGGTGGACGTGGGGAACTCTCGTCCGTCCGCCCCACCGGGCACCGTGCTGCTCGACCGGGCACGGTCCTGCTCCGTGCTGTTCCGTTCGGTGCTGTGCCGTTCCGTGCCTTGCCGTTCCGCCGCTGTGCCGTTCCGCCCGCTGTGCCGCCCCATCCAGTCCTGTCCGTCCCCGTCCGGAGGATCGCCCCGAGATGACCCGCCCGATCCGCGTCGCGATCGTCGGCGCCGGCCCCGCCGGCATATACGCCGCCGATGCCCTGCTGAAGTCCGACGCCGCCCAGCAGCCCGGGGTCTCCATCGACCTCTTCGAGCGGATGCCCGCGCCGTTCGGTCTGATCCGGTACGGCGTGGCGCCCGACCACCCGCGGATCAAGGGCATCGTCACCGCCCTCCACAAGGTGCTCGACAAGCCGGAGGTCCGGCTGTTCGGCAACGTCGACTACCCCGGTGACCTCGCCCTGGACGACCTGCACCGGTTCTACGACGCCGTGGTCTTCTCCACCGGCGCGATGGCCGACCGCGCGCTCGACATCCCCGGTGTCGGTCTCGACGGCTCCTACGGTGCCGCCGACTTCGTCTCCTGGTACGACGGCCACCCCGACGTGCCGCGCACCTGGCCGCTGGAGGCCGAGAAGGTCGCCGTGCTCGGCGCCGGCAACGTCGCCCTGGACGTGGCCCGCATCCTCGCCAAGACCGCCGACGAGCTGCTGCCCACCGAGATCCCGCCGAACGTGTACGACGGCCTCAAGCGCAACCGGGCCCAGGAGGTGCACGTCTTCGCCCGCCGCGGCCCCGCCCAGGCGAAGTTCAGCCCGATGGAGCTGCGCGAGCTCGACCACTCGCCCAACATCGAGGTCATCGTCGCCCCCGAGGACATCGACTACGACGAGGGCTCGATCGCCGAGCGGCGCGCCGCCAAGCACGTCGACATGGTCGCCTCGACCATCGAGAACTGGGCGATCCGGGACGTCGGCGACCGCCCGCACCGCCTCTACCTGCACTTCTTCGAGTCT
Source organism: Kitasatospora sp. NPDC089913 (assembly GCF_044748625.1). Taxonomy (NCBI): domain Bacteria; kingdom Bacillati; phylum Actinomycetota; class Actinomycetes; order Kitasatosporales; family Streptomycetaceae; genus Kitasatospora; species Kitasatospora sp. NPDC089913. The sequence goes on along the minus strand of NZ_JBIVGI010000008.1, from coordinate 172,455 downwards.
CCGGTCGAGGTGCTCGGCGAGGACGGCAAGGTCGCCGGGCTGCGCACCGAGCGCACCGAGCTCGACGGCACCGGCAACGTCCGCGGCACCGGCGAGTTCACCGACTGGGACGTCCGCTCGATCTACCGGGCGATCGGCTACTACTCCGACGAGCTGCCCAAGCTGCCGTTCGACCCGGTCTCCGGCACGGTGCCGAACGCGGCCGGCCGGGTGCTCGCCGCCGACGGCTCGCACCAGGACGCGGTGTACGTGACCGGCTGGATCAAGCGCGGGCCGGTCGGTCTGATCGGTCACACCAAGGGTGACGCCAACGAGACCGTGGCCTGCCTGCTCGCCGACCAGGCCGAGGGCAGGCTGCCGGGTGCCGTCGAGCCCGACCCGGAGGCGGTCCCGGCGTACCTGCGGGAGCGCGGGGTGCGGTTCACCACCTGGCAGGGCTGGTACGAACTCGACGCCCACGAGCGTGCGTTGGGCGAGGCCGAGGGGCGGGAGCGGGTCAAGGTGGTGGAGCGGGAGGACATGCTCCGGCACAGCGGGGCGTAGGCCGGACCGGTTCTGGCCGGGTCGGTCCTGGCTGAGATCGAACGCGAGCCCGGCCCCGGCCCGTCGACGGTGGACGTCCGTCCCGTCGACGGGCCGGGGCGGCATCGGCCCACTCGGGCATCTCGTTCCGGAGCCGGTCGGCGGCCCTGCCGGTGAGCTGGACCCGGATCCGGCCGGCCGTACGGCCGACCGGCGGCCGCTTCCTTCTCCCGATCTCGGGCCCCGGGCTGCCGGGCTCAGTCCTCGGCGGGCGGGGGCGGGGCGAGGACGACCGGCCAGGCGTCCTCGCCGGCGATCACCTGCTCGAGGGCGATCCCGGGGTGGGCGTTGAACACGGCCGTGGCGGTGCCGGCCCGGGCGTACAGTGCCGGGTCGACCTCCGCTTCCGCGTGCAGGACCAGGGCCGCGTCGGGGGCGGCGGGCGAGCGCTCCGGGAACGCCGCCGGGTCCGCGCCGATCTGCTCCAGCGTGAACGGGTACGCGGCCACCGCGACGGTCAGGCGGTCCCCGTCCAGGGCGTGCTCCGCCCAGCCGTCGGTGGGGAGGAGGAAGAAGGCGCCGTCCCCCTCGTGTCCGTACCAGCTCAGCTTGGCGACGGCGCGCTCGCCGGGCGGGCCGTCCGGATCGACGAGCAGCGCCACCACGGGCGCCTCCGGGTCGTCGGGGTTGATGCCGTTGCGGACGTAGAGCCGGGCCACGGGCGACCTCCGGTCGGGGTGGGCGGGGTGTGCGCGTCTGGGGCGTGCGCGTCTGTCGGGGTGTGCGCGTCTGTGCTCTGCGGGGCGAATGCTAGCGGGGCTTCCTCGGGAGCGGTCGCCCCGGGGTTATTGTCATGAACGCGACCTTAACGGGCCGGTGGCTCGAACGACAGGAGAACCGTGTGCTCCGGATCGGCCGCTCCGGGGAGGGGTGCCGGCTGCGGGGTGTGCCGCGGGGGCTACGGGGTGGGCTCGTGCTCGCGCCCGGCCCGCTGCCGGGTCGGTTGTTCGGTCCGCTGTTCCCTGGTTCGGCCGTCCCGCCGGTCGTCCTCGCGCGGCCGCTCCGGAAGGTGGTCGCGGACAGCCGGCGCCGCGGTGCGGCGGCGGCGCGCCTCGAACAGGTGGCGGCTCAGGGCGAGGGCGGTGAGCAGGGCGAGGAGGGTGCAGACGCCCGGCCAGCCCGCCAGGGCGTGGGCGCGCAGTCCGAGCCACGAGCCGACGCTGCCGCCGAGGTACCCGAACGTCATGTAGGCGGTGTTGAGCCGGCTGCGGGCGTCGGCCCGGAGCTCGTACACCCGGGTCTTGTTGGCGATCATGCCGGACTGCATCGAGACGTCCAGCAGCAGCGTGCCGCCCACCAGGACGGCCAGCCCCGCCGCGCCGCCCCCGCCCCCGGCTGCCAGGACCGCCGCCGAGGCGAGGGCGCCGAGCAGTCCGGCCAGGTTCACGGGGTCGGCGCCCCGGCGGTCCACCAGCCGTCCGGCGAACGGCGTGCAGACCATCGTCGCCGCCCCGACCAGTGCGACAAGCCCGACCGTCTGCGCGCCGAACCCGTACTCGGGCCCGGTGAGCAGCAGCGGCAGGCAGGTCCAGACGGCGCAGAACCCGCCGAAGACCATGGCCTGGTAGAAGCCCGATCGGCGCAACTCGGGTTCGTCGCGCAGCAGTCGGAGCGGCTCGACCAGCAGCGACCCGTACGACGGCCGGACGGCCGGGGCGACGGCGGTGACGTCCGGCAGGGCGCGGGTCAGGACGGCCGCGAGCACCAGCGTCAGCACCCCCGCCGCCAGGTAGGGGGCGCGCCAGCCCAGGTACTCGCCGAGCGTGCCGCTGAACGTCCGCGCCAGCAGCATGCCGCCGGTGGCCCCGCTCAGCAGGGTGCCCATCACGGCCCCGCGCCGGTCGGCCGGCACCAGCCCGGCCGCCATCGGCGACACCACCTGGGCGGCCACCGTGGTGGTCCCGACGGCGACGCTCGCCGCCAGCAGTACCGGCAGGGTGGGCGCGCAGCCGGCCGCGAGCAGTTCGACGCCGGTGAGTCCGAGCAGGGTGGTCAGCAGTCGGCGGTTGGGTATTCGGTCGCCGAGCGGCACGATGAGGAAGATGCCGATGGAGTAACCGATCTGAGTGAACGTCACCGCCAGTGCGGCGGAACTCTCGGACGTGTCCAGGCCGGCGGCGATCAGCGGGGTGATCGCCTGCGGGAAGTAGATCGTTCCCACGCCGACGGCGCAGGTGACGGTGAGCAGCAGGAGCAGGCGGCGAGTCATACCCGGAGGTTGGCCCGGCGGCGCGCCGTTGCCAATCGATGTAGCGTGGCGCTTCATGGTCATCACCTTCGAGCTGGGCGTCGAGGACCTCGCGGACACCCGGTTCGCCCTCTCGTCGCTGAACGAGACCGTGCTCAGCCTGCGCGTCCTGCGCGAACCGGGCCTGTCGGCGCTGCACCTGCCCTGGCGGCGGTCCGTCCTCCGGTCGATCGGTGAACTCGACGGTTTCGACAGCGGGTTGCTGCTCTCCCTGGTCGCCTCACGGCGGACGGTGCCGGACTTCCTCACTCCCCCTCCGGCGAGCTTCGCGCCGTCGTTCGAGGAGGAGCTGGCCGTCGTCCGCCGCACCGCGCCGGCGGTGGTCCGGCGCGACCTGCTGGACACCCACCTCCCCGATCCGCCGCCCGAGCCCCTGCGCACCGCCCTCGACCGCGCCGGCTCCGGCGACGCGGCCGTCCGCCGGCTGCGCGACGAGCTGTGCGAACTCCTGCGGCGCTACTGGGAGATCGCGGTGCGACCGGAGTGGCCGGGGATGCGGATGCTGCTGGAGGCCGACATGACCTACCGCGCGCGCCGGCTCGCCCTCGGCGGTGCCCGCCTGCTCTTCGCCGACATGCACCCCTCCCTGCGCTGGAACCGGGGGGTGCTGCACATCGCCGACATGATCGGCCGGCACCATGTCCTGGCCTCGGGGCGGGGGTTGCTGCTCCTGCCGTCCGTGTTCGCCCACAAGCCGGCGCCACCGCTCAGTCCGGACGGCGCGCCCACGCTGGCGTACCCGTGCCGGGGCGTGGCGACCCTCTGGTCCCGCCCGCCCGTCGTCGAGCCCCGGGCGCTCACCGCACTGGTGGGCGCGGCCAAGGCCCGGCTGCTCACCATGCTGGACGAGCCGCTGGCCACCGTCGAACTCGCGCGCCGGCTGCGGGTGACGCCGAGCGCCGTCTCGCAGCACCTGCGGGTGCTGCACGCCAACGGCCTGGTCGCCCGGGCCCGGGACGGGCGGCAGGTGCTGTACCGGCGGACGGCGCTGGGGGACCGGCTGGGGGGTGGGGCGGGGGAGTAGGAGGTGTCTCCCGGGCCCGTGCCGGGGCCGCGCTGCCCGGGAGCGAACGCCCCCGGGCCTGCGGGTCGGCGGGCCTGCGGCCGGGGGCCGGGGGCCGGGGAGGTCGGGGGGTCGGCGAGGTCGGCCGCGTACCAGCGGCAGGGCCGAATGCTCCGACCGTGCCCCGCTCGACGGACGGGCCCGGGTCAGGGCCTGCCGCAGCGAGCGGGAACGCCACCCGCCGGCCCCGCCGGCCGCGTCCCCTGCCTCGTGGGTCGGAGCACCTAGACCGCGGCCGGGTCGGTGTTGGCGCCGCACAGGACGACGCAGACCTTCTCGCCGTCGGCGGGGCGGTAGCCGTAGGTGGTGCCGGTGCTGCCGTCATCGGGCCCGCCGTCGTCGGTGAGCAGGGCGGCGAGGGCGGTGGCGGCGCCGTGCTCGACCAGGATCCGGCGGTCCTCCCAGAGCTCCCGGCGGGCCCGGACGATGGCCTCGTCCGGCACGAGCACCGAAAGGGCGCCGGTGCCGCCCGCCTCCGGGCGGGCGGCGTCCACGGCCAGGGCGGTGGCCCGGCGGGCGCCGAGCGAGTCACCGGCGACCGAGTCGACGGTGACGTCCACGGGCCGGCCCGCCGCGAGGGCGGCGTGCAGCGCGCGGGAGCCCTCCGGCTCGACCGCCACCGCGCGGATCCCGTGCTGCCGGGCGGCGGTCGCGACTCCCGCGAACAGCCCGCCGCCACCGACCGCGACCAGCACGGTGTCCAGGCCGGGCACCTGCGCGTGGATCTCCTCCAGCAGGGTGCCGGCGCCCGCTGCGATCAGCGGATGGTCGTAGGCGTGGCTCGCCAGCGCGCCGCTGGTCGCGGCGAACTCCTCGCAGGCCGCCAGCGCCTCGGCGTACTCCGTGCCGACCAGCCGGACGTCCGCCCCGTACGAGCGCAGCCGGGCGATCTTCACCTGCGGCGCGTTGGCGGGCAGGAACACGGTCGCCCGCACCCCCTGCCGGAGTGCCGCCCACGCGCACGCCATCCCGGCGTTGCCGCCGGAGGCGATGGTGACTCCCGCGTCAGGCAGGGTCCCGGCCTCGCGGTGGGCCCGGAGGAAGTTCTGCGCGCCGCGCGCCTTGAACGACCCGGTGTGCTGGAGGTACTCCAGCGCCAGCCACAGCTCGGCACCCTCGGTGCTCCCGGTGCTCCCGGTGCTCCTGGTGATTCCGGTGCTCCCGGTGAGCCCCGTGGCCCCGGGGCCCTCGGCGGGCGCGACGGCCACCGGCCGGACGTGGCCGGCGATCCGCTCCGTCGCCGCCTTGATGTCGTCGTAGCCGAGCTGCTGTCGCATGGTGCCGCCTCCACGGGTCCGTCTTCCGGTACGGCGTACCGTACGCTGTGCCGCATGCCCCGGCAATCCGCCTCCCTCGACCGCGCCACACCCGAACGCATCGCGGTCGCCGCCCTGTCCGTCGTCGACGACCAGGGCCCGGCCGCCCTCAGCTTCCGCACCCTCGCGGCGCGGCTGGACATCTCCGTCGCCTCGCTCCAGCGCCGCTGCACCGACCTGGCGGGCCTGCTCGACCTGGTCACCGACCACCTCGCCGAACGGCTCCCGGACATCGCGCCCGGCACCCCCTGGGCCGACGCCACCGAGAGCCGGTTCGCCGCCCTGTACCGGCTGCTCACCGCCCACCCCGGGCTCGTCGCCCTGCGCGGCAGCCGCCCCTGGATGGGCCGGAACCTGCTCGCCCGGCTCGTCGAACCGCAGCTCGCCGACAGCATCGCGGCCGGGATGACCGCCGAGGAGGCGATCACCGCCTACCGGCGGATGTACCTGCTCACCCTCGGCAGCGCGAGCTTCGTCGACCACCGCGACCCCGCCGCCACCCGGGCCGTGACGCGTGCCGCACTGGCCGCACTCGACCCGGAGGACTTCCCCGTGCTGAGCGGCGGGATCGCCGAGATCGTGCCCGTGGTGACCGACCACGAGGTGTACTACGGGGCCCTGCGCCAGCTGATCCGCGCCGCTGCGCCCGCCTCCCCGCCGGCCTTGTCGCCGTCGGACTCCCCGTCGGCCTCGTCGCCGTCGGACTCGTCCGGGGAGTGAGCGGTGCCCGGAAGGGCAGCTCTGTTCTTCCCGGACGGCCCTTCCGGTGCCGGGCCGGTCGTCGTGCGGCCCGCCCGGTCCGGCGCGCGCAGGCAATCCGCGCGTCGGTCCGCTCCCGCGTCGTCGGCGTGCCCGTCCCGTCCGGCCTGCCCGATCCGCGCGCCGGGCTGCTGAACCGGCGCCCGACCTGGGACTATGCTTCCAGCCGTACGAGAACGAAGGACTTAGGGGTGGGCGACATGATCGGTGCAGTGCTGATCGGCGTACTGGCGCTCGTCATCGGGGGCTGTGTGTGCGTGGTGTGGGCCGACCGCGGGGGCCCGCGCTGGACGCGCGTCGTGGCGGCGGCCACCGTCGGTGCGGGCCGGATGGTGCGGAGCTACCAGAAGGCCCAGCGCCGCCAGGTCAACAGTGGCGACGGCAACTCCGGCGCCAACGCGGGGTAAGTGCGGCGCCGCTGCGCCCGGAGTGTTGGCTCTCACCGGTGCCCCCTGCCGATCGGCAGGGGGCACCGGTGCGTCGGACGCAGCAGAAAGGTGCCGATCGGTACAAGCGGGCAGGGGCGCCGAAACGGCAGGCTGTGGGACGTGGGGCAGCCGGTGGGGCGGCCCCGGGATCGAGGCCCCGTGGTCGAGTACTTCGCCTGTCATGTCGTTGTCCGCCGTCCTGTTGCTGTCCCCGGCCCGGGTCGGGGTGTCGAGCTGTGGCGCCGCCTTCGTTCCTCGCTCCTGCGGGTGTTGTGGTGCACGGCGGCCGCCGTCCTGCGCCGCGTGTGCCGTCCGTCGGTGCGGTGGCGTCCGGTACTCAGCGCACGCGACCGTCCCACCGCCATTCCCCCGCCGGGCGGCGGGGGAGGTGCGGCAGTGCGGTGCGGCCGGTGCACCAGAGCAGGGTGTCCGTGCCACCGTGTCCGGGCGGGGCCTCCGGGAAGAGCCGGGCCACCGCCGGGCCGGCGAGACGGTCCGGCGCCGACCGGTCGAGCTGGAACACCCCGGCCAGGTCCCACCCGTGGACCAGCAGTTCCACGATGCCCATCGCGGCGAAGCCCGGACCGTCCGAGTGGCCCCAGGGGTGCCAGGCGCGGGCCTCCGGCGGTGCTGTGCGGACGGTTGCCGCCAGCAGTTCGGCGGCGATCCGCAGTCCCTCCAGGCAGTGGGAGATCGGAGCGGCCGGGTCCAGTGAGCCGAAGAGGGTGATGTACCGATCGGTGGGCCGCGCGGTCAGCAGGCCCGCGTAGCCGAGCACGCCCAGAGCGAGGTGGTCCAGGGTGGCCCGGGCGGTCCAGTCGCTCCCCTCGGGGCGGCGCGACCAGTCGGCGTCCGCCGCCCGTTCCAGGACGGTCGTGGTCACCTCGGCGGCGTCCACGACCAGCGCTGCCCATTCGGCAGCGGACGGCGAGTCAGGCGCGAGGGCGAGGGTGAGGGCAGAGGTGGAGGCGGCGTAGGTGGTGGTGGAGGCGGCGGGGGTGGGGGAGGGGGAGGGGGAAGCCCCTGTGCGCGAACCGGCGCCGACACCACGGACACCGGACGGAGCACTCACTTGGCGATCACCTCGATCAGCCGCGCGTAGCTGTCGCCACCGTGTCCGGCGGCGACAGCCCGGCGGACCTGGTCGGCGAAGACCTCCGGCAGCGTCGTGTCGACCCCACGGGCCCGGCTCGCGTGCAGCAGGTGTTCCATCGCGGCCAGATGCACGTCCAGGCTGGCGTCGTCCCCCGGGTAGGTCCGGGCGTCGGCCTGTCCGGCGTACCGGCCGACGAAGCCGGCGACGGCACCCGACAGCCACCGCGTGGCGACCGGGGTGAACTCGGCCGCGCGGACGCCGTCCGCGCCGACCAGGGCGACGCCGTGCAGCCAGCCGCTGAGGGCGGACCACATCAGCCCGAGCAGCGCCGTGTCGTACAGTCCGGCGATCCCCGCGTCCGGGCCGAGGTCGACCGGTTCGCCGAGGGCGGCGAGCGCGGTCCGGTGGCGGGCCAGGACGTCGGGGGCACCGCTGTAGAGCACCGTCGCGTCCGGACCGCCGATCCCGGGCGGGGTGATCATGATCGCGCCGTCCAGGTAGTCCAGGCCGATTCCGGCGGCCCGGTCGGCGAACGCGCGGGCCTGCTCGGGCGAGCCGGAGGTCAGATTGACCAGGGTCCGGCCGCTCAACAGCGCCTCCTGGCCCGACAGCACGGCGGACAGCGCGTCGTAGTCGAGCACGCAGGCGACGATCAGGCCGCCGGCCGTGATCGCGGCCTCCGGGGAGGCGGCCGGGACGGCGCCGCGCCCGACCAGGGCTTCGGCCTTGCCCGGCGTGCGGTTCCAGACGGTGGTCGGGTGTCCGGCGGCGAGGAAGGCCTCGGCCAGCGCGGTGCCCATCGCGCCCAGGCCGAGGACGGTCACGGGTTCGGGGGCGGTGGCCGGTGCCGGGTGCTGTGCCTCTTGCGGCTGTTCGTGCGTCATGGGGTTGTCTCCCGTTCAGGGCGTTCGTCGGTGCTTGTCCGCTCATGCCGTTGTGTCGCGGTTCTTGATCGGCAGGACCCACGTTTCCAGCGCCCGGGAAGCGCCAACAGTGGCAGGATTGCCCTTCGTCGAACTGTTCCTGCCAGAGAGGTGGAGCCGATGACCGCCCCCGTCTCCGCGTCCGATACGGTCGCGCGGCCCGGCACGGTCGCCGTCGCCGTCGTCGACCACGCCGAGATCCCGCTCTGGGACATGTACGAACTTGGCATGGCCTGCGCGGTGTTCGGCATCCCGCAGCCCGACCTCGCCGACCGCTGGTACGAGCTGCGCCTGTGCGCCGAGACCCCGGACGCGCCCCCACCGGCCCGCGCGCCGGGCGGCTTCGGCCTCTCCCTGCGCGCCCAGCACGGCTGGGACGCCCTGGCCGACGCCGACACCGTGGTCGTCACCTCGGTACCGGACGCCTGCGTGACCGGCGAGCGGGAGATCCCGCCCGCGCTGGTGGCCGAACTCCGCCGGGCCGCGGCGGCGGGCGCGCGCATGGTGTCCCTGTGCACGGGCGCGTTCGCCCTCGCCGCCGCCGGCCTGCTGGACGGACGGCGGGCCACCGCGCACTGGTCCCACACCGCCGAGCTCGCCCGCCGGTACCCGGCCGTCACCGTGGACGACGGCGTGCTGTACGTCGACGAGGGCCAGGTGCTCACCAGCGCCGGTGTCGCCGCAGGGCTGGACCTGTGCCTGCACATCGTCCGCCGCGACCTCGGCGCCCACGTCGCCAACCAGCTCGCCCGCAAACTCGTGGTGCCCGCCCACCGCCCCGGCGGACAGGCCCAGTTCGTCGACCTCGCGCTCCCGGTCGCCGACGACGACAGCCTCGCCCCGGTGCTCTCCTGGGCCACCGAGAACCTCGAACACCCGATCACCGTCGACGAGTTGGCCCGCCGCGCGCGGATGAGCCCGCGGACCTTCTTCCGCCGGCTCCAGGCCGCCACCGGCACCACCCCGCTCCAGTGGCTCCTGAACCAGCGCCTGGCCCGCGCGCAGTCCCTCCTGGAGGCCACCGACCTCCCGGTGGAACGGATCGGGGAGCGCAGCGGGCTGGGCAGCGCCACCAACCTGCGGCGCCACTTCACCGCCCGCGTCGGTGTGACGCCCACCGACTACCGCCGCGCCTTCCGCTCACCGGCCGCCCCGGCGTGACCTGGCGTGACCTGACGCGCGGTGCCTTCTGGCCAGGACCTCACCGCACAGGAAGTCGACGTCACCGACTTCCCACGCCAGTACCGCGATCTGCCGTGACGCCGCCACCGAAGGGCTCGTTGCACCGGACGTGAAGACGACCCGCGCCCTCGCCCTCCTCGCGACCACGCTGCTCACCACCGCCCTCGCGAGCATCGCCGGCCCCATCAGCACGGCTTCCCCGACCACCGTCCTCGCCCCGGGGACAAGTCTGCGCCTCACCGTCGCCCACGGTGACACCCCCTCCAGCGGAACGCCCCGCACCGTCACCCTCGAGTGCCCGCCCTTCGGCGGCACCGCCACCACCCACCCCGACCCGGTCACCGCCTGCCGCCTGGTCGACTCGGTGAACGGGCACCTCGCCCGGCTCAATGTCGACCCGGGCGTCTGCACCGACCAGTACGACCCCTACACCGCCACCGCCTCCGGCACCTACCGGGGTCGCCCGCTCTCCTTCCGGCACACCTACGGCAACCACTGCGTCCTTGTCCGCACCGCCGGGGAGGTCTTCGACTTCTGAACCCCCTGCCCCTGAGGCCCCGGGCCCCGGACGTCCACCGCCGTCCGGGGCCACTCGAATACTCGTGCGCGGAGCGAGTGATCGTTCTGCTTCAATGTCTCGTCCCCGTCGAGGCGTGCGCGATTCCCGCCCGTCCGGGTCGGGGGTTCGACGAGACGGGGGAAGCATGTTCACGCGACGACCGGGTTCCGGGCCCGGCGGGAGGTCAGGCCGCTGGGCGGTTCTCGCCGTGGCGGCCGGCCTGACGCTGTTTCCCGGCCTGGCCACGGCTGCAGCGGCCGCCGGCCCCGCGCCGGCTCCGGTGACCACAGCAGCTGCACCGGCGGTGCCGGAGGAGACCACGGCCAAGCTCGCCGGCGGAACGCTGCCGTATCAGCAGGACCTCGCCGGTGCCTTCGTCCCCAGCGGCCCGACCCGGCTGCTGGACACCCGCGACGGCACCGGCACCGGCGGCGACGTACGGCCCGTCGGGCAGAGCCCGTTGGTCCTGGACGTCTCCGAGGTGTCCGGCAACCCCTCGGTCCGGCCGACCGCGGTGGTCCTCAACGTCACCGTCACCAACCCGACCGGTGACAGCTATCTGGCCGTCTACCCGACCGGCAGCACCCGCCCCACCACCTCCAACCTGAACTTCTCGCCCGGCCAGACCGTGCCCAACCAGGTCACCGTCCCGGTCGGCTCCGACGGTCGGGTGGCCTTCTTCAATCACGTCGGCACCACCGACGTCGTCGCCGACCTCGCCGGCTACTTCACCCTCGACAAGGCCGCCTCGACCTTCGTCGCCAACGGCCCGACCCGGCTGCTGGACACCCGTGACGGCACCGGCACCGGTGGCGTGCGGGCCCAGGTGGGCGAGGACGCGAGCATCGGCCTGCAGGTCGCGGGCGTCGCGGGCGTGCCCGCCCGGAACGTCACCGCCGTGGTCCTGAACGTCACGGTCACCGGGCCGACCGGCGAGAGCTTCCTGACGGTGTACCCGAGCGGCAACGCCGTCCCCTCGGCGTCCAACCTGAACTTCTCGGCCGGGCAGACGGTGCCGAACCTGGTCACGGTGCCGGTCGGTGCGGACGGCAAGGTGGCGTTCTACAACCACGTCGGCTCCACCGACGTCGTAGCCGACCTCGCCGGCTACTACGTCTCCGGCGAGCCCCGGACCGGCGGCGTGCTCCGGACGCTGGGGACGCCGAAGCGGCTGCTGGACACCCGCGACGGCACCGGCACCGGCGGTGTGAAGGCCCAGGTGGGCGAGAACGCCAGCATCGGACTCCAGGTCGCAGGCGTCTCGGAGGTCCCGTCCCGGAACGTCACCGCCGTCGTCCTCAACGTCACGGTCACGGAGCCGACCGCCGAGAGCTTCGTCTCCGTCTACCCGAGCGGCAGGAGCGTTCCTTCCGCCTCCAACCTGAACTTCTCGGCCGGGCAGACGGTGCCGAACCTGGTCACGGTGCCGGTCGGTGCGGACGGCAAGGTGGCGTTCTACAACCACGTCGGCTCCACCGACGTCGTCGCGGATGTCTTCGGCTACTTCAGCGCGGGCGACCGGCTCGGCCTGTCCGCCCTGAGCTTCTCCCAGCCGACCGTCGACGCCTCCACCGGGACCGCCGCGGTCACCCTCACCTGGACCGTGACCGACTCTGACCCGCAGGCCCGGCAGAACGGCGGCACGATCGTCGTCCGCCAGCAGGGCGACGGGCCGGACACCTACGTCGGCCAGAGCCGCGTGGTCTCGTTCCTCCAGGAGAACAACGTCTACGGCGGGGCCTCGTTCGTCTCCGGCAACGCGGCGAGCGCCACCTACTCCTACCGCTTCGCCGTGCCCCGCTACGCGGGCGCCGCCACCGCGAAGTGGGCGGTCTCGCTGGTGACCCTCCACGAGATCCAGAGCCAGCAGCGCCAGGTGCTGGCCGGATCCGCCCTGGCCGGCTTCGGCAACGTGCTCACCGCCACCTCGCAGGTCTCGACGGCGACGGCGCTCCAGCCGACCGTGTCGACCGTCTACACCGGCCGCCCCGCCTACGTGTACGCGGGCAACAACGCCTATGTGGTCTACAACCTCGGCATCCAGGAGCAGCAGTCGGGCTTCTGGAAGGGCACGGTCAAGCTGGTCGGCCCTGGTGGGGCGACGCTCACGGGGTCGTTCGAGAACTCCACCTACGACGGGCAGCTCTACTCGACCTGCCAGTCCGACGCCAACCACCCGTACTGCTCCGCCGTGGTGCTGATCCCCTCCACGGCACCGGCCGGGACGTGGAGCGTCGCCTCGGTGACGCTCACCAACAACGCGGGCCAGGCCAAGTCCTTCAACGGCCTCAACGCCCCGCTGATCACGGTCACCTCCAACGGGACCGTCCAGGCCGACGGGTTCACCGCGACGCCGAACGAACTCAACACCTGGACGGGACCCGCCCCGTTCAAGGTGTCGATGAACGTCCGGGGCGCGCAGGGCGGCGTCCGCTCGATCCAGCTGTTCTGGACGGGCCCGTGCGGTTCCTCGTCGACGACCCCGACCGCGGAGCCGGACGGCAGCTACTCGGTCCCGGCCGGACTCGGGCAGTCCAACAACGGGTCGCCGTCCGGCTGCGCCCTCACCGGGGCCGCCATCACGGACGGCGCCGGGAACGTGGCCGTCTACGGCTCGGACTTCTGGGCGCCCGGTATCGGCGTGCAGGTCCGGGGCCTCCCGAACACCACGCCGCCGACGGTGACCTCGGCCGCTCTGAACGTCACCAGCATCCCGAAGAGCCAGGCGCCCAACCGGTCCTTCGTCGTGAACGCGCAGGTGGTCGCCCCCGTCGCTCCCGTCAACGGCTTCTCGAGCTACCTGTACGACAGCGCGGGCACGGTCGTCGGCCAGGTCAGCGGCGGAACGACCGTCGGCGCCGACGGGAAGGCCGTTCTCTCGGTCTCCGTCCCGTACGGGATCGCGGCGGGTACCTACACCGTCGGTTTCGAGATCGTCGACGCCAGTTGGCTTCGTACCGGCTACGGCACCCCGGGCGGGCAGCCGGTCCCCGGTGGACCGCTCACGCTGGAGATCACCGAGGGGTGATCCCCGCCGAAGGCTGAAGTTCCGCTGCCCGCTACGACGCGTCGTAGCGGGCAGCGAGCTTTCGGACGGTGGTGGCGATGCGTTCCCGCAGCTCCGGCGGCGCCAGCACCTCGACGTCCGCGCCCAGGCGGAGGAACTCCCCGTGCGCGTGCTCGACCGACTCGATCGGCACCCGGGCCTCCGTCCATTCATCACCACCCGAACGTGTGAGGCCCAGACGCCGCGCGCCCTCCGCCGTCACCCGGACGAGTGCCTCCCCGGTGTGCAGCCGGGCCCGGAAGTCGGCCACGTGCGCGTGCCAGTGGGCGGCCAGGTCGAAGCCGGCGGGGGCATCGCTGTGTTCGTCCAGCAGGCGCAGCCCGAGGATCTGGTCCACCCGGTACGTCCGCAGCCCGGACGCCCCGCCCGCGACCAGGTACCAGCGCCCGGCCTTCAGCACCAGCCCGTACGGCTCGATCCGCCGCTCGATCTCCTCCGGCGCCCGCCAGCGCCGGTAGCGCAGCAGCACCGCCCGCTGCTCCCAGACGGCGGTGGCGACGGCCGCGAGGTGCGGGTGCGGAGCGCGGTCGGCGTCGCCGTACCAGCCGGGCGCGTCGAGCAGGAAGCGCTGCCGGATCCGTCCGGCGTGCTCGCGCAGGGCTTCGGGCAGCGCCGCGTCCAGCTTCAGCCGGGCGGTCGCGAGGGCCTCCCCGAGTCCGAGCTGGGCGGCGGCCTCCGGCAGCGCGGCGAGGAAGACGGCCTGGGCCTCGTCCCCGGTGAGCCCGGTGAGGCGGGTCCGGTAGCCGTCGAGCAGCCGGTAGCCGCCCGCGTGCCCGGCGTCCCCGTACAGCGGGATGCCGGCGGCGGCGAGGGCCTCGACGTCCCGGTAGACGGTGCGGACGGAGACCTCCAGCTCCTCGGCGAGCTGCCGGGCGGTCATCCGGCCCCGGTTCTGGAGCAGGAGCAGCAGGGTGACGAGTCGGCTCGCGCGCATGGCGCCGAGTATCCGGTACTCCACCGACTTCACTGACAGGAGGTGTCAGTGGAACGCCCCTAACCTGCGGCGCATGAACGATTTCGACTTCCTCCACGGCTCCTGGGACGTGGCCAACCGCCGTTCCACCACCCCGCTCGACCCCGGATCCGGCCGCTGGGAGGAGTTCCCGGGCCGGTCGGTGGTCCGGCCGCTGTTCGAGGGTGCCGGCAACATCGACGAGATCACCTTCCCCACTCTCGACGGCCGCCGGGGCGTGACCCTGCGGCTGTTCGACCGGGAGGCCGGGCAGTGGTCGATCTACTGGTCCAGCAGCCGGACCGGTCGGCTCGACCCGCCGGTGACCGGCGGCTTCACGGGGGACCGGGGCGACTTCTACGGCGACGACACCTACGAGGGACGGCCGATCCGGGTCCACTTCACCTGGCACCGGCTCGGCCCGGACGCGGCGCGCTGGGAGCAGGAGTTCTCGGCCGACGGGGGAGTGACCTGGGAACTCAACTGGGTCATGGACTTCACCCGCACCGGCCCGGCGACGGTCGGCCTGTGAGCACGTCGCTGATCGTCGAGCTGCGGCAGTACACCCTGCACCCGGGGGCGCGGGACACCCTGATCGAGCTGTTCGAGCGGGAGTTCGTGACGGGGCAGGAGGCGGTCGGGATCGCGGTGGGCGGGCGCTTCCGGGACCTGGACGACCCGGACCGCTTCGTCTGGCTGCGGGCCTTCCCCGACATGGCGAGCCGCCGGCGCTCGCTGGAGGCCTTCTACGGCGGGCCGGTGTGGCGGGAGCACCGGGAGGCGGCGAACGCGACCATGGTCGACAGCGACAACGTCCTGCTGCTCCGGGGGCCGGGCTTCGCGGCCGTGGACGCGGAGGTAGGCGCCACCGTCTGCCACCCGCCGGACGCGGCGGCGTTCGACGCGTACGCCGCCCGGCACCTCGGCCCGGCTCACGCCCTTCACCGGACCGAGCAAGCAGTGAACGACTTCCCGGCGCTGCCGGTGCGGGAGGGGGAGGACGTCCGGGTGTGGTTCAACGGGCCTGCGGATCCGCCTCCGTGGCGGTCGCAACGGCTGCGCCTGGCGCGGGTGTGACCCGGCGGAGTGGGAAGTCGGTGTATCTGACTTCCCACTCCGCCGTCTGCTTGTCCGTCAGGCGGTGAAGTTGGGAGCCTGCGTCTCGATCGCCTGGACGAAGGCGGCCCATTCGGCGCGGTCGAAGGCGAGGTGGGGCCGCTCGGGGTTCTTGTCGTCGCCGAGCCAGACATCGCCGTTGGGGAAGCGAGCGACGATCACGCAGTCTCCGTTGCCGTCGCCGGAGAACGGGGACTTGGACCAGGCTGCCTCGGCGGGACTGTGGTCGTAGGGGTCGTGTTTGGCAGTCACGTGGTCTCCTACGTATGGGAGAAGGGCCCTGCCCGCTCGGGCAGGGCCTTCGACGATCAGGCGGTGAAGTTGGGAGCCTGAGCCTCGATCGCCTTGACGAAGGCCGTCCATTCGGCGCGGTCGAAGGCGAGGTGGGGCCGGCCGGGGTTCTTGTCGTCGCCGAGCCAGACATCGCCGTTATGGAAGCGAGCGACGATCACACAGTTGCCGTTACTCTCCCCGGAGAAGGGGGACTTGGACCAGACCGCCTCGGTGGGACTGTGGTCGTAGGGGTCGTGCTTCTCGCTCACGTGATCTCTTCCAACTTGCTCTCAAGGGCGTTGATGGTGTCGGCAGGCGACAGGGCGAACCGCTTCAAGCGGCTGAAAGCCCGCTCGGCTCGTCGAACATCTCGTCCCGATCTACGCGGGAGCATACCGCCGACGGCCTCCGTGAAGACAAAGCCGCCATCCGGCTCGTCCGGAAAACGCAGGAGCGTCAGCCCGGAGACGAGGATGCCGGGTCTTCCTGCGCTCAGCGGCACCATCCGGACTGTCACATTGGGGTATTCGGAGACCTTGATGACATGGCGGATCTGCTCGGCCAGGATCTCTTCGTCACCGGCCACCAGTAGTGCGACCTCCCCGAAGTAGACCTCCAGATCGAGCCTGGGGTCCTCGGTGAGGCGGCGCTGGCGCAGCATCCGGATCTCGGCCGCAGCTTCGTTCTGATCCTCGCTCAGACCGTCGAGACCTGCCGAGATCATCTCGCGGGCGTACTCCGGTGTCTGCAGGAGTCCCGGGAAGGCGGAGTGGTAGTAGTCGAGCATCTGTGTGGCCGCGGCTTCGAGGCCGAGGAACTCGCCGAACGCCGCGCTGATCGTCTCGGCGAACTCGTGGTCCTGCCACCAGTTCCGGTCGGGCCCGTCGCCGATGAGGTTCTCGATCTCGGAGCGGTCCGTGCCGGTGATGCCGCAATGATCGAGTAGCCGATTGAGGTCAGCTGCGTCGACAGGGACCTTTCCGTGCTCGACTCTGCTCAGGCGGCCCGGGTTCCAGCCCTTCAGACCCCTCGTCATATCGATCTGGGTCTTGTTGTTCTCCACTCGCCAGGCGCGCAACTCCTCCCCGAGTCGGATCCTCCGGAGCGTGGACCTGTCCATGGACAAGAGCTGTCCCTCCCTGTAGGCGTTCGCGACCAGTCTGTCCATGAGGGCGACGAGGCTCAAGCCGGGATCATGATCAACAAATTTATTTTTAGCTTTCGTAGTTCGAGTTGCAAATTCGAATCAGGCTGCCCCACACTCAACGTGACCGATCGGACACGCTCCTGAAGGGGCCTCCTCCATGTCCACTCCGGGTATGCCTGCCTTCCGCACCTGGGAGGCCCAACTCGTCGATCACAGCACCTCGGTGCGTACCGCCCGCCGGGAGATCCGTGACCGACTGGCCTCCTGGGGCTGGTCCGGCGACCGGGTCGACGACCTCGTCCTCATCACCTCCGAACTGGTCACCAACGCCGTCGTGCACGCCTGCGCCGGTGCCGGGGAAGTCCGGCTCCACCTTCAGGAGTTCGACGGCGACTGCCGGCTCGAAGTCTGGGACCCCCGGCACGACCTCCCGCTTCACTCCCGCGCGCCGCGCCGCTTCAGCGAATGCGGACGCGGCATCGACCTCGTCCGCCAACTCGCCTTCGACTTCGGGGTGGTCACCCGCAAGGGGGCCGGAAAGCGGGTCTGGGTGCGGATGTTGCTCGATCCCTCCGCCGCCCCACCACCACCTCCCACCTCTTGAACTCCTGAGGACCAGGCCCCATGCACCCCGCCGCCATCGCTTTCCAGGACCCCGCCCGCCTGCACGCGCGCTGCGAGATCTCCGGCGTCCGTCGTTTCACCCTCCGACCGGGGTACGAGACCACCGTCGCCGTCCCGGAAGACGCCTGGGAACCGCTCCCGGACGGCTACCCGGAGCGGTTCGCGCCCAGCGTCTTCACCCGGGACAGCGGGCTCGTCGAACTCTTCCGGCTCCCGGAGACCGTCTTCGACGTCCCGACCGCCACCGCCCTCGTCGAAATGCTCGGCGATCCCTTTCCGATCACTCTCGGTGAAACCACCGACCCACCGGGGCTGTCCTCCACCCACACCCACCCCGACACCGGCCTCCACCTCGGCCTGCACATCGACAACCACCAGCCCGTCCCGTACCCGACCCGCGAGACCGCCCGCCGACGCCTCTGCGTGAACCTCGGGCCGGGCAGCCGGTACCTCCTCCTCGCCACCACCGACATCAAGTCCGTCTGCCGCACCGTCCACGCCGACTACGCGACCCACACCCCGACCACCGCCGACCTGCGCCTCTACGTCACCCTCCGCAGGCCGATCCACGCCCTCCGGCTGCGCATCGACCCGGGGGAGGGGTGGCTCGCGCCGACGGCCGTGCTCCCGTACGACGAGTCGACCGCCGGCCTGCCGCTCCCCTCCGTGACCGCCTCCTGGCTCGGCCACTGGGACCGCGGCCTCTTCCCGCCCCTGATCTGATCCCCGCCCCTCCCTCCATCCCCTCCTCCACCCCCTTCTGTGTCAGGCTGGAGGGTGCACGACCGAGGTCGGGAGGCTCTCGATGGCCGAGATCAGGGTGAACGGCGTGTCGCTCTACTACGAGACCCGGGGTGCCGGGCCGGGGGTGGTGCTGGTGCACGGCTCCTGGACGGACGCCGACAGCTGGGTCCGCGTACTGCCGGGGCTCGCCGAGGAGACCACCGTCGTCTCCTACGACCGCCGCGGACACAGCCGCAGCGAGGACCTGCTCACCCAGGGTTCCGTCTACGAGGACGCCGCCGACCTCGCCGGCCTGATCGTCGGACTCGGCCTGGCCCCCGCCTACGTCTGCGGCGACTCCTACGGCGGCCTGGTCGCCCTCCGCCTCGCCGCCGCCCGCCCGGACCTGCTGCGCGGCGTCACCGTCCACGAACCCCCGGCGACCGGCACCCTCCTCGCCGACCCGGAACTCCGCCCCCTCGGCGTCGCCTTCTCCGAGCGGATCTCCTCGGTCCGCGAACTCCTCGAACAGGCCGAATCAGCGGCCGCGGCCGAGCTCTACACCGACACCGTCGCCTTCGGCCCGGGCGCCTGGGACCAACTCCCGGCCCCGGTCCGCCACACCTACATCCGCAACGCCCCCACCTATCTCGACGAACTCCGAGACCCGGACGCCCTCGACCTCGACCTCACCGCCCTCAACCGGTTCACCGAACGCGTCCTCCTCACCCAGAGCGACGACAGCGCCCCCATGTACGGCGAGATCCTCGACCTGATCGACCTCTCCCTCCCCAAACCCGAACGCCACGTCTACCCCCACGCCGGTCACACCCCCCACCTCTCCGAACCCGAACGCTGGGTCCGCACCACCCTCCCGCATGCCCTCGGGTGAGCGTCCTGCTCCACCCGGGCGGTAACGGGACCGAGCCCGGGACCGGGGCCGGAGGGGTGTGAGGCCGGCGCGGCGCCGGGCACCGGTCGCGAGAGGTGACGGATGGTCGAGGTGCCACCGGGAAGGAGTCAGCCGGCGGCGCGCTGGGCGGTGAAGCGCTCGGCGGCGTCCGCGAGTCCGCGCACGCGCCAGTCGTCCTCACCGCCGTGGTGGTCGGCGATGGCCCTCCGGGCGGCGTCGAGGTCGCCGCCGAGCAGCTCGCAGACGATGACCAGGGAGTCGGCGGTCCCCGTGTGCTGCTCGGAGGTGCGCCGCAGGACGGCGTCCAGGCCCTCCTCCGCCACCACCATCCGCAGTTCACCGATCAGCGGTGCCAGCCACTGGGCGCGCAGCGCGTACTCGGTGCGTCCGGCGAAGGTGGCGCCGAGGGCGGCGAGCAGCTGCGCCGGGTACTCCTCGACCGGCTCGGCGAACTGCGGGTGGTCCTTGGCGAACTCGTCCCAGTCGACCTCGAGTTCGCCGATGTGGTGCGGCAGCACCGGCGACCGTGACCACCAGGAGCCCTCGTCGGCCTGGGCGAAGACGGCGCGCAGCAGGTCGTAGGGCACCTCGGCGGTGCGGGAGAGCAGGACGGCGTCGTAGAGGTCCTTGCCCTGGGGGTGGTTGTCGGAGACCAGCCAGAGGATCTTCCAGGCCAGCGAGAGCTGGGGCGTCGCGGTGAGCAGTGGGCCGGTGACCCCGGGGAGCCGGCAGGACTGCGGTTCGACGGGCAGGTGCTCGGTGAAGACGAAGTCCAGCTGGACGGTGCCGCCCGGAACGTCGGGCGCCGTCCAGGGTATGACGAGCCGGCGGCCGGGGATGCGGCTGTAGGTCCAGATCTCGTCGCTGAGCGCCCGGTCGGCGTGCAGGCGTACCCCTGTGTGCTGCTCGTCGCCGCCCGTGGTGGAGAAGTGGTCGGCGGCGGTGGCGAGTCCGTTCAGCATGCGGTCGGTGCGGGGGTCCTCCAGCTGCCAGTCGACGGGGCGGACCACGAAGTCCAGGTCCCCGGGCTCGCGGGCCTGCTCGCCGTACCAGGCACGCAGCAGGACGCTGCCGCGCAGCACCAGGTGCTCGGCCCACGGGGAGGCGGCGACGGCGGACAGCACCGTGTCGAGGGCGGTCCTGCGGGCGGCGAGCCAGCGCCGGGCGAGCTCCGGGTCGGTGAAGGCGGGTTCGCTCGGGCGCAGTGCGCGGCTGTACGAGGCGAGGGCGGGGTCGAAGACGGGCTGCTGGGTGACCGCCTCGTCGTCGATGGGGTGGACGCTGCGGGGCAGGTCGCGGTCTTCGCGGACCTCCTCGCTCGGGGGCGTGCGGGGCAGCCGCACGCCCTGCCAGGGCCCGTACTCCAACTCTGCCCACTGGGTGGACGGCGCGGACAGCTCGTCGGTCATCGCGGGTCTCCTTCTCGTGCTGCTGCTGCTTCTGGTTCTGCTGCTTCTGCTGGTTCGGGCGCTGCTTCGCGGGGCCCGGCCGGGTGGTCGTGCTCGGTGATCCAGCCCGCGTCCAGAGCCTCGTCGCTGTCGACGGCGACGAACTCGCGCTCCGCCGACAGCACCCGGTGCCCGGCGGCGGCGAGGTCCGCGAGCAGCGCGTCCAGGCGCCGGCCGGCGGTGTCCAGGCCGACGTGGCGGCACCGCTGGGTGACGAACCATTCGCGGTGGCCGTCCTCGCGCGTGCGGCGCGGGTTGTGCGAGAGGTGGGCGTCGTGCCGCACGGCGAGGGCGGCCAGGGCGGCCAGGGCTGCGAGAGCGGGGCTGTCGGCAGCGGCGGCGCCGACGGGTGCCGCGGGCGGCAGGAGCAGCTTGAGGTGGTGTTCGAAGTACCGGTGCGGCCCGTGCGCCGCGGCGTCACCGTCCGTGGCGGGGACGCCCTCGGCCCACGGCGTGGCCTCGATCTTGGTCCGCAGGACGGCGAACCCGGCCCGGGCCAGCCGCTCTGCGGTGCGCGCGGTCGCCGCAGCCGTCTCGTCCAGCGTGCCGCGGGCGCGAAGGGTGAGCATCGGCTGGGAGGGCGCCGTGCCCCGGGCCAGCAGGATGTGGGTGAACTTCAGGCCGTGGTCGGCGGCCCACGCGGCCAGCGCCTCGGCGGCGCCCGGCCCCACAGTCAGGTGCACCTCGAAGTCACCCCGCAGGCCGGGCAGGTCCGACGGGTCGTTGCGGCGCTGGTCGGGACAGGTGGCGAGCATGGGCAGCATGCTGGCACTCCCCTGTGACAACGCCCCCGCCGGGGCCGCGAAGGTCCCGGAAAGTGCCCCCGAGTGAGGAGGGTCACCCGTCGGGGCGGTGCGGCGGGCCGAGGCGGTCCCGGGCCCGCCAGGACTGGACGGGGGCCGCGGCGGCACGGGCGGAGGGCCCGTCCGCTTCGGGACCTTGGTCACGAATTCGCCCGACCTTCGGCCCGGTGGCGCCCCCTCCCGGCCCGGGCAACCGTGGACGGTCGCCTGCTCACACCGGGCGACGGCACCACCCGCCGGGCGGTGCCGATCCCTGCCGTCTACCCGGCGCACACCGTGCGAAAGTACACCGTGCGCTCCGGAGGACCCGAAGACCCATGTCCAGCACCATCGACAACGCCCCGTATACCGCCTTCCACCGCAGACTGGCCCTGGCCTGCTCCGGTGGGCCGCTGCTCGACGGCTACATCCTGAGCATCGTCGGCGTCGCCCTCATCGGGATGCGCCCCGAACTCGGCCTCTCCACCGCCGAGGTCAGCCTGATCGGCGCCGCCGCGCTGGTCGGCATGTTCGTCGGCGGCGCGCTCTTCGGCGTGCTGACCGACCGCATCGGCCGGGAGGTGATGTACACCGCCGACCTGCTCGTCATGGTCGCCTGCTCGGTGCTCTCCTTCTGGGTGGACACGGTGTGGGCGATCGCCCTTCTGCGCTTCGTGCTCGGCATGGCCGTGGCCGCCGACTACCCCATCGCGACCTCGCTGCTCGCCGAGTGGCTGCCGGCCAAGCACCGCGGGCGGCTGCTCGGTCAGCAGATCGTCGCCTGGTACGCCGGCTCCGTCCTCGCCTACGTGACCGGCTACGCCTTCCTGCGCCTGGCCGGCCCCGGCAGCTGGCGCTGGATGCTGGCCAGCTCCACCGTGCTGTGCGTCGTCTTCCTGGTGATCCGCCGCGGCTCGCCGGAGTCCCCGCGCTGGCTGGCCGCCAACGGGCGGGTCGGTGACGCCGTGCGCGTGGTCGAGAAGCACCTCGGCGTGCGGGTCGACGGCCGGGAACTGATGCCCGACCCCGCGCGGGCCGCCGGGCCCGGCGGGCTGCGCCTGCTGATGACCCCGCCCTACCGGCGCCGCACCCTGTTCTGCGGCCTGTTCTTCCTCTGCCAGGTCGGCCCGCTCTTCGCGATGCTCACCTTCGGCCCGCAGATCCTCTCGTCCTTCGGCATGCCGGGCGGCACGGTGATGGAGACCCTGGGCACCGGCCTGATCAGCCTGGTCTTCCTGCTCGGCTGCTACCCCGCGCTGCGCCTGATCGACACCCGGGGCCGACGGCCGGTGATCATCTGGTCGTTCGCCCTGATGACCGTCCCGCTCGCCCTGCTCGGCGTGTGGCCCACCGCCCCCGCCGCCGTCGCGCTCACCGCGCTGTGCGCCTACGCCTTCCTCTGCGGCGGACCGAACGTGCTCGACTGGACCTACCCCAACGAGCTGTTCCCCACCGAGATCCGGGCCACCGCCGTCGGCGTCGCCACCTCGGTGAGCCGGATCGGCGCCGCCGTCGGCACCTACCTGCTGCCACTCTCCCTGACCGGCCTCGGCACCGGTCCGACGATGCTGATCGCGGCCGGCACGACGGCCCTCGGCCTGCTGGTGTGCGTCCTGTGGGCCGAGGAGACCCGCGGCACCGCCCTGGGCGCGGCCCCGGCCACAACCGAGCCGGCGCCCGCCGGGGCGACGGGCGCACGCAAGGGCGTCCCGGCCCAGCGCGTGGCGCAGTCGCTGCGCTGACGTCCGGCCCTCTGCCCCGTCGTAGGAGCCCGGCGCTCCCGGTGTCCGTCCACCGTGCACGGACACCGGGGGCGCCGGGGCTTTCGGCTGGACCCTTGCGTAGAGGTGAGATGGCGGTGGGGCCGGCGAAAGTGAACTGCCCGTCGGTCTGCTGCGCAGAGTCGCACCCGGAGGAGCCTGACCACGGCCTCGCCGGGAGGCCCCCGCAAGGGGAACAGCCCAGTCAGCCAGCCCGTCTCGACAGCGCACAGATCGCCTGTCAGCGCGGAGATCATCGTCGCTGTCCGGGGAGTCGGGAAGAGACAGCCCCTAAGGGTCGGCGTCAAAATGAACGGTGTCCCTTCCCTGGACGGAGATCCGGGGAAGGGACACCTGGGCGAGCGGCGGCGGAGGGTTCCGGTCGTCAGGGCCCTCGGCCCGCTCAGGTCAGCTCACCTGGGCCTCGGCGAACCAGCGCTGGTTGGCGTTGCCGGTGCACTGCCAGATTCCGACGGCTGTACCGTTCTCGGTGCTCCAGCCCGGGAGTTCGAGGCAGCTGTCGGCGGCCGGGTTGTACAGGCTTCCGTCGAAGCGGCGCACCCAGTTCTGGCCGGGCCTGGCGCCGTCGCAGGACTGAATCTGGATCTTGGACCCCCAATGCGGCTGCGCGTCGGCAATGCCGAGGCAGCGGTCATCGGTGCCCCTGACCTTGATCTTGTTGTCCGTGGTCAGCGAGAGGTGCTGGGATTCGCCGTTCCAGCAGTCGTAAACGGTGACGAGTGTGCTGACAGTTCCGCCCCAGTCGTCCAGGCACTTTCCCCGGTCGTAGGAACTGCGTATCTGGACCCGTGAGTTGGTGGTTGCCAAGGCGTTGGCCTGGAGCTCGGTGAACGCGTAGGGGTATACCCGGACGTCACTGATCGCGCCGTTGAGCAGATCCTCGGCGGCACTGTACCGGTCGGTGACGGCGCCCCCGATGTTGATGCTGCCGGTAGCTCGCCACGTGCCCGCGACCCACGTCGATCCGGCCGTCCTTCCGTTCACGTACAGGGTGGCGGTCCGGCTCGGGGCGTTGTATGTGCCGACCAGGTGGGTCCAGGCACCCGGTTCCGGAGCCCTGTCGTCCGCGGCGGTGAAGTAGGTGTCGGTATTGCGGTAGTCCTGGCCCGGAAGGGTGAATGCCCACCGGTTCAGATTGGCCGCGTACTGCAGATAGAACGGGCTGCGCTCCTGGCCGGTCTGGCTGACGACGGTCTGGTAGCCGTTGGTGTTGTTGATCTTGACCCAGGCGGCGACGGTGAAGCTCTGGCCGGTGTCGATCCCGGGCTGGTTGGTGGAGCGGTAGAGACTGGACCAGCCGTCGAACGCGGTGGCCCGGTCGCCGGCACCGTTGTGGTCGGCAGTGTGCGTGAACGCATTGGGGTAGAGCGGGTTGCTCTCGGAGCTGTCCACGTCGCCCGCACCGCCCAGCCCCCACCAGAGCGGGTTCGCCGAGGTGTCGGCGATCGTCTGCGGGCCCGCATGCCAGGCGATGCCCGCATTGTCGCCACCGGGGTCGGTGGTCTCGCCCCACCAGATGTCGATCTGGCCGCTGGAGTTCTTGCCCCACAGGGCGGGGGAACCGTTTCCGGTGAGGTCACCATCGGATCCGAGGACCGGCCATCTGTCGACCGGAACTCCGCCGAGGTGATGGGGAGCGGAGATCGAGGCCAGCGTTGGCACGATCAAGATTTGGTTGGTGGCGTCGTGAATGGGCCGGCCGGACTTGTCGATGGCCGTTACCGTGTCGGTGTTGAAGGTATAGGCGAGCAGGGTTCCCTTCTCGCCGTCCGGGCCGTCCTCCAGATTACGGGTCCAGAGCCCCGGGTTGCCCTTCTTGGCCCAGTCGCCCGGCGTGATGAGTTCCTTGTTCCGCCACCCGGAGGCAGCCAGAAGGACCGGCTTGCCCAGGACATTCGGGTTGGTGGCGGGGTAGTACCAGAGCGCGGCGTCGGTGCCGTTGTTCGTGCTTTCGACGGCGAGCAGGCCGGACTTGTTCTTGAACTGCAGCCCGTAGTCCAGGGTGGGGTTCACCGGGTCACCCAGGGACGCGATGCGAAGGGTGTTCGACCAGTCCGCCGCGTTGTAGCCGGGCGTGGTGAGCCAGGAGCAGTTCTCGACGCCGATGACCACCTGGCACTTCGGTTTCTCTAGAGCGGTACTGGAATCTATGCGTCCGTAGTAGTGGGTGGATCCCGGGTTGCCGTACACACGGAGCACCTTGTCGCCCGGGGCATGAGTGATCACGTCGTCGATGTTGTTTCCGCCGGTGAATGTGCCCCGGTGCGCGAACTGAGTGGTGAGCCAGCCGTCCCCGGTCGGGGAATCCGCGGGTTTGGCCACCAGGCTGACGGCCGGACTCTTCGTCAGCGGGTTGCCGGGGACGCTGTAGGCGCGAAGGTTGCCGGCCTGGTCGGTGGTCACGATGTCGGGCGCGCTGTCGCCCGTGACATCACCGAACACGGGCGGAGGACCGTCGGGGTTCCAAGGGACGTAGAACGCGTACGACGCCACCGCGGACACGTTGCGGGCGTTGTCCATCACCTGGATGAATCCGATGTTGGTTCCCCAATGGCCGGGGAGAACGGAGACACCACCCTGCGGCATGTCGCTGCCGCACTGCCAGGAGGAGTTGCTGAACTGCGGGTCCCAGGAGAAGCGGGCGCAGGCGATGCCGGACGGCGTGCCGCTGTCGGGGGCGGTGTCGACCGCTGAGAAGGGAACAATGCCCCACTCGCCCGAGCGCTTCCGGCTCACCTGGCCGTTGCCGGACGGCGGGAACCGGTCCGCGAGCTCGGCCTCGGAAAGCGTGTCGTAGACGCCCTTGACGCTGAGCGTGGGAGGAGTCAGGTCGACGCCGAACCGGCAGGTGGGTGTCGGACCGGACGCGTCGATGAGCTGATCGGTCGAGTGAGCGCTCCAGCCGTAGACGTGGCCGTCCTTGATCACGTCACTGCGGACGTTGAAGGCCGCGTTGGCACCGTTCGCCACCTCGGAGGACAGTCCGCTGTCGACGTCGGGAACGCCCGGGAGACTGTAGTCCCAGATGTGTGACCAGGAGTAGAGGGTCGACTGCACGGGGCTGTGCACCGTCGCGTTGAGGGTCACCGCGCCGTTGAAGTCGCTCCCGGCGCTGAGCCAGCCCAGTGAGGAGCCGTCGCAGCCCTGGTTACTGGCCCAGGGCACGGTAGTGCCGGGTGCCGGCGACACGTACGGGTTGGTCGGCGCCTCTGGAGCTCGGTCGTACTCGACCTCGATCACCGGGCGGTAGTCCAGTCGCTTGAACGCCATGAGGTCGGCCTCGTTGCGGGCCCGCAGGCCGAACGTGACGGTCTCGTTGAAGGGTGCGTAGTCCCGGAATACCGAGGTGACGTCGTAGTCGAACCTGACATTGCCCTGGCAGTTCGGGTAGCCGGACCCGGCCACGCGTGCTTCGCCCAGCCGGCCCCCGAAGGTGCCGGGCTCGTTCGACCAGACCGTGTTCCGGTTGATGTCGCCGGTCTGGTAGAGGTCCACCAGGTAGGACGTGGTGCACGAGTGGTCCGAGGATTCGTCCTCCCACACCGCCATGGTCGCTTTGCTGACCACGGTGCCCGCGTAACCGCGGGTGTCGAACTGGAAGAACGAGCGCTCCCTGCCCTTGGGGGTCTTGAAGCCCTGGTAGCCGACACCCGGGCGGGCGTACTGGTCACCGGACGCCGTGGTCTGTCCGTAGCGGGGGGTGTTGAATGCCTCCTGGGTCCACGTCCAGGCGTTGCCCTCCCGCCGGTCGTAGAGCCACCCGGGGTCGATGAACCAGGGACCCTGCCCGTTCTCCAGGATCGACCGGTCCGGCGTCAGCTCGATGGTGCCGCCCGACACCGTGGTCGCCATGCTGGCCACCTTGGCGCCCGGCGCCGGCCCGTCGGCGCTGCTGACGGGGCCCGGCGCGGAAGGTTCCGCCGTTCCGGCGGCCGGAGCCGCTGCCGCCAATTGGAAGGGCTTGGCCGGAGTTGTTGGAGTGGGGGTCGGCGCGGTCGTGGGCGCGGCCGTGCCGGTCGAGCTGTCCCACATCTGGGGCACTGGAGCGTGCCAGCGGACGGTGCCGTCCTTGCCCGTGGCCGAGAGGTTGCCGGCCTGGTCGCTCGTGACAGTGAGGTCCTTGGTCGTGGTGCCGAAGCGGACCTTGGCGAGTTGCGGATTCCTGGCGGCCTCGGCCGTCTTGACGATCAGGACGGTGTTGAGACCGCCGAATTTGTTCGCGGTGACCTTCAGGTCGACGCCGGTGGCGACCTCGGGGTACACCAGGCCGTCGCCGTCCTCGTCGAGAACGGGCTTGGTGAGCGGGAACGGTGAGTCGATGGCGAGCGTCTCCCCGTCGAGGCCGGTCAGTGTGCCGAGTGGCCCAGAACCGCCTCCGGACAGGTGCACACCGGTGGCGGCAGCCGTCGGACGGAAGCCGCCGGCGGGGTCGGCGACGAGCTTCGCGTCCAGCGGTGCCCAGGTGCCGGAGGTCTGCTTCACCCGTTGCTGTTCGGGGTGCTGGGTCCGGGCGAGGTGGCCCTCGGGGGTTGCCACCGTCTCGCTGAACTCGTCCGTCAACTCCGCTACGGGAACACGCTTTCCGGTCGCCCTGGCCTGGGCGAGTGCCCGGTCGGCGGCCGTGACGACCGGCTTGTCCTTGGCCCGCTTGGCGTCGGCGGCCGCGATCGTCGTGGCGAGGCTCGGCGGAATCGGCGGATTGACCGGTCCACCTGGCGATGCTGGGCTGCCCGCGAAGGCGGTGGGCGCTGTCGGGGCCAGGACGAGTACTAGCCCCATGGCGGCGGCGGTCAGCCACCGGGAGGGAGTCCGTGAGCTTCGGAGCACGCCGAGGCGCGCCCCCGGCGGAGCGAGTGGCATTGGCTGGGTCTCCCACGTGATGACGTTTAGGGCCGCCCGTGAACGGTCCGTGAAGGCGGGGCGGCGGTGGTCACCGTGAACGCTTTCGCAGTCACCGACGGTGAGTCAATCGATTTCGGGTGGCGTTGCGCCCGCTTTGGCCGTGACCGAACCGCTTTGGTGGCGACGTGACGTCCGTCACGTAGGGATAGGTCGACAATTCGCTCGCGATCACTGTGATGCAAGCCCTACTCTCCGCCACAGTCTTCCGTCCGCAACCGACTTGAGGTGCGGTCATGCCCTGGGGGGTTCAGTGCAGGTTTGGCGTGTCCATGATTTGCTCTCGATCAGGAGGAGGGAGTCTCCATCACGTTCGAGGAGGCCCCGCACTGCAGTAGTCGCGGCACTGGCTGTCGTCGGCGTGATAGCGATGCCCGCGGTCCCCGCCCTCGGGGTGCCGGTGACGGACAAGGACAAGGACCGGATCTGGTCGCCGCCCGGCACTCCGCTGCCCAGGACGGCCGCTGTGACCGGTACCGCGGAGAAGCCGACGGCGAAGCCTCCGGTGACGGGCACGCCGAACTGGTCGCCGCAGAAGAGCAGCCCTCCGCCGTCGACCGGTTCGGCTGCCACGGTGCTGGACGCGGTTCCGCCGGCCGGCGCCAAGGCGACCCGCGTCGGCGCCGACGGCATCGACGTGCAGGAATCGGCGGCCGGGGCCTCGAAACAGGCCGGTCAGTTGCCTGTCTGGCTCGCGCCGGTAGCCCCGGATGATCCGGCCGCGCGGGCCGGCAGCGCCCCACAGGGCGGCGAGGGGGCCCCGTCCGGGACACCGGTCAGGGTGACCCTCGCGGACTCCAGGACGGCAGCCGCGGCCGGCGTCCAGGGCGCGCTCGTGTCGCTGTCCCGGACAGAGCAGGCAGACGAGGCCAAGGTCCGGGTGGGGCTGGACCTGTCCGGCATCGCCTTCGGTGGTGATTTCACGGAACGCGTGCGACTGGTCTCGTTGCCCGCATGCGTACTGACCACACCGGAGGTTTCAGACTGCCAAGCGAGGACACCCGTCCCTTCGCACTACGACGAGGCGGCCCGACGGCTTGTTGCCGATGTGGACCTGCCCGCCGTGGACGGTCCTGCGACCAGGCGGGGCCGCGCGGAAGCCAAGTCCGCCGACCTTGCGTCCGCCGGTGTCTTCGCCGGGCGGGCGGCAGCGGCGCCGCCTTCGGTCCTGGCCACCGAGAGCCTTCCGTCGAGCGGCCTGGGGACCTACAGCGCCACCTCTCTCACGCCAAGTCAGGCGTGGACCTCCGGCAGTTCTTCGGGTTCCTTCACGTACAACTATCCGATCCAGACACCGCCCACCCTGGGCGGCTCGGCACCCCAACTGGCCCTCGGCTACGACTCCGCCTCGGTCGACGGGAGGACGTCCTCCACCAACTCCCAGGCGTCGTGGATCGGTGACGGCTGGGACCTCGGCGCCGGCTTCGTCGAACGCTCGTACAAGTCGTGTGACAAGGCGGGCATCGCCAACTCCGCCGACCAGTGCTGGGGAGGGGCCAATCTGACCCTCGCGTTGGGCGGCCACTCCGGCGAGTTGGTGCCAGACGACCAGTCCTGCGTGGCGGGCACCGCCAAGGACGAGCAGTCGAAGTGCACCTGGCGATTGAAGAACGACGACGGCACCAAGGTCGAGTTTCTGACCGGAGCCACCAACGGCACCTGGAACGGTTCCTATCTGAAGGTCACCGACACTGTCGGGACGGTCTACTACTTCGGGTTGAATCACCTTCCCTCCGCCACCGGGGCACCGACCAGCACCGGTCCGGAAAGCCGATCCGCGTGGACGGTGCCGGTCTACTCGCCGTCCGCCGCCGGTGGTGGAAAGCCGGCCGACCCGTGCTACGAAGCTGCCAAGGGCAAGAACTCGTGGTGCCAGATGGCATGGCGGTGGAACCTCGACCATGTCGTGGACGTCCACGGAAACCTCACGACCTACTCCTACGCACCCGAGACCAACTGGTACGCGCGCGGGACCGGGACGGGCACCAACACCAAGTACACCCGGGCCGGGACGCTCGCGTCGATCGAGTACGGCCAGCGGCTCGCCGACCAGCTCGCGGCCGGCGGTACTTACCAGTCCGCCACCAGGATCGACTTCGGCACCGGCGAGCGCTGCGAGGGCGGTGACTGCGACGCCGGCAGCCGCACCCCGGCCAACGCCGCGCGCTGGCCCGATGTGCCGCTCGACAAGGAGTGTGCCGAGGTCGGGGTCTGCTCCAACCGCAGTCCGAGCTACTGGTCGACCAAGTGGCTGGACACGATCACCACCTCGATCCGCTCCGGTGGTTCGTACCGTCCGGTGGACCGGTACGAACTCAAGCACACCTTCAAGAACTCGAACAACGCCGACCCCAAGGAGAACACGAGGATCCCGTGGCTCCAGTCGGTCAAGCGGATCGGCAAGGATGCCTTCGGCGGACAGGGGGATCAGCCGCTGCCCGAGGTCACGTTCGCTGACAAGCTGCTGCCCAACCGGGTGGACGGGCTTGTTCCTGCCCGCTCGCAGTACTACCGTCCGCGCATCAACACGATCACGACCGAGACGGGCGGACGGATCGTCGTCGCCTACCGCGAGAACTCGTGCAGGCGCACGACGGGCCTGATGCCGTCCTCTGCGGACCGCAACACCATGAGCTGCTACAACGTGAAGTGGTACGACACAGGTGCGGCCAAGACGGTGGACGACTGGTTCCTCCGCTACCCCGTCGCCACCGTGACGGTGGATCCGAACTCCGACCTCACCGCAGGCGCGTTGGCCCAGGTGACTTCCTACGAGTACGACAAGGCCGCGTGGCACCGCAATGACGGAGCCCTGGTGGACGACCAGAGCCGGACCTGGGACCAGTTCCGCGGCTACTCAAAGGTGACCGTGGTCACCGGCACGGGCCAGGACGGTACCCAGTCCAAGAGTTCGACCAGCTACTACCAGGGCATGGACGGCGACCTCAAGGCCGACAAGAAGGCCGCGCCTGCCTCGGTGGCCGGCCCGACCAGTGGTGGCAGGACCGACTCGGACTGGCTCTCGGGACGTGTCCTGGAGAGCAATGCCTACGCGAACGCCGACACCTCCACACCCGAGTCCTCGACCGTGAACACCAGCAGCGGTCCGGTCGACACCGCGACCCACAAGCGGACCGGGCTGCCGGACCTCGTGGCCCGGTACGGCGCGACGAGCTCGGCCAGCGTCTCCACGGTCAGGACGTCCAGTGGCACCCGGACGACCTCCACGCTGACCACGACCGACAAGGATTACAACAACCGGGTCAAGACCTCGCTGACCACGGCCGACGGCACGCCCGACGTCTGCACGCGCACGACGTACGCGACCGGTAGCAATCCGCAGATGACCGGCCTGGCGTCGGAAGTGCTGACCGTCTCGGGCGGCAACGCCTGTGGCGTGAACCCCACTTCGGAGAACACCGTCTCCGGGGCCCGCGTGCTCTACGACGGCCTGCCGTTCAAGAGCGCGAGCGCGATGGGCGAGGCCACAGGCGCCCAGGTGCTGGACCGCTACGAAGGCGGCAACGCCCAGTGGGTCACCACGGGAGCCACGACCTACGACGCCTACGGCCGGGTGGCGACCGTCACCGACCTGACGGTCACGGACAGCGCCAACCCCTCCGGCGCGGTAGTCACGACCGCCTACAGTTCCGCCGCCCAGGGCGAGCTGCCGGACCGTACCGTCACCGGCACCCCCGCGCCGGCCGGCGCACCGGACGCCGGCAGCCGACGGGAGAGTACCGTCACCCTGGACCCGGCACGTGCGCTGCCGATCACCGCGACCGACCCCAACGGCCGGACCGTCACGCAGTCGTACGACGCACTCGGCCGACTGAGGGCGGTCTGGACACCCGGGCGGGCGACGAACGCGACCCCCGACCGGACGTTCGACTACGGCGTCAACGGCACGAGCACGCCGTCGGCGATCGTCAGCCGGACCATGCGCTCCGACGAGAGCTACGCGACCTCGACCCAGATCATGGACGGTCTCGGCCGGGTGATCCAGACCCAGACCGATCCGGCGATCTCCGCCTACCACGGCAGGCTGGTCGCCGACACGTTCTACGACTCGCAGGGCCGCGCGAACCGGGCCTACGCGCCGCACTACGACGACACGACAGGCCCGAACACGGTCCGGTTCACGGTGAACGCGGCACAGGTACCCGGGCAGACCTACACCGTTTTCGACGGGATGGGGCGCCCGGTCGCTTCGCAGTTCATCGCCCTCGGTGTGCCGCAGAACACCACCACCATGGTCTACCCGGGAGCCGACCGGGTCGACGTGACGCCGCCCGCCGGCGCCACCGCGACCAGCACGGTCACGGACAGCCGAGGCCGTACGGCCGAACTGTGGCAGTACCGGACGCCGAACGTGACCGGCAACCGGGCCGACGCGGACGTCACCGGCTACACCTACACGCCGGGCAGCCAGCCCGCGACCAGGGTCGACGCGGCCGGGAACTCCTGGAGCTACAGCTACGACCAGCGAGGCCGCCAGGTCCGCGCGGACGACCCGGACACGGGTGTCTCGACCCGGACCTACGACAGTGCGGGCCGACTGGCCACCACCACCGACGCACGCAACCAGACGGTCGCGATCACCTACGACCTCCTGGGTCGCAAGACCGGTACGTTCAGCGGCAGCGTCAGCCCGGCGAACCAGCTCACCGGCTACACCTACGACACGGTGGCCAAGGGCCAGCCGACCGACGCCACCCGATACGTCGGCGGCGCCGGCGGGAACACCTACACCAAGTCGATCGTCGAAGTCGACGTGGCGTACCACCCGACGAAGACAACGGTCTCGATTCCGGGAAGCGAGATCGGCCGTGACGGCCAGGCGACCTTCACCTACGGCGCCACCTACGACCCGATCACCGGTGCGATGACCGAGGACGGCCGAGCCGCCGCAGGTGACCTGGCCGAGGAATGGGTCTCGTACAACTACGAGGCCTACGGCCTGCTGTACAACCTGGGAGGCGCCGGCGACGTCTATCTCCGGCAGGCGGACTGGGACGCCTACGGGCGCAACATCCGCTCGACGGTGAACCCGTGGGGAACCCAGATCGTGGCCACCAACACCTACGACGAGTCCACCGGCCGGCTGCTCACCCAGTACGTCGACAAGCAGACCGCGACCACGGGCACGGTGCAGAACACCACGTACGCCTACAACCAGGCCGGCCAGGTCACCGCGATCCGGGCCATCCCGAACAACACGCCGTCCGCCACCGACCTCCAGTGCTTCACGTACGACCACCTGGGGCGGCTGACCACCGCCTGGAGTGACACAGGGCGCCTGCAACAGCCGACCCCGTCGCTCGCGGGACAGGGCGCCTGCGCGAACCCGACGCCGACGAGCGGCGCCGAGGCGCCCGCGAGGACCACCGTCGGTGGCAGCGCGGCCTACTGGCAGGACTACACGTACGACCTGACCGGCAACCGGACCAAGGTCGTCCACCACGACCCGGGCGGCGACCCCGCCAAGGACATCGCGGTCGACCAGGCATCGCCCGCGCCGGGCACCCGCAACACCCCGACCGGCGCGGCGGGAACGGGAGGCGGCACCGGTGGCCCCCACGCTCTCTCCGCGACGACCAACACCTACGGCTCGGTGGGATGGGGCACGGGCGGCAACCAGTACGACGCCGCCGGCAACACCACACAGATCGGCAATCCCGGCGCCAACCGGGAACTCAGGGCCGGTTTCGTCCTGAACTCCGGCGAGTCGGTGCGCTCCAACAGTGTCCAGCTCGCCATGCAGGCCGACGGCAACCTCGTTCTGACCTCCCTGCGCAGCGGTGAGGCCATCTGGTCCAGCGACACCCAGGGCAACCCCGGTGCCTGGGCCACCATGCAGGACGACGGCAACTTCGCCGTCTACGACACCCAGTACAACGCGCTCTGGTCGTCCCACACCTGGGCGGGTGACGGCAGCGGCAACTTCGCGGTCGTCCAGGACGACGGCAAGTTCATGGTCTACGCCCCCGGCTGGGACCCCAAGTGGGGCACCGAGACCTGGAACCCGGTCGACGCCGCCAACGGCTCCGCCCTGACCTGGGACGTCGAGGGCAAGCTCGCCTCACTCACCCAGGGCTCGGCCACCACGACCTACGTCTACGACGCCGACGGCAACCAGCTCGTGCGCCGCAACCCCGGCAAGGTGACGGTCAACCTCGGCGGCGGGGACGAACTCACCTACGACACCAACACCGGCGTGAGCACCGGAACCCGCTACTACAGCATCCCCGGCGGCATCACCCTGGTCCGCCAGGGCCCGACCCGGCTCACCTACCAGTTCGCCGACCACCACGGCACCAACTCGCTGTCCATCGACCGCACCACCCTGGCCGAGTCCCGCCGCACCACCGACCCCTTCGGCGCCCCCCGCGGCCCCGCTTCCCTGCCCACCCCCTGGGCCGGCGGCAAGGGCTACGTCAACGGCCTCAAGGACGACACCACCGGCTTCACCAACCTCGGCGCCCGCCAGTACCAGCCCTCCACGGGCCGCTTCCTGAGCCCGGATCCCATCCTCGACGCCGGCGACCCCCTCCAGTGGAACGCCTACGCCTACAGCAACAACAACCCGGTCAACCGCAGCGACTCCAATGGCCTCAAGTCGGAGGAGTGCGGGACTCTCTACGACTGTGGTTCGGCCGGCACCATCACAATGAAGAATGCTGCGGAGACTAGTGCACAACGTGTAGACGAGTCGGCATATTATCGCCTTGTGGAAAAGGAGGCGGGATTCACGGAGGAACGCAAGGAGCAGCGACGTCAAAATGGACTGCGCGCTGGGCGAGATTATCGCCTCAAGACGAGCTATCCGTTCGATTGGGACAAAAGTGGCCGCCATCCGTATGACCGGAAGAACAGTGAACCTGCAAGCAAGACCGAGCTGGCGAGGTGTGGCGATCATCCTATCGATTGCAAAGAGGCTCTGGGAATCAAGAAAAGGGCAGTTGAGCTAACCGAGAAGAATTACGAGGGGCGCGAACGAAAGGCTACGTATCCGTATGACCGGGGAGATAGTGCTGAGACAAATGCATTTCGGCATACGGTTTGGCAGGCTTCCCTGACATTCTATCAGGGAGAGAAGTCGGCGTGGGATTGGGCCGATGCCCACGAGGCATATCACGCGAAGGATCAGCAGATTGATCACCTGGTTGACCTGGTGAACAATGAGAAGGGGCGTAGCGTGGGACTTGCGGCGCGAGCCGCCCTGCCCCGCGCTATCGACGAGGTGGGGTGGCATCCAATGGCGCTTCAGGCTTGGATTGAGGACTTCATAATTAATGAAGCCCGCTTGTACGTCGACAGTGGATCGTACGGGAAGGCCGATGATTTTCTGGACGGCGACCTGTAGAGACGGCTCTACTGGCTTGCGTAATAACTCCAGCCAATAGTGCGGGCTCGCAGTGATGCAGGGGTTCGCTTGGTATTCTCTTTCACCAGGCGAACCCCTGCGGGTAATTCAAGTGCTGAATGATTGTCTTTCAAGTGATCTGGTGGAGGCTCTTTATGACCGCACGAGTGAAGGTTGTACTTTCGATGCTTGTGGGCATCACAGTTGCTTTGGCGATGCTTTCTATATGGTGGTTTCGGTCAACCTCGGATCGTGTGAATCTGGAGGGAGAATGGCGCAGTGGTTCATATTTTCTGGAGCTTCGGGGCGACGGAAAAATCGGCAACTCTTCGCTTCCTGCTGGAATTTGTGCAGGGAGTCGATACTCTCCAAGGGATGAATCTATCGAGCTCGACGGAAGTTGGCGCAAAGAATTTGAGGCCGATTCCGGGAGCGGTGTTCGGATTCAGGCGATCCGGAAAGATGGTGGCGGAACTTGCACCTTCTGGGCCTCGTACGACTCGGGAAATGCGATTTCGTTGACACTTGGCACGGATTCTTTGCCGGTGAAAATTCTGCAGAAGGATCATTGAGTCTGACAATTTTATACGTCGGGCGGTCGTGTTAAAGTCTCTGGGTATATTGGTATTCTCGCTCTAGCCGGACCTGGTCTCGATACCTTGTAGCGGCAGGCTGCTAAAGGTTGTCCCGTAACTGCTGCGTAGCTTGAGCGTTGGTCACGGCATGGGTGGGGTGATCTCGCCGAGCGATCCGCTGTGGATCGAGCCGTTCTCGGGGTTGAGCGAGTCGCAGTTCCGCAAGTTGGTCGCACTGGTCCGCCGTCGCGGCGGTGACGTCCAGCGCGGCCGGCCTTGGCGGCTGTGGCTGGAGGACCGGGTGCTGCTGGTTGCCACCTACTGGCGGACCAACCTGACGTTGCGGCAGGTCGCGCCGCTCTTCGGGATCTCGAAGTTCGCCGCGGACCGGGTGCTGGACCACCTCGCACCGCTGCTGGCGATCTCGCCCGCCCGGCGGTCGCACCAGGACACCGTACTGATCGTGGACGGTACCCTGGTGCCCACCCGCGACAGGACGATCGCGGCCTCCAGCAAGAACTACCGGTATTCGACCAACCAGCAGGTGGTGATCGACGCCAACAGCCGGTTGGTCGTCGCCGTCGGCCTTCCCCTGCCCGGCAATCGCAACGACTGCCGGGCCTTCATCGAGTCGGGCGTCGACCGGGCCTGCCGGGACGCGCCGGTCCTGGCGGACGGCGCCTACCAGGGAACCGGCGCCCTGATTCCGTACCGTCGCCGTCGCGGACAGGAACACCTCACGCCCGAGCAGGAGGCCGACAACGCCGTCCACCGCAGGGCCCGAGCCCGGGTCGAGCACGTCTTCTCACGGATGAAGAACTGGAAAGTCCTGCGCGACTGCCGCCTGCGCGGAGCCGGCGTGCACCACGCGATGCTGGGCGTCGCACGGCTCCACAACCTTGCGCTCAGCGGATGAGCTGGTCCCGCCGCACCGTGAACTCATCAAGTCCGTCCGGCGTCGTGACACCGTGCCGAGAATTGGAGACGGTGACGACCTCGTCGTCCCACGCCAGGCCATCGCCCTCGACGACCGCGCAGGCGACGGTGACCTCCACCGGATACGACGTGTCCGGGCCGAGCTCGCCCATCGCTGCGAAGATCGGGGCCTTGTCGAACAGCGACCAGCGCCGCTCTGCCGCATCCGTGAACTGAACCTCGACCACACCGGGCCACAACTCATCGTCCACCCAGCGGACCGCCTCACATCGCAACTCAGGCACGAACGCCCCCACAGCCGAACAAGGTCATCAACGAGCGCCAGTATGCCGCGTGACGCCGGGCGGCAGTTACGGGACAACCTTTAGCTTGACTCTGTCGGGGATCTTGGTAGCTTGCCCTCTCAGCTGACGGCTCGCCAGGAACGTAGGCGCGGGATGCCCCGCTGGTCGAGGTGGTCCTGGAAGGCTGTCGGCGGTCGGGGAGGCGCGCTCTCGTCGGGGGCCTGCTTGCTGAGGCGTTCGATGTTGACGGCGATGGCGGTGAGTACGTGCTGAATGTGGGTCTTGGCCTGCCCGCGGTAGCGGCAGTGCGGCATGCCGTGGCGGTGGGCGAACTCGCAGACCGTGCCCTCGATGCCGGAGCGGACCGCATATCGCTTGTGCCATGCCGGGTCCTGCTGGTCGGCGCGGTTACGCAGTTGCAGTTCGAGCAGCTCGCGCGGAGGGAAGCCCACGGTGCGCTGGGCGTCGCGGGAGCTGGTGCACTTGGCCCGGACCGGGCAGGGCTGGCACTGGCTCCTGGTGAAGCGGGCCACGATCAGCGGGGCGGCGGTCGGCGAGGAAGTCGGGTAGGGGCCGTGCCAGCCAGCGCTGACCTGGCCTTGTGGGCAGGTGACCTCCTTTCGGTCGAAGTCGATACGGAAGTCGTCGCGGGCGAAGCCCTCGCTTCGGCGGTGCTGGCGGGTGGGGTTGCCCGGCAGTGGTCCGACGACGGCGACACAGTGTTCACGCTGGGCCTGTTCCAGGTGGGGCAGGGAGGTGTAGCCGCCGTCGACCAGGTGCTCGTCGGGCAACAGCTTCCGTCGTACCAGCCGGGTGTGGATGCCGGGCAGGGCCTCGGTGTCGGCGCTGGTGGCGGGCATGGTGGCCACGTCGGTGATCACGTTGGGTCCGTCGCCGGAGCAGGTCTCGGTCACGTGGGCGAGGAACCCCGTCCAGCGGGTGACCTGCCCGCGGCGTGAGTAGCGGGCCGTCGGGTCGTACGGGGAGACGATCCGCCTCGCCGAGGGCGGCAGGCCGCTGGCGTCGTCCTCGTCGCGCCAGCGCAGGCGCCCGGCGGGGTCCCAGTAGTAGTTCTGCACCAGGATCTGCCGCAGGAACTGGACTTAAGGCCTGCCGAGCAGGGAAGGGTGGTTGCGGCTGAGGTGTTCGAGCAGGCGGCGGGCGTCTTCGCCGGTGGTGTTGATCCGGGTCTTGGGCCGGGTGGGGTTCTTGCCCAGGCGCGCCGGTCGGCCGTAGCGGCGGCCCCAGTCCTCGCCGACCAGGCCGTCCAGCGCGTGGCCGGTGGTGCGGGCGAGGTCTTCTAGGGCCGCGCGCACGGCCTCGGTGACCAGTTCGAGGCGGGTCAGGTCCCGGACGGTGGCCAGGACGTGGGTGGAGTCGGTGCGTTGGGCGGTGCGCTCGCGGACCAGGCCGGCCTCTTTCAGCCGGGCCAGGGCGATGTCGAGGAGCCGGTCCGCTCGGCCGTCCCGCAGCAGGCGGTCGCGGAAGTCGGTCAGCACGCTGTGGTGGAAGCCGGGGTCGTCGAGTTCGAGGCCGAGCGCGTATTTGAAGTCGATGCGGCAGCGCACGGACTCGGCGGCATCGCGGTCGGACAGGCCCAGCAGGAACTGCAGCACGCTCACCGTGGCCAACTGGGCCGGTGAGAGCCCGGGCCTGCCGTCGCGCGGGTACCAGTCGGCGAAGTCCTCGTCCCGCCACAGGCCGTCAAGACGGTCACGCACCCACATCGCCGTCGTGCCGCCGGGGTTGCTGGACCGCGCCATCCGCGCCGTCAACTCCGGGACTGCGGAACCCGGACGGGGACGGACCGACATCTCGCACTCCTCGGAAGTCTCGCGATCATCGTGCACCCGCGAGACTGGCGTACCACCATGATCACCCGCAGCCGAACACCAAGATCCCCGACAGAGTCAAGTTAGGGCGGCTCCCCGGGCCTGTGCATCGAGACGATCCTTCGAAGGTTGATATGGCCCGACATGGTCACGATTGTCCGGCGCCACCTCACTTCACCGCGCCAGCGAGGACAGATGCTGGCTGTCCCGCCTGGGTTCACACGGTTCGAATTCCGCATTGCCATTCTCTTCTGCAATGCTGGCGTGCAGCCGATCCGGGGCTACGGCGTTCGCTCATCCGACAAGAGGATTCTCCTCCAGGAGCGATTTTTCATCGTTACGGCGGAGAATTAACGGTGGAGTGACACTGGTGCAACCTCGACGGAACATTCTTCACTGTTCAGTTCCCGCGATGCTTTACTCTCTCCCAGGGTGGCGGTGAAGTGCTCCTAGGCGTATGTAGACTATCTGCTCGCTGGCTTTCAATCGGTAGGCGCGAGGCCCTACCGGAACCGATTCCGGTAGGGCCTCAGGAGGAAACGATCACCTCATTCGGGATGAGTACGAATCCATTCCTCGATCAAACACGTCGCAAGCCAGTGTCCTCTGGTGAGGGCCATGTGCTTCGCCGAGGCGCCAGTTCCCCTGTCAGAACGCCGTCGTGGGTCGGCCCCTCGGGCAAGAAGGTAGGCAGTTGTGTCTACGTGGAGTGGATCTCCAGATTGTGTGTGCCCATCGATCTCGACATCGATTGCGTGCTGGAGCAGCGTCAAGCCCGAGCTCTCCTCATTGATGTCGACTCCCTGGTCTAGGAGATCGCGAAGAGCTGGCAGGTTTTCCATCTCCACGGCCTGATGGGCTGGTGTCATGTCCATTATGAACTTCCCTATCCGATCGTTATGTTGAGCTCGATGTTCGGGAAGGCGTCTCGGAACTGCGAGACGACCGAGCTGCAAGACGGACACAATGGTATCTCGGAATGAAGGTTGATCTTTCCTGTGACCGACTCGGATGATGGCCCTAGGCGATTTGCAATAGAATTTAGAATCTTGAACTCCGTGTCGGAGAATCGAGTATTGTTCTTTGTAGTCTGGGGAATGAAGCGCTGGGGGTTGCCATGAGATCCAACCAGGGGGACGGTTCCTGGGCGTTCCGCATCGCCGCTCACGGACCGCAGTACGTATGAACCCTGGCCGTCAATGCTGACTTCGGCGGCCGCAATATTGCGCTTACTTCCAACCTGTCCAGAGGATCGCAATTCGGAGACTGCAGTCGTGGCGGCATCGCAATTATGGACTAGGACTGGCGTGGTGCCTGCTAGTACATAGTACGAGTGAAGGCTGTCGATCGTTAGGTCATGTGCCTGCTGAGGCCGTGTGGCGTAAGTTTTGGTCTCGAGTATCAGCAGTTCGCCCTGGTCGGACGTGACAAGGCGGTGGCCAGTTTGAAGAGAGGCTGCTTCGGTCCAGCGCCGAGAGGTTTCGTCCCAGTAGGGATGGGTGGCTGTAGAAATGATGGTCGTCTTGGTGGGTGAATCTCCTTCGCTCGTGGGAGCCGCCAGGGTAACCTCGGTGAATATGGAGTCGTCAGGAGTCGTGATCGTGGCCGCCACGCGCCCGGGAACTGTCTCGCTGGTTTGAGGGTCGGTCGAAATGACCGAGTCTCCGGACTGGATTTCTTCTATCGTCCGGCTGCTCCCATCTGACATCAGTACCCTGGTGCCAGGAAGAAAGCTGTGATTGCAGATGATCGGCCTGCGCGTGAGGCCGTTCCATATCTCCCTCGCGGTGAGGTTAATCCATCTGCTTTGGGAAGCATAACTGCCAATTACTTCAAGGGCACCCAGGCAGCTCGATGCGTCCTTTTTCGATCCGCAGTCCTCCAGCGATTGCAGGCCGGAAATCTCCTTGGCCTTTTTCTTGGCCCGTGCAGCGACGTCCTTAATTGTTTCCTCGGACAGTCCTGCGTTTTTAAATTTCTGGGCGCGAATCCACTGGTGCGTTACGCTCTGATTGTCATCCTTAATGGTTTCGTAGTAGCGATGCTGTGTGTCGGAGTTTACGTATCCGTCTGTATCCCCTCGGTTGTTCATCGTGATCGTGCCGCCCGACCCGCTGCAGTCGTAGAGCGGGCCGCACTCGGGTGTCGCGAGGCCGCTGGGGTCGCTGCGGTTGATCGGGTCGTTCTCGCTGTATGCGTAGCCGTTCCACTGCTGTGGGTTGGTCGCATCGAGGATCGGGTCCGGGCTGATGAAGCGGCCGGTGGTGGGGTCGTACTGGCGGGCTCCCAGGTTGGTGAAGCCGGTGGTGTCGTCCTTGCTGCCGCCGACGAAGCCCTTGGTGCCGGCCCACGCGGAAGCGTTGGGCTGGGTGCCGCGGGGATTGCCGAAGGGATCGGTGGGGCGTCGGGTGACCGACTGAGCGGCGTCCATGGAGATCTGTACGCCGTTGGTGCCGTGCGGGTCGGAGGCCTGGATGACGACCGTGCCGCCGCCGATGGGGGCGGTGACGCGGGTGTAGGTGAGGCCGCCGCCTGCTCCGACAGTGCGCACGTTACTCATCGCGCCGGTGGCGGTGTCGAGGGTCACCTCGTCCGTCGGCAGGTTGAGCGTGATCTTGCCGGGGTTGCGCCGGATCAGCTGGTTGCCGTCGGCGTCGTAGAGGTAGGTGGTGGCGCCGGCCTGGCCGGTCCTGGTGACGGAGCTGAGCTTGTCCTCGCCGTTCCAGGTCAGGCTGGTGGTGCCGCCGGTGTCGGTGATGGCGGTGGTGTTGCCCTTGGCGTCGTACTGGTAGCTGACGGCCTTGGTCCCGCCGGCCGTGGCCGTGGTGGAGGTCAGCAGCGCGTGCGGCCCTCCGGTGCCGCCGCCGGTGTTGGGCGCGTGCGTGGGGGTGTTGGTGGTCCTGGCGGCTCCGAAGGTCTGGGTGGTGCTGCTTCCGCCCGTGGTGTAGGTCGGCACGGCCGACCAGGCCGACCAGTTCTTGGTCTCACCGTCGCGGACGGTCTGGTTGACCCTTCCCGACCCCAGGGCGATGACCTGAAGGTTGGTACCCGGGCTCGTCGCGGTGACGCCGGTGGTCGACTCCAACTGTCCGGCGACGGTCGTGACGTCGCCCCAGCTGGACCATTCACCATTGTTGTTGCGAATGGAATGGCGGGTCCTGCCCTGGGCGAGTGCGACGACCTGG
Organism: Kitasatospora sp. NPDC089913; assembly: GCF_044748625.1. Classification (NCBI taxonomy): domain Bacteria; kingdom Bacillati; phylum Actinomycetota; class Actinomycetes; order Kitasatosporales; family Streptomycetaceae; genus Kitasatospora; species Kitasatospora sp. NPDC089913. The sequence goes on along the minus strand of NZ_JBIVGI010000008.1, from coordinate 130,396 downwards.
AGGCCGTCCGTGGTGTTGGCCAGAGCCAACTGGCCCTGGCCGGTCTGAACCTCGGGAAGAGCCCCGGTCACACCGTAGACGTCGCCCCAGCCCTGGACCTGCCAGTTCCCGTCCGGCTTGCGGACGGTGTGCCACAGTCGGCCACCGGCGCCGACCGCGATCTCCAGACCGGAGGCGGTGGCGGCGGCCGCCATCTGCGTCGGCGAGGAGAGGGTGCCGACGACGCTGTAGACGTCGCCCCAGCCCTGGATCTGCCAGTTGCCGTCCGGCTTGCGGACGGTGTGCCAGAGTCGGCCGTCCGAGAAGGCGAGGACTTCGAGCCCGGAGGCGGTGGCGGTCAGGGCGAGCTGACTGGGTTGGGAGAGAGATCCCACGGCGCCGAAGACGTCGCCCCACTTCTGCCAGCCGTTGGTGCCTCGGACGGTGTGCCAGATCTTGTTGCCGGCCACGGCCATGACCTGCAACTGGCCGTTGCTCACCGCGGCGGAGACTGCCGTGACGTTCGTCAGTGAGCCGGCTTCCGTCATCAGGTCGGTGAACTGGGACCAAGATCCGTCAGGGGCTTGCGAGCCGAGCCAGAGACGACCGTTCGCCAGGGCGACGGACCACGTCCGGTCGCCGTCGGACGCACTAGTCATCTGGGTGATCTGCGCCGGGTCCAGCGGTGTCGCGGCGGTCGATCCGTGCTGGGTGAAGGCGGTCCGGTTGCCGGTCGCGTCGTAGCTGTAGTCCTGCCAGTACGGCGCCGGACCTCCGACGCTGTTGGAGCCGTTAGGCGCTGTGACCGGGCCGTTCGCGTTGTCGCAACCGCCGGTGCCCGGTACGGCCGACGAACTTCCGGTGCCGTGCTTCGCGCCTGACGAATCGATCCAGTCGGCGGTCGTGTGGATGCCCGCGATGTCTGTCCACGCCCGGGTCAGGCGCCCGAGGTGGTCGTAGGCGAAACACTGGTTGTCGCGGGCGGTCGCGTTCTGGAGGTCGGTGATCGAGGTGATCCGGCCGGACGGCGTGTAGGTGTAGCTGGTCTGGTCGAGCGAGACGGTTCCGAGTTGGCGGTCGAGGAAGGAGTTGATGACCCGACCTGTTGCCCAGTCGTACTCCTGAGTGGAGACGGCCTGGCTGCCGTACTCGCCCATCGTCGTCCGGGTCGGCCTGGCGAGCGCGTCGTAGGCGACAGCCGACACCACCCGCATCTTGAGGCTGGCGGAGCTGGTAAGCAGGCCGGTGACCGTTCGGCCGTAGCTGACGGTCTCGGCGGGGAGTCCGCCCGCTGCGGAGATGGCGAGTGACTTCGGTACGCCGAGAACGGGGCTGTAGGTGCTGGCGGTGGTGTAGGTCCCGGCCAGTGCGCCCTCGACGCCGTCGACCTTCGGGATGGTGATTGCAGTGCCGAGCGGACGGTAGGCGGCGTCATAGCCGGTTACGCCCGTGGTGTAGGCCGCTCCGCCTGCGCCGCCGACATAGCGGGTGGAGGAGGTCTGCTGCCCCTTCGCGAGGGTGTCGTAGGTCCAGCCGGCCAACTGGTTCGCCGGGGTGACGCTCCCGGTGTACATGCCGGTCTTGCGGCCGAGGAGGTCGTAGCTGTAGGCGAGGGTGTTGCCGACGGCGTCGGTGGTGTGGTCGATCTGCGAATCTGCGTTGTAGTACGTCCGGGTCACACCCGTGTCCGGGTCGGACGCGGTCACCTGGCGTCCGCGCAGGTCGTATTCGTAGGTCCAGTTGTTTCCGCTGCTGTCGGTCCGCCGCGAGGACAGGCCACCGGCCGTGAAGCCGAACGTGGTGACCTCCGCGTCGGAGGCGTTGCCTGTGGCGGTGGGCGTGCGGTACTGCCAGGCGGAGACGGTCCGCCCGCGGGCGTCGGTCACGACCGAGGTCGGGGAGGCTCCGGCCGGGGGCGTGACGTCGGTACGGTCAGCACCGGGGTACGAAGTGGTGCTGGCCCATTGGGGGTTGGCATTGGAACGGAACTCCGAGCGGATGATCCGGCCGTTGCCGTCGTAGGTGTTCCAGGTGGAGCTCGGTACCTGACTGTCCTGCGGCAGGAAGATCGTGCCGGAGGGGAAGGACTTCCCCTCGTAGTACGGCGCGGTGGTCTTGATGACCCAGCCGTGCGAGTCGTACGCGGTGTCGCTGATCAGGCGGCCGGTGGGTTTGGCGGCACTGGTGCTCTGCGTCTGTCGTGACCGGCCCAAACCGTCGAGGATCTCGAGGGCCGCTTCGGAGGTGGCCTTGTCGTCGTTGAGGGTCTCGGACATGACCCAGGACGGGCCGTCGGTACCCCGTACCGCGTAGGTGAAGGTCTTGTTCGGGAGCTCGTTGGTCGGCCGGTCCGGAGCCCACACCGCGGTGATGCGGCCCAGGGCGTCGTACCTGGCGGTGGTGACGCGCCCGTTGATGTCCCGATTGGTCAGCGGTGACCCGCGTGCCGGGTCCTGGGTGACTCCGGTGGTCCAGCCGGCGCCCATCGGGCCGGTGGTCCACACCTCGGTGGGCAGTACGCCGGTGGCCGGGTAGAGGGCCACCGTCGTGACGGCGGGGGTGACCGAGGGGCCGCTGAGCTGCGCGCCGTCGCGGTTGTAGGTCGAACCGTCGGTGGTGGAACTGGTCAGGCTGCGACCGTAGGCATCGAAGGCCGCGCCACCCGTATTGACGTAGACGGGGTTGCCGGCCTGGTCGAAGTGGTCGAGGACCTGGGTGCTGGTCGGATCACCGGCGGTACGGAACTGCCCGAGCGGCTTGCCGTCGTAGAGCGTGCGGCTGCCGGTGATCGTGTTCGAGGCCGTGGGAGCGGTCCCGCACGCGCCCTGGACGGTGACCTGCTCCGAAGCGAGCGTCAGGGTCTGCGGGCTGTCGGTGGAGCTCGCGTACTTGGTGCTGGTGCAGGTCTCGGGGGTGGCGGCGGTGCCGTCGCCCTTGTCGTCGATCTGAAGGACGCGGTTGCCGTTGGCCGGGTCGCTCACCGTGACGATCGTGACGGTTCGCCAGCTGTCGTCCGCCAGCTTGGCCGCGGAGAGCGTCGTTACCCGGGACTCCGGCCGTCGCGCGTAGCTGTTCGGCGCGCCGGCTTCCTGCTTGTGGGTCGCGGTGACCGGGTTCTCGCCCGGGGCCGTGCTGGAGGTGCTTCCGGAGGCTGTCCGGACGCTTCCACCGGCCTGGTTGTAGATCTCGGTGCCAAGAACCTGGCCGTTCCGCCAGTCGCTGTCGACGACTGCGGGTCCACCGAGCGGGTTGGCCACCGCGACGCTGCGCCGGGTGCCGTTGGCGAGGTAGTCGCCGTCCATGCCACGAAGGTAGGTGGCCTTCTGCTGGGACTGGGGGGCCTCGCCGGTGGCGCCGCTGCCGGTGGTCGTGGTGACCGTCGCGAAGCCGCGGAAGTTGTCCCAGGTCCGGGTCTTGGGATCGGTGAACTCGGCGTCGTTGCGGTGCCAGGCGGCCCGGCGCACGCCGTCGGCGTCGCGGTAGTCGTAGCCGGTGACCTTGTTGACCGCCGGGCTGGTGACCAGGTCCTGCTCGGTGACCGTCTCGACCACGGGCTTGTTGAACCAGTCGTTCACCGGGTCCGGGGAGGACTGGCCGGGCAGGTACCACTTGACCGGTACGCAGGCCATCGTGTTGCCGTCCTCGGACGCCGGCATGCGGCCTTCGAGACGGGAGCACTCCGGGCTGCTGTAGACGACGTTGACCCGCCCGCCGGTCTCGGTGGTGATCCCCTTCAGACGCGGGCGCATGAAGAGCTTGCCCTCACGCACCCCGCTCTGCAGTTCGATGCCGTCGACGCGGTTCGCCATCATGTCGTACTCGAACGCGACCGGCGGCAGGTTGTCGATTGCCGCCTGCCCGTTGCTGGGAACACGCTGGACGGAGTCCAGCTGGAGCAGGCGGGGGGTGCCGTCACCCGGGTCCGCGAGGCGCTGGTTCAGCTTCCACGTGTCGACGGTGCGGTAGGCGGAGTCCGCCAGGACCTGGGTGGAGATCTCGGTCAGCCGCTTGGTGGTGAAGAACGTCGGCGACGCGTTGTCGCAGGAGCCGCCGTTGCAGATCTGGTCGATCGGGACGTCCGGCCAGGCTTCCTGGTTGGCGGTGGTGCGCTGGCTCTCGTCGCAGCTCGACGCCTTGGCTGGGTCGCAGCGCTCCTCGACCTTGAACAGGACCTTCGCCGCAGGGTTGAGAGTTCCCTTGGCTGTGCGCTGGTCGTCGAGACGCTGGCCGTAGCCGATCTCGCGCAGGTGGCCGGCGCGCTGGTACTCAGTGGCGGAGCCGGTGCCGCCACCCTGGACGAAACCACGGCTGTACTTGTTGACCTCGGTTGCGTAGCCGTAGCTCGTGAGGTTGCCGTGTGAGTCGACGACGTGGTCGAGCTGCCAGCGCCAGGCCATCTGACACCACGAGCTGCTGCCGGTGGATGCGTTGTAGCAGACGTCCTTGGCGTTCGGCGAGTACACCGGCATAGTCAGGACCGAGTTGGCCGCCGGGTCGGTGCCGTCGCCGCCGGGAAGGTGGTTGAGGCCGAAGTAGTACTGAATACCGTCGGTGGTCGTGATCCGCCAGTACTCCATGGCGTAGTAGCCGAGGTCACGGCCGGTGCGTGGTGCTCCGGTCAGCCGCTCGATCTTGGAGCCGTCGTCGTTCTGGAGGTGCCAACTGCCGGTGGCGTCGTCGCGCACGATGGTGCCGGAGCGGCCGCCCAGGACGAGGGTGGCGTTCTCGCCGCCCCAGCACTGGTCGGTCGAGTGGGTGATGCCGGCCTTGTCGCACGACCTGTAGGAGCGCTCGATGTAGCCGGGCTCGTACGTCCAGCCGTCGCCGATCCAGGACGGCTGGGCGTTAGTGGCCGACGTCTTGCCGTCGACCGACGCCGAGTTGTAGGCGAGGGAGACGCCGGGGGCAGCGCCGCCGACGGACGGCGGGACCGGGATCGGGTAGCTGTAGGTGAAGTTGCCGCTGTTGGAACCGGCGCTCCAGGCCGCCGACGGCGAGAGCGGGCTCGCGGCGTAGTTGCCGAGGGCGCCGTTCGGCGCGGGTGCGGCGGCGAGCACCATCGCGCTGCCCGAAGCGGCGGCCGCTGCTGCGGCTGCGGGGGCCTCGGCAGCAGCGAGCGAGGCCTTTCCGGCCCCGCCAGTGCCTGAGGAGACTGCTGCGGTGTTGCTCGGGGGCAGGGTGATGTCGGCGGTGATCTTCCCCTTGCCGTCGGCCCGCGAGGGGACCGTCGTCGTCGTCCGGCATTCCGGGCGCTCGGGGGTCGTCAGCGCACAGCCGGGCAGGGCGACGAGGACCGCCCGGTCGGACCACCCGGCGGCCTGCAGGGCCTTGAGATCCAGGGTGACGCTTGCGCTGCGGCCCTCGGCAGTGACAGGCGGTTCGGCATCGGAGAGGGCGATCAGGGGCGCGTTCACGCCGGCGGCCTTGCCCCGGGCCGATTCGGTCACCTGGACGGTGACCCTGCGGGCGCTCTCGCCTTTGCCTGGGGCAGGGGCGATCTCGACCGCCAGCGGGCCGGCCTTCGCAGCCGTTCCGCCGGCGGCCGGTGCTGCGCCGTCGGCCGCAGAGTGGGCGGCATTGGCCCTCGAGCCGTTCTCCCCGATCGTGACCGTCGCCGTACCCGTGACGACCGAAGGCGCCACCTGCGGCTTCCAGTTGTCGGGCTTCGCGGCCGGCCTGCGGGCCGGCGGCTGGGCGTCGTGACCCTCCACCGACGGCGTCGTGCTTCCCAGCGGCGTGTTCGGCGGCGTCCAGACCTTGCCCTCGGGCTCGGGGAACGTCCACGCCGCAGCGGGCGGAACCGTCACCCCGGTCAATGCCAGGGCGACCATTGCCGCCGTAGCAGGTGAGCGCCAACGGCTCCCCGCTCGTCCACCAGCCCGTTTCCGGGCAGGCCAAAGCCCCACGGTGATTGCTCCTCATTTGTATCGACATAACGCCATACAGGCACAGAAGGCCCAATGGTCGATGTGACGATATGTGGTCCCTCAGACGCCCCGCCAGGTCGTTCGGTCACTATGCAAGTGATGTTTATGGATTCTTGATCTGCTGAACGACTGTTTTCGGACATCTCTACCCACATCGATGGCTGGTTTGACGATTGTGCAGGTCAAGGGTCATCGTTCCGACCCGAACGCTGCCCCAAAGCCGAGGGCTGCCACCCGGGAGGGCTCACAGAATCGACATGTCCACTACTTCACGTCCACGTGCGGGCATGCGGACGCCACCGCTCGCACTCCGGCGCACTCTGCGTCTGACCGCCCTCGGTACAAGCTGCCTGCTCGGTCTCGGCCTGCTGACGGCGCCGGTCTCCTCCGCCGCCGATGTGCCTCGGCCGACCTCCCACGGACCGGCGGGCGGCGTGCCGCCACTTGTTCCTCCGGCCACCTCGCCACACCGGACGGCCGCGCAGCAGGCGATGCTCGACGCTGTCGCGAAGGCCCGCTCCACCGGTGAGCCGGTCGTCGTCGAGGCGATGACCGACGAAGCCTCGCGGACGGTCGCGAACCCGGCCGGAACGCTGACGACCACTGACAACGCACAGCCCGTCCGCACCAAGCACGACGGTGCGTGGGTCGATCTGGATGCCGCGTTGCGACCGAACGCGGACGGCACCGTCGGGCCGGCTTTGACGAGTCTCCCGGTGGCGTTCTCCGGCGGTGGCAGCGGACCGATGGCTACCGTGTCGACCGCCGACGGCAAGAAGCTCGCTGTCGACGCCCCGTTCCCGTTGCCCCGCCCCACGCTGAACGGCGCGACCGCCACCTACCAGAACGTTCTTCCCGACGTCGACCTCCAGCTGACGGCGCTGTCGGTCGGCGGCTGGCGCGACGTGATTGTGGTTCACACGGCCCAGGCGGCGGAGAACCCCGCGCTGAAGACCTTGCGGTTCCCCCTCACCGCGCAGGGACTGACGGTCACCTCCGACGAGCGCGGGGGCATCGACGTCAAGGACGACAAGGGTGCGCTGCGATTCCGCTCGCCAGCGCCGCTCCAGTGGGACTCATCCCGCCCCGCTGCCGGCCCCGGCGCCACGGCCCCGGTCAAGGCGGCGTTCGCCTCCTCCGCAGTGACCACCGCGAACGATGCACGGCCGACCGACGGGACCGCGTCCACGGCCGAGGCTCCCGGGGACGGGGCCAAGGTCGCCGTGATCGGCAGCAAGGTCTTCAACGGTGCTATCGAATTGACTCCTGATCAGGAAGCGCTGGGCTCCGGAGCCGGTCCTTGGTACCTGGACCCGACCCTCACCGCGGTCACCAGTGCCGTCGAGGGTTCGGTCCAGGTCCAGGAGAACTACAAGGACGTCGCCAACTACAACAAGAAGTCCAACCTCTCCACCGGCTTCTGCGGCTACCGCAGCAGTGATCCCGCGCTGGACTGCAAGGTGCAGGGCCGAGAGCGGGCCTATTTCCAGTTCAAGGTCAACCCGGCGATCCACACCAAGGTCCCCGGTGCCGAGTACCCGCCCACTCTCTTCACCTCGACCCTGAACGGGCAGGTCAGCGGCGCCTCAAGCCCCGGCACCCCGACCGACCTCGGTGTCTACTGGGCACCGAGGGGAATCGGTGAGCCCACCACCTGGAACAACCAGCCCTGCGGCACCAACGGCAATGTGGTGATGGAGGGTTGCTCCTACGTCGGCGGTCAGAAGATCACCGGCACCGGGCCCCTGGCTGTCGACGTCACCGACATCATGAAGCAGGCCGCAGCTGGTACCTGGAGCACTTGGACCATCGGCATAGCCCCGATGGCCACCGAATGGGAGAAGCTCTACCGCCACGCCATCGCGAGCAATCCGAGCATCACCACCACCTACGACATCGCCCCCACCGTCTGGTATCCGCGCACCAGTCCGGCGCCCGGTTTCGCGAGCAGCAACAGCACGGCCGAGTGCACCAGTGGCGGTGCCAACCCCTGGGACAACCCCGGTTGGGTCGGCAACAATCTGAACCTCTATCTGACCGTCAACAGTTGGTCCCCGGCCGGTCAGAACGTCTACACCGGCTACATCCTCTGGGACGACAACGACCCGGACTTCCGTATCGAACAGGGGAGCTGGGGCGGCGCGCAGAACAACCCCGGACCGTCGCTGAGCGTCGGCTCGCTCGCCGACGGCCACCAGTACGGCTGGCTGGCCCGAGCGACGGACACCCTTCTCACGTCGCCCAACAGTGCCTGGTGCTACTTCCGCGTCGACCGCACCAACCCCCGTTTGAGCATCGCCTCCAGTGACTTCCCGCCCTCCGGTACCCCCAACGACCACCCCGCCCGCTACGCCGGTGACAGCGGCTCCTTCTTCGTCAACGCGGAGGATCCCGCTCCCGGGAACGGCCTCCAGGCCTCCGGCGTCGCGTGCGTGCGCTTCAGCGCCGACCCCACCCCTGTTGTCGGCTGGCAGTGTGGTCAGCCCGGCACGTACGGACCCGGCGCGCAGGTCCCCTTCACTCCGCGCAACTGGGGGACCAACATCGTCTACGCCTGGGCGATGGACAACGCGGGCAACTTCAGCCAGCCCGCCTCGTACAGCTTCTACGCGCCGTGGAAGCCCGGGACGCAGCCCGTGTTCGGTGATGTCGACAACGACCAGAAGCCCGACATTGTCGCCTCGGATGCGAAGGGCGATCTGCGGATCATCGGTGGTACCACCGACCCGGTCAACTCTGCAGCTGCTCCGGCTGCGGCGGCCCCTGGCAATCGGCAGTTCGGAGCTTCCTGGGCGGATTTTCAGATCAGCCATCACGGAACTCTTGCTGCGGGCCAGGCTGTTGACCAGATTGTTGCCCATTACACAAAAGAATCGCCGAGTGAGCTCAAGAACGCGCTCTATCTTGTGCACAACGACGGGACGGGGCGATTCGACCAACTGAAGGCCGGTGCTTTGACGCGTCCCGCGAACTGCACGGTCTACGGCAGCGAGACTGCGTGCCCGGACTACGCGGCGAGTGGTTGGAGCAGGGTCTCCCAGGCCGCAGCAATCGGGACGCCTGAAGGTGAAGCCGTCGGCGGCTCCCCCGCGGACCCGGCCCGCACCATCATCATGAGCCAGACTTCGATCCTGACTCTGGAGCAGAACAGCCTCTATGTTTTCCAGGCCGACGGCCTCGCGGACGACCTCCTGACCGCAACCCAGATCCCCACGACGAGCGGAAGCTGGGCGGACTACGAACTCCTCAGCCCCGGTGCCGCCAACGGTGCCAGCGTCAAGCCCGGCACCACTACCCCGGTCAACCAGACCACCGTCTGGGCCCGTCACCGCACCAACGGGAACATCTACTCCTACGCGCTCGGCTGGAACGCAGACGGATCGGTCGACTACTCCTCCCTGACCCGTCCGGACAACGGCTTCCTCATCCTCTCCGGAGCCGACTGGACCACCGCGGCGCAGCCGCAGGTCGGCGCGGGAGACCTCAACAACGATGGCTTCCCCGATGTCTGGGCCATCGACAACAACCAGGTGATCACCGTCTACCCGGGCCGTAGCAGTGACGGCACCAAGAACAAGGTCGACGGCTTCAGCCCCCTTCAGTACCTCGGGCACGCGAACGCCGCGGTCTCCATCCGCTCCAACCGAGTGAGCTCGCGCTGCGTCGATGCCGAGGGCGGACCGCACGACGGCGCCACTGTCGCTCTGTGGGGCTGCTGGGAGACCGCGAGCCAGCGGTTCAACTTCGCTACCGACGGCACCGTGCGGGCGGGCGGCTACTGCCTCTCGACCAAGGACGGCGGCCTCGGTGACGGGACGGCCGTGGTTCTCGCCCGCTGCGAGGACGGCAAGGGGCAGAAGTGGGCGATGCGCCCCGACGGTCGCCTCTTCCTGCCCGCGACCGTCGACGGTGACCACCCCGCGGGCCGCTGCCTGGAACTCCCCGGCTGGGTGACCGAGCCCGGCACTCGTCTCGACATCTACGAGTGCCCCGGGCTGCAGGACAACCAGCAGTGGTCCCTCGTCCCCGAGCGGACTCCCTGACCCCGGCTCGCGGTGACGGGAGGCCGTAGCCGACCGTCACGTTCCACGCTTTTGCCCGCCTGGGTCGCCCCACGTGCTCGTGGGGCGACCGGGCGGGCTTCGTGCTGCTGGCCTGTCCTCCCGTCAGGGGCGGGGGAGGGCGGCGACGAGGTTGTCGGCGCGGGGGTCGGCGTGGCCGATCATGCGGTTGGTGGTGTAGGCGAAGGTGAGGGAGGCGGTGGGGTCGGCGAAGGTGAACTGGCCGCCGGCGCCGTCGTTGCCGAAGCTGGTGGGGGAGAGCATGGGGCGGAAGGCGGGGGAGGGGAGGAGGAAGCCGGAGCCCCAGCGGGCGCCCATGTCGAAGCCCAGGTGGCCGGGGCCGGAGGTGAGTTCGCGGGTGGCGTCGGCGACGGTGGCGGGGGTGAGGAGGGGCGGGGTGCCGTCGAGGCCGGTGACGGCGGCGGCGAGGGTGGCGGAGAGGCCGGTGGCGGTGGCGACGGCGCCCGCGCCGGGGAGTTCGATCGCGTGGAGGGCGGGGTCGTTCCAGCCGTGCGGTTCGTCGAGGCCGGGGAAGACCAGGGTGCCGTTCATGGTGACGATGCGGGTGAGCAGGTGCTCGGGTCCGGGCATCGGGCGGCGGCCCTCGGCCTCGGCGAGGCGGGCCAGGCGCGGGAGGTCGGTGGCGGGGAGGCCCAGGTGGGCGTCCAGGCCGAGGGGTTCGGCGAGGGTGCTGCGGAACCATGCGCCCGGGGTGAGGCCGGTGATGCGGCGGATCACCTCGCCGATCGCGAAGCCGAAGACGTGGCCGTGGTACTCGTGGGCGGTGCCGGGCTCCCAGAGGGGCTGCTGGTCCTCGATGGCGCGGACGACGGGGGTCCAGGCGGCGATCTCCTCGAAGGTCGGGGAGGCGTCGAGGACGGGGATGCCGGCGCGGTGGGAGAGCACCATGCGGGTGGTGATCGCCTCCTTGCCGTGGCGCGCGAACTCGGGCCAGTAGGTGGCGATCGGCGCGTCCAGGTCGAGGCGGCCCTGCTGAGCGAGCAGGTGGGCGGAGAGGGAGACCAGGGCCTTGGCGCAGGAGAAGACCGGGACCAGGGTGTCCGACTGCCAGGGCCGGCCGGTGCGTTCGTCGGCGACGCCGCCCCACAGTTCGACCACCTTGCGGCCGCCGACGTGGACGGTGACGGCCGAGCCGAGCTCCGGGAAGTCGGCGTAGTTGCGGGCGAAGGCGTCGGCGACCGCGCCGTAGCCCTCGTCGGCCCAGCCGTGGTGGTCGGGGTGAGCGTGGTCCATGGGGTGGTTCCGTCTCCGAGGTGCAGGATTGTTGGCGCGCCAACGGTAGGCGGAGGCCGGGGGCCGGGGGAAACGATTTGTTGATCCGCCGTCAGCGGGGGGTGGGGGGAGCGCTAGGGTTTGCGCGTGGCAGCGGTGAGCGGGGCACTGATCGGGGGCCGGTACCAGCTCGTGGAGCTGATCGGCCAGGGTGGCATGGGGCGGGTCTGGCGGGGGTGGGACACCACGTTGGGCCGGGACGTCGCCGTGAAGGAGGTGCTGCTGCCGCAGGGCGTCACGGAGGCGGAGCGGGAGCAGCTCGTGCAGCGGGTGCTGCGGGAGGCGCGCGCCGCGGCGCGGTTGAACCATCCCGGGATCATCACCGTGCACGACGTGGTCGAGTACGAGGGTGCTCCGGTGATCGTGATGGAGTTCGTCACGGGGGCGTCGCTGGCGGCGGCCGTCGCGCGGGGCGGTGCGTTGCCGGTGGCGCGGGTGGCGGAGCTGGGTGCGGCGATGGTGAAGGCGCTCCAGCAGGCGCACGCGGCGGGCATCGTGCACCGGGACCTCAAGCCGGACAATGTGCTGCTGATGGGCGACCGGGTGATCCTGACGGACTTCGGGATCGCGCACATGGCGGACGCGACCACGGCGCTGACCAGGACCGGGGCGGTGATCGGCACGCCCGCGTACATGGCGCCGGAGCAGTTGGAGGGACGGCCCGCCGCGCCCGCGAACGATCTGTGGGCGTTGGGCGCGACGCTGTACTCGGCGGTGGAGGGCGAGGCGCCGTTCAGTGGGGAGACGTTCGGGGCGCTGTGTGTGGCCGTGGTGACCAAGGAGCCGCGGCCGGCGGTGCGGGCGGGGGCGTTGGCGCCGTTGTTGGGCGCGCTGTTGGCCAAGGACCCAGCGGCGCGGCCGACGGCGGAGCAGGCGTTGGCCGCGCTGGAGGCGGTGGCGCGGTCGGGGGGTGTGGCTGGGGGAGGGGCACCGGGAGGGGCGTTCGGGCCGCCGCCGGTGATGTCCGGGGGTGTGCCGCTGGGGCCGGTGCGGATCCCGCCGCAGGTCGGGCCCGGGCCGCTGGCGACGCCCCGGCCGACGGGCGGGTTCCCGCAGGGGGGCTGGCAGGATCCGGTGGCGGCGGGGTGGGGGATTCCCACGGCGGCGCCGGCGGCGGGATCCGCACCGGCCCCAGCGGCACCGGCCGTACAGGCAGCACCGGTACCGGAGCGGTCCGGGCCGAGTCCGGCGGTGGCGGTGCTGGTGCGCTTCATCGGCTGTCTGGCGCTGATCTGGCTGGTCGGCTCGGTCCTGCCGTGGAACTACCTCGACCAACTGCCGGACAGGTTCGCGTCGCTGGCATTGGCCATCACCGGCGTCCTGGCACTGACCAACGCCCTGCCCCGGCCGCGCCGGCACCCGGCGCTGGTGTGGGTCGCGGCTGTCGTCGCGGACTTCGGCCTCTGGTACCTCACCTGCACCCTGCTGGAGGTCAAGTACGGCGGCTGGCTGACGGCGTTCGGCGAACTGCCGTGGCAGATCGCCGTCAACATGCTCCTGCTCGGCACGGGTGCCTGGCTGCTCTGGATGTTCGTCCCGGGCAGCCGCCGCCGGTAGGGCACCGGGCGCCGGGGCCAAATGTGCTGGACAGTACGGCCGGTGCGGCGGAGGGTGGGGCGCATGGAGTTCACCCACCTCGGCCGCACCGGCCTCACCGTTTCCCGACTCTGCCTGGGCACCATGAACTTCGGCCCGCACACCGAGGAGTCGGATGCCCACCTGATCATGGACAGCGCCCACGAACGGGGCATCAACTTCTTCGACACCTCGAACAGTTACGGCCGCGACTCCGAGGGCAACCACAAGGGTCGCACCGAGGAGATCATCGGCCGCTGGCTCGCCAAGGGCGACGGCCGCCGCGAGCGGACCGTGCTCGCCACCAAGGCGTACGCGCCGATGGGCGACTGGCCGAACGAGGGGCGGCTCTCCGCCCTCGCGATCCGCCGCTCCGTCGAGGCCAGCCTGCGCCGGCTGGGCACCGACCACATCGACCTCTACCAGATGCACCACATCGACCGGGACACGCCCTGGGAGGAGATCTGGCAGGCGATGGAGGTCCTGGTCGCCCAGGGCAAGATCATCTACGTCGGCTCCAGCAACTTCGCCGGCTGGCACCTCGCCCAGGCCCAGGAGGCCGCCAGGGCGCGGCACTTCCTCGGCCTGGTCAGCGAGCAGTCCCTCTACAACCTGCTGGACCGGACGATCGAACTGGAGGTGATCCCCGCCGTCGAGCACTACGGGCTCGGCCTGCTGCCATGGTCCCCGCTGCGCAGCGGCGTGCTGGGCGGCGTGCTGCGCAAGGAGCGGGAGGGCACCCGGGTCCGGGGCGGCCTCCCGCACGCGGGCGAGATCCTGGCGGCCAACCGGGACCGCATCCAGGCGTACGAGGACCTCGCCGACGAACTCGGCGAGCACCCCGCCGACCTCGCCCTCGCGTGGCTGCTCTCGCGTCCCGTCGTGACCGCCCCGATCGTCGGCCCGCGTACCCTCGATCACCTCGACGCGGCGGTGCACGCGCTGGACATCAAGCTCGACGACGACCTGCTCGCGCGCCTGGACGTTCTCTTCCCGGGGCGGAAGCCGGCTCCGGAGGACTACGCCTGGTAGCGGAGTTGTCCGCCGGCCCCTCCCCTGCCGTCGCCGGTGGGGGAGGGGTCGGGGCAAGAACAAAGGCAACGAGGAAAACCCCACTCGTTGCCACTCTCAACTTATAGCGGGTGGGGGGTCTTGCCGCAAGGGGGTGGGGGTGGCGCAGAATGACCGACCTGAACCGGGCGAGGATGAATACGGCTGATTCATGGGATTTGGTCTTCTTTGTCTCCCTTGGTGGATGGCAGGACACGGCGGGACGGGGCAAGCGGTGATGGACGTGGGCGTGGACGTGGACATGGACGTGCGTTCGACGGTGGACGTGATCGTGGTCGGCGGCGGGCCGACCGGGCTGATGCTGGCGTGCGAGTTGCGACTGCACGGGGTCGACGTCGTGGTGCTGGAGCGGCTGGCGGAGCGGACCGGGGAGTCGCGCGGGCGCGGTCTGCACGCGCGCAGCGTGGAGATCATGGACCAGCGGGGGCTGCTGGAGCGCTTCCTCGCGGTGAGCGAGAAGTTCCGGGTGGGCGGACTGTTCGGCGGCGTGATGGCGGCCTGGCCGGACAGCCTGGACACCGCCCACCCGTACGGGCTGGCGACGCCGCAGGCGGTCACCGAGCGGCTGCTGGAGGAACGGGCGCGCGAGCTCGGGGCCGAGATCCGGCGCGGCCAGGAGGTGACCGGGCTGGACCAGGACGCCGAGGGCGTGGACGTCGAGCTGGCGGACGGTACCCGGCTGCGTTCGCACTACCTGGTCGGGTGCGACGGCGGGCGCAGCTCGGTGCGCAAGGCGATCGGGGTGGGGTTCCCGGGCGAGCCCGCCAAGGTCGAGACGCTGATCGGCGACCTGGAGCTGACCGAGGACCCGGCGAAGGTCGCCGAGGTGGTGGAGCGGGTGCGCCGGACCGAGCTGCGGTTCGGTGTGGCGCCCGACGTGGACGGCCGGGCCGGGGTCGCCCGGGTGATCGTGCCCGCGGACGGCGTCGCGGAGGACCGGTCGACGCCGCCGACGCTGGAGGACTTCAAGGCGCGGCTGCGGGCCGTCGCGGGTACCGACTTCGGCGCCCACTCGCCGCACTGGCTCTCCCGCTTCGGCGACGCCACCCGGCAGGCCGAGCACTACCGCGTCGGCCGGGTGCTGCTGGCGGGCGACGCCGCGCACATCCACCCGCCGACCGGCGGGCAGGGGCTCAACCTCGGTGTGCAGGACGCGTTCAACCTGGGTTGGAAGCTCGCCGCCGAGGTCGCCGGCTGGGCGCCGGAGGGGCTGCTGGACAGCTACCACGCCGAGCGGCACCCGGTCGCTGCCCGGGTGCTGAGCAACACCCGCGCCCAGATGACCCTGCTCGGCGCCGAGTCGGGGCCGACCGCGCTGCGCGAACTGCTCACCAGGCTGATGGAGTTCGAGGACGTCAACCGGTACATCACCGGCATGATCACGGCGGTCGACATCCGCTACGACATGGGTGCCGGTGCTCCGGACGGCGGCGACGCTCCGGGCGGCGGTCACGAGCTGCTCGGCCGGCGCCTGCGCGACCTGCCCCTGTCGGGCGGCCGCCGCCTCTACGGGTTGATGCACGAGGGCCGCGGGCTGCTCCTGGACCGCACTGGTGGCCGGTTGTCGGTCGACGGGTGGGCGGACCGCGTGGACCACGTCCTCGACGTCGCCGGCGACACCGAAAGCGCTCCCGCCGCGACGGGTGCGCCGGCGCTGCTGCTGCGTCCGGACGGCCATGTGGCCTGGGTCGGCGACGACCAGGGCGGGCTGGAGGACGCACTGGCCACCTGGTGGGGAGCCCCGGCCCGGGGGCCGGTGGACGGCCGATGACCGGGGACGAGGTGGCGGACTGGGTACCGGTTCTGGAACTGGCCGACACCACGACGGAGTTGCGGGACGCGTGGCGGAAGGGGGCGTTGCTGAACCCGGCGATGCCACCGGAGTTGGGTGTGCGGCTGATCGAGGAGTGCGGGCCCACCGACCCGTTGCTGCGCGAGCTGACGTACCTGGTGCTCCCGGAGGCGGTGGTGGACGCGTGGATCGCCCACCCGGTGGCCGCGGTGCGGGCGCTGGCGGCGGAGCGGCCCGGGCTGACCGACGCCCAGCGGCGCCGGCTGCTGCGAGACGAGAGTCCTCGGGTGCGGTGGATCGTCCTGAGCCTCGGTGGGCCGGACCTGGGACTGGAGGAAGCGGAGCTGGACGTACTCCTGGTCGGAGCGAGTCCTCTCGTACGGGATGAACTCGCCTGTCGTGAGGGCCTTTCGGTGCGACAGCTGCTCCAACTGCTCGACGACCCGCTGGGCAGCGTCCGGGCGCTCGTGGTCGTGCGGGCGTGGCCGCACCTGGGCGAGGCGGCGCGGGCCGCCCTGCTGGCCGACCCGCACTCCGGTGTCCGGGCGGCCGCGACGCTCGTCCGGTACGCCGAGGATCCGCTGTCGGCGGACGAGTTCGTGGCGCTGACGGCGGAGTTCGAGGCCGCGGACCGGCAGCGAGTCGTCGAGCGGTGCGCACTGGCCCCGGAGCTGGCCGGGGAGTTGGCGCACGGAGACGCCCGGGTCCGACGGGCGCTCGCCCGGAATCCCGGGCTCGGTCCCGCCCTGGTCGCGCAGTTGGCCCGGGACGAGGACCCGGACGTCCGCCTCGAGGTCTCGCTGCGGCCGGAGTTGACCGAGGAGGAGCGCTCCCGGATCCCCGTCGACATCGATCCGCGCGACCACTGCGGTGCGCTCCCGTGGGTGCTGGAGCGGCAGGGGGACGCGGCGGAGATGCGGCGTTGTGCCGCGTCCGCCCACGTGCTGGTGCGGCGCAGTGTGGCGCGGGTCCGCGACCTGCCGGCGGATGTCGTCGAAGTGCTCGCCGGCGACGAGGACTTCGCCGTCCGCCTGTTGCTCGCGGAGCACTGCGCCCAGGCGCCGTCCGGGATGTTGCTGGAGATGTGGGTGGACTGGCGCGGCCGCTCGGCGTCGAGGTTCCGCGAGCACCCGAACTTCCCGCGGGCGGGCGCGATGCGGTTCGCGGCGGACCCGAATCCGGTGCTCCGGCAGCTCGCGCTCGACGACCCGGCGGCGCCGGTGGAGCTGGTGGAGCGGTTCGGGCGCGACGAGGACCACGGGGTCCGGCTGCGGGCGCTGGACGATCCCCGGTTGTCGGTGGACTCGGTGGTGCGGCTGGTCGACGACGAGGACTGGGTCGTCCGCCTGAGGGCGCTGTGGGCACTGCGGGACCGGCGGCTGCCGGAGTCCGTGCTCGCCGGGCTGATCACGGACGTGCGGACGGCCGAGGGCGCGGCGTCCAATCCGGCGGTCCCGGTCGAGGTGCTGCGGCACCTGCTGGCGTTGCCCGCGCTGCCGAGGGTGCCCGCGGTTCCGGCACCGCCCGCGCTGCCGATGGCGCGACAGCTGTGATAGCACTGCCCGCATGACGGAGAGGCCCGCGGAGCGCGGTAGTTACCACCACGGGGCGCTGCCCGAGGCGTTGGTCGCGGTGGCGTTCGAGCTGCTGGACGAGGCGGGCCAGGAGAGCGTCACCATGCGGGAGGTGGCGCGGCGGGCGGGGGTGTCGGCGGGGGCGCCGTTCCGGCACTTCGCGGACCGGCGGGCTCTGTTGACGGCGGTGGCGGACCGGGTGCTGGCGGACTTCGAGAGCTGGCAACGGGCCGGGATCGCGGCGGCGACGGGGGCCGGGGACGGGGCCGTCGACGGCACGGGGGACCAGCGGGCGGTGCTGCGGGCGCTGGGGCTGGGCTTCGTCCGGTACGCCGTCCGGCACCCGCACCGGTTCGCGCTGGTGCGGTCCCGGGTGTTCGCGCCGGCCCCGCAGCCGGAGCTGCGGGAGCGGCTGTCGGGGATCGACCGCGCGTACACCGAGGTGATCGTCGCCGACCAGGAGGCCGGCCTGTTGCGGCCCGGTGATCCGGAGCTGGTGGGCTTCGCGGGGCAGGCGCTGGTGTACGGGCTGGCGCAGATGGTCCTGGACGGGTACCTGCCGGCCGAGAAGGCGGAGGAGGTGGCCGCGCAGGTGCTCGACACCCTCGGCCGGGGAATCGCCAACCCCCGCTGACAGGAGGGAACTTGGTGTGCGCGGAGGGTTGACCGGGTCGGTGCGCGCTGATGTAATCGCCGATTACATCGACCTCTACCCGCGAGTAGCCCAAGGGGCGGGAGGGTCGGAAGAGCCGACAGGGCTGGGGGCAGACGTGTTCGCGAAACCGACTCCGGGCTTCACCACCGCGGCCGCCACCGGGGAGACCGTCGTCCTGCTGATCGGGATGCGGATCAACCGGTTCTGGGCCGTCCACCAGTGGTTCCCGATGCTGCTGGCGATGTTCCGGATGCTGCACGAGCTGGGCCGGCAACCGGAACGCGGCCTGCGCGGGAAGGTCCTGCTGACCGCCTCGCCGCGCACCTACTACGCGGTCCAGTACTGGGAGTCCGAGGAGAAGCTCTACGCGTACGCGACCGCGCCGGACGCCTTCCACCACCGGGTCTGGAAGATCGCCAACAACAAGCTCAAGAAGGGCAGCATGCGCGGACACGTCGGCCTCTGGCACGAGGCGTACATCGTGCCGGAGGGCGGCTACGAGTCCGTGTACTTCGACATGCCGCCGTTCGGGCTCGCGGGCGCGAGCGGCGTGCTGCCGGTGGAGAGCCGGGGGCGCGGCGCCAGGCAGCGGCTGGCCTTCCGCTCGGGCCCGGAGGGGAAGGGGCCCGGCGCGACCCCGGCGGACACGTCGGAGTGAGGAGCGAACGGCGGCCGCCCCCGCGGACTCCCTCCGCGGGGGCGGCGTGCCGTCGGGAGACGGCTCAGGCGGTGGTGGCCGCCGGGAGGCCGATCGGGTTGATCGGGGGCAGTGCGGCGCGACAGAGGGCCGAGATCGGCTTGAGCGCCGCCGCGAGCCGGTCGAGCTCGGCCCGCGGGTGGTGCTCCCAGACCCGGGCCGCGGCGAGGTCGGTGGCCGCCTCCAGCGCCTGGTGCCGGATCCGGCCGCACTCGGTGATGGTGCCGCGCTCGGTGATCCAGCCGCGCTCGACCAGCCGGGCCGCCGCCGCGTCCCACTCGGCGTCCGTCCAGCCGCGGAACGGCTGCAGCGCCTCGCGCCGCACGTCCAGGGCGCAGCGCACCACCAGCGCCTCGCAGCCGTCCAGGCCGGCGGCGACCAGGGCGGCGACGTGGCCGTCGCCCCGGTGCTCGCGCATCACCGTGGCGGCCTGCCAGAGCCGCCCGTGCGGGTCGGACGGCACGGGGAGGGCGGCGTTGGCGGCGGCCAGCACCCGTCCGGCGCAGTCCAACCGGGTGACCGCGTCCGCCAGCAGGTCCGCCGCCAGCTCGATCCGCGCCGGGTCGACGTGCTCCAGCAGCCGCTCCAGGGCCGCCGAGGCGCCGCTGATCCGGGCGGCGAGCGCGGCCTCCGGAGCGGCCAGCTTCCAGATCGCCGGGAGGGCGCGCTCGATCGGGGCGGGCGCGAAGTTGAAGAACGCGGCGATCACCGGCGGGGCGTCCACCGCGCCGAGCGGGGCGGCCCGGCCGCCGAAGTAGCTGCGGGCGACGCCGCGCAGACCGGCCTCCTCGAAGGCGGCGAGGCCCTCGGGGGTGAAGTAGGTGACGGCGTGCACGGGTTCGAAGAGCCACCACAGGGCGCGGGCGGGGTGGACCAGATCGGCCAACGGAGGACCTTCCTCGAGGGAGCGCGGGGAGCGCGAGGGGGAGGGGTGCGGTGTCGTACAGGCCTGATGACCACGGTGGCGGTCACGATAACCCCGCCCCCGGTGTGATGACGGTCACGGGGAGGTCTCACCGGTGACACGCCTCCGACGGCGCGAGGGATGATGGGCACGGGTGCGCCCCGCGCGCGCCCCGGACCCCGGCGGTCCGGACCCCAGGGTCCGGGCCCCAGGGTCCGGGCCCCGACCGCCGGGCCCCGGACCCCCGGGGCTCCGAACACCCTCGGCACGCAGGCAAGAAGAGGTAACAGGCCCCATGGCGCAGATCAACCCCAGCATCCTGTCCGCGGACTTCGCCCGCCTCGCCCAGGAGGCCGAGGCGGTGCGCGGCTCGGACTGGCTGCACGTCGACGTGATGGACAACCACTTCGTGCCGAACCTGACCCTCGGCGTCCCGATCGTCGAATCGCTGGCCCGGGCCACCGACATCCCGCTCGACTGCCACCTCATGATCGAGGACCCGGACCGCTGGGCGCCCCAGTACGTCGAGGCGGGCGCCGGCTCGGTCACCTTCCACGCCGAGGCCGCCGCCGCCCCCGTCCGCCTCGCCCGCGAGATCCGCGCCAAGGGCGCCCGGGCGTCGATGGCGCTCAAGCCGGCCACGCCGATCGAGCCCTACGAGGACCTGCTGCCGGAACTCGACATGCTGCTGATCATGACCGTCGAGCCCGGCTTCGGCGGCCAGTCGTTCCTCGACATCATGCTGCCGAAGATCCGCCGGACCAGGGAGCTCATCGCCAAGCACGGCCTCGAACTGTGGCTCCAGGTCGACGGCGGCGTGTCGGCGAGCACCGTCGAGCGCTGCGCCGAGGCTGGCGCGGACGTCTTCGTCGCCGGCTCCGCCGTCTACGGCGCCGAGGACCCGGCCGCCGCGGTCGCCAAGCTGCGCACCCTCGCGGAGGGCGCCACCACCGACGCCTGGTGGGCCTGCGCGCACTGAGGCGGCCGGCGCCGCCGTCGCGGACCGTTCCGAGCGGGTGTTCGGCCGGAGGATCGTTGCGACGGCTCCTTCGGCCGGGGCGCGGTGGCCCGTTCGGCCGGGCACGGCGGCCCGCGGTACCGGTACCGCGGGCCGCCGCGCCGGTCCGACGCGTGCGGTGGTGAGCCTGCAGTGGGCAACCCCGCTGCCCGGGACCGGTTCGCAGCCTGACGACCGCAGCCTGAGAACCGCGGCCTGACGACCGGAGCCTGACAACCGCGGCCCGCTCTCCGTCGGCGGCCTCGCCGAGGTGGACCTGACCCGTGCCGCCCCGCCGTCCCGGCCGGTCCGGGCAGGGAGTCCGGAGCCGCCGGTCCCGGGCTGATCGTCGGGGCTCGGGGGACCGGTCCCGTGCACGTCCGTCCTCGGCACGGTGCTGGTCGGAGCCGGTGCTGGTCGGAGACGTACGGCGGCCGCGGCCCCCCGGAGGCGTCCGGCCGAACTCGGCGGCGCTGTCGCCTGCAGTCCGTACAGTGGACGAAGCACTGTGCAGACGTTTCGGGGGAGTGCAGATTCATGACGCAGGTCGAGCAGCCCTATCCGGTTCCCGAACTCCTGGCCGCCGTGCAGGCGGAGATCCGGGCGGAACGCCGCGACGAGGCGAAGGACGCGGAGAAGGCGGCGCTCTCGGACGGGCGGCCGGTGTCCGCCTCGGAGGGTCGTTACGAGTACCTCTTCGGGTGCGACAGGTGGCCGGGGTCCTTCGACGGCGGCCCCGTCCTCGTGCGTCCCGCCCAGGCACGTGGCGCCTGGATCCCCGCCGAGGCCTCCCCGATGCCGGACGGGAGGGTCCGGCTGGTGGTGAGCGAGGGGCTGCCGTCCGGGGCGCGCAACGTGCAGGTGCGGAAGGACGATTCGGCGGGGCTGCTGGTACTCGCCGAGCGCCTGGAAGCCGCGGGTGCGGAGGACGGCGGCATCCGGGTCGAGAGCGCCGGTTGGGTCGTCGGGCAGGGCGCGCCGACGGTGGCGCTGGCGGCGGACCCCGAGAGGTGGGTCGCCGGCTGGCACGGGCTGAAGCTCAACCCGCGTCAGCGGACCGCGGTCGCCCAGGCCCTGGCGAGCGAGGTGCTGTTCCTCTGGGGGCCGCCGGGGACGGGGAAGACCGATGTCGTCGGCCACATCGTGGAGGGCAACGTCCGGCAGGGGCACACCGTTCTCTTCCTGGCACCGACCAAGGTCGCCGTCGATCAGGCGCTGGAGCGGATATGCGACCTGCTGGAGGCCGAGCAGGGCTTCGCCGAGGGCCTCGTCCAGCGGGCCGGGGAGATCGAACTGCCGTCGCTCCGCGAGCGGTACGGGGACTTCGTCGACCCGGCCCGGGTCGCCGGCCGGGTCTCGGCGCAGCTGGACGGAGCGGCGCGGGAGGCGCGGGAGGCGCTGCGGCACGTCCGGGCGGGCGTTGCGCTGTACGACGAGGTCCGGGAGCTGGAGCAGCGTCTCGACAGGGACCGGAGCGCCCGCCAGGAGGCGGCCGAATCCGCCGGGACCGCGGAACGCGACGCACTGCGGGCCGAGGCCGAGGCGGCCCGGCTGCGGCTGGCCGTCAGTGAGGTGGGGGACCCGAGAGGTCTCTTCGCCGCGCGGAGGGAGCAGCGGCTCACCGCGCTGAGGGCGGACCTGACGCGGGCGACCGAGGCCGCCTCCACGTCCCAGTACGTCGGAGCGGCCGCCCGGAAGCAGGCGGAGGAGCTCGCGGCCCGGATCGGCGCGACGAGCGGGACCCTCGCGGGCCTGCGGCCCCGGCTCGTCGGCCTTCCCGCGTACACGACGCTCGTCCGCGAGGCCGGCACTCTTCAGGAGCGCATCCAGGACCTCGACCGCCAGCTTTCCCGCATCAAGCAGACCGTCCGGTCCCGCTGCCGGGTCATGGGGGCCACGGTCGCCAAGGCGGTGCAGTCGCGCAAGCTGCTCGACCGGGTGGACGTCGTGGTGGTGGACGAGGCGGGCATGGTGGACCTGCCCTCGGCCTGGCTGGCGGCCGGTCTGGCGGGGAAGCGGCTCGTCGTGGCAGGCGACTTCCGGCAGCTGCCCGCCGTCACCAAGGGGGACGGCGACCGGAGGGCCACCGAGGAGGAGCGTGCGCACGCCCGGGACTGGACCGCGCGCGACGCCTTCCACGCGGCCGGCCTGGTGAGTGGGAACGGCTCCGTGCGCCAGGACCCGCGCCTGGTGGCACTGGACACCCAGTACCGCATGCGTGAGGCGATCTGCCGGGTGGTCAACGTCGTGGCGTACCCGGACGCGCCGCTCGCGACAGGGCGCGCCGACGGCAGCCGCATCCCGGCCAACCCGCTGGTGGATGCCCCCGTGATCCTCGTCGACACTTCCAAGCAGCGGATCCCGGGCCCCGACTACCGCGCGAACACCGTGAACGAGGCCGTCGTCCACGAACTCGTCCGCGGCCTCCAGTACGAGGGAGTGCTCCCCGGCCGCAAGTGGGGGAGCGCGGAGACCGCACCGGGGGAGCGCGCGACGGACCGGCTGGCGGTCATCGCGCCCTACCGGGCACAGGTCAGGGCACTCAAGGGGAGCCTGAAGTACCGGTTCGGGGAGGACTACGAGGGTCTGGTGGACACCATCCACCGGTTCCAGGGCAGTCAGCGCCCGATCGTCGTCTTCGACACCGCGGTCGGCGCCGGAAAGGACCCCGGCATCTTCTACGCCGGAACCGGTCTCTCCTCCCAGACCTGCCGGCTGCTGAACGTCGCGCTCAGCCGGGCCCAGGACCACCTGATCGTGGTGGCCGACGTCGAGCACCTGCGCAAGCACCTCAGCCCGCACAGCGAGGCCCGGGCCATGCTCGACCATCTGGAGAGCCGTGCCCAGGTGATCGCGGCCGACCAGTTGATCCCGACCCGTGACGCGGCTCAGCTGTCGGTCCTGTCGGACGAGGAGCTGGCACGGCCGGCCTTCTTCCCCGCCGACGAGGTGCAGAAGGCCGTGGAGTGGGACATCGCCCGCGCCCGGACCAGCATCGAGGTCCACTGCGCCTTCCTCGATCCGACGCCGGTGCGCCACTGGTCGGCGCTGCTGGGCGCCCGCGCGGCCGACGGAGTGAGGGTCGTCGTCCACACCCGGTCGCCGGAGGAGCAGCGGGAGGAGGCCGGGGCGGCCCGTCACCGGAAGCAGATCGACATCCTCAGGGCGGCCGGCTGTCAGGTGGGCTTCCGCGACCGCATGCACGAGAAGGTGCTCATCCTCGACGACTCCGTGCTCTGGCACGGCTCGCTCAACCTGCTCGCGAGCAGTGGACCGACTGACCTGATGATGCGCTTCACCGACCCCGCGTCCTGCGAACGGGTCGCCCGGGTCATCGACCGGGCCCGCAAGGAGCGGCCCGCGTGGAACCCGCGGGCGGCGGGGGACGCGGCGAGCGGCGTGAGGGTTGCTCCGTCCCCGCGCGCCGCTACCGGTGCGGCGGGCATACGCCCGGGGGACGTCGTCGGCGGGCGGCTCTATCTCAATGTCCCGTACGGCGAGAAGGACGACGCGAAGAGGCTCCTCAAGGCCGGCTGGGACAAGCCGAACAGGCTCTGGTACGTCGATGCCGCGCGAGTGACCAGGGAGCAGGCCGCCCGCTGGCTCCCCTGAGGGGGAAGATCGCGATGGTGCTGACGATATGTCAGATCATCTGGGTGGAGGTGATCGTGGAGGGATCCGCCGGGGGGAGGGCGAAGGCAACCATGTCCCGGTAGCGGGGGTGGGGGGTGTCGGTGGGGGAGTACCAGTCGCTCGGGCCGGTGCGGTCCTCCCAGGAGAGTTGGGCCTCGGCGAGGGCGTCGACGAGGTCGGTGGCGAGGCGGGCGGCCTCGAAGAGGTCCTGGTCGGTGGACTGGGAGCTGGCGCCGACGATCTGTCCGCGGATCTCGGCGGAGTGGCCGTAGCGGAAGGCGCCGCCGCCGCACAGGTGGGGGTCGGTCAGGACCGCCTCGCCGTAGTTGCGGCCGAGCCGGCGGTGGCCCGCGGCCTTGGCCGCCGCCTTGGGGAGGAAGCGGTGGGCGTCCTCGCCGACGGTGATCACCGCCATCACCGACTCGGGGTCGGGGGCCCAGGGGCCGGCCGTCGGGTCGAGGAGGACGAAGCCCATGCTCGCCCGGGGGTACGGGTCGCGGGGGGCGGTGCCGGCGGCGGCGGTGTGGTTGCGCCAGATGCTGGCTGCCCGCCGCAGTCCGAGGTCGATCAGCAGTCCAGCGAAGCCCGCGTCGTCGAAGAGGTGGTCGTACGGGTTGTGCCGGTGCTGGGCGCGGACGGTCAGGCCGTGCTCCGAAACGCTCTCCCGGGTGGTCACGTCGGCTCCTTCGGTGGTGTGTGGTGTCCTGGCCTCCCCTGCGGGGGCCGGAGCGGTGCGATTGTGGCCACGGGGGTGGGTGGGTCGCCAGATCCGTGGTCCGGGGGAGCGGGCGGCGGGGGGCCGGGTTTCCGGTTCCGGGGCGGCCGAACCGGGTCTGGTCTGCGGTTTCTGACGCGGCCATGTCTCGCCGGCGGGACGGCGGGCGGGACGGCCGGCGGGACGGCGAGTGGGACGGCGGGCTGTGCGAGGGGGTGCGGCGCGCGGTGCGGTCGGCCGGACGGCGGGCGGTGGGGGAAGTGCCCGGGGTGCGGTGGGGGTGCGGCGGGGGATTCCGAAGGCTGGTCTAGACCTTGAAGCGGTGCGGTTCGTTCCCCAAAATGATCGACTGTTGCTGAACAACGGGGAGGACAGCATGCGAAGGGCGGATCGGCCGGACGACGTGAGGATTCTGGGAAGGCGTACCGGGAGAGGGTCGGAACTCTCCAGGGACCAGACCTCGCTCGCCCTCCCGGCCAGGCTCCCGATCGACGCGTGGATGCGCATCGGGCAGGATCTCGGAACCGCCGCGGATTCCGCGACCTGGTGGCTCGGCGACTGGCTGGTCTACGGCCAGGACCGATATCCAGAACGCTACCGACGGGCCATTGACGAAACCGCGCTGGATTACCAGACGCTGCGGAACTACGCCTGGGTCGCCCGGAAATTCCCGCCGGGCCGCCGCAGGCCGGTGCTGAGCATGCAGCACCACGCCGAGGTCGCCTCACTGGATCCCGAGGTGCAGGACAACTGGCTCGACCGGGCGCAGCAGGGCCGCTGGTCCCGCAATGAACTCCGCCGCCGGATCCGCACCGCCACCACCCCCGGCGCGGGCGCTCGCCCCATCGCGGTCGAACTCCGGCTCGCTGTCACCCAGGCCCGCCACGGCCTCTGGGAGGACGCCGCCGACCGGGCCAACCGCGATCTCTCCGCCTGGGTGCTGGAGGTGCTCGACGCCGCCGCGCGCCGGGCAACCGAGGACCGCGAGCGGATGCGGATCGCCGAGGCGGGCTGACCGGCCCGGGGCCCGGGGTCCCCGCCCCCCGGTCGGCGGACCGGGGGGCGGGTGGACGGAACGACGGACGTTGACGCGCCGAATTACCGGCTATTTGATGACCGGGGTCGGGAAACGCCGGAACGGCGAACACCCGATCCGCCATCGGGCCGTGCACCAGGAATCGCGAATCGCGACCGCGGAATGAAGCGACAGAACGAATCCACGGCGTTCCGCCGTGCCCGCGCCGATCGGACGCGGCGAATTCCACCGGCCCCGGACCGTACACGGGAAAGGATCAAGTCATGACCGTCAGCGCGAACCCCGACCTGGTCGGCGTATTCCGGGAGGACGGATTCGTCTTCGCCGGAACCCTGCTCTCCGCCGACGACGTCGACGCGTACCGGGCGATCTACGACCGCTTCCTCAGCGGTGAGATCGAGAGCGGCGACAAGCGCTCCGACCTCGGCTCGCACGCGCCGCGGGCCGAGGGCGCCGAGGCCGGCGTCGAGAACATCACCCAGATCATGTGGCCCTCCGCGCTCCACCCGCCGATCCTCGACCTGCCGCTGCACGAACGCGGACTCGCCCTCGCCCGCGAGCTGATCGGTGACGACGCGATGCTCGACTTCGACATGCTGATCCACAAGGCCCCGCACACCGCGGTGCCCACCCCCTGGCACCAGGACGCCGCGTACTGGATCGACCTGCCGGACACCCGGGCCGTCTCGCTCTGGGTGGCCCTCGACGACACCGGGCCGGACAACGGCTGCATGTGGTACGTGAAGGGCTCGCACACCCGGCCGCTGCGCCCGCACCGCCCCACCAGCGACGGCAAGAACATCGAGTGCGACTGCTCGGAGGACGAGCCCGGGGCCACCGCGGTGCCGGTGACGGCCGGTCAGGGCATCGCGCACTCCGGCACCACCCTGCACTACTCCCGCGGCAACACCAGCGACCGCGTGCGGCGGGCGTACATCCTCAACTACCGCCCCGCGGCGATGATCCGGCTGGAGCGCGAGCAGGGGTCGGACCACGGCCTGAACGACAACGAGCGCAAGGTCCGCAACGCCGGCGCGGACGGCACCGACAGCGTGGACGGGAGCGCCGGAAACGGCGGCACCGCCGGCGCCACCCGCTGATCCGACCCCGACGGACCCCCACCCCCCCACAGCGAGGTACTTCGATGGATGCCAGTACGGACAGCAGTAAGGACAGCCGCACGGACGCCCGTGGCGACTCGGCCCGGGTACGGCTGAGCGGCGCGGTGATGAGCCACCCCAAGCGTGCGGAGGAGGCGCGGCGGCTCGCCGACGCCGACCCCCGGGGCCGCGTCCTCGTGATCATGGACCCCGAGCCGGACGGCCGTCCGACCGCGCTCCGGGTGGCGCCGCTCTCCTGGTCCTGCGTGGCGCCCGACGCCACCCATCACCTGGTGCTGCAGGACGATGTGGTGCTCGCCGAGGGCTTCTACGAGCACGCCGAGCGCGCCGCCGCGGCGGCCCCCGGCGAGGCGATCGCCCTCTACGCGGGCTGGGAGGCCCGCAACGGTGCCGTCGCCCGGCTCGCCGCGCTCGCCGGCGCGCCCTGGGCGTACACCCTCCAGGAGCACGTGCCCTGCCAGGCGCTGATGCTGCCCGCCGAGGCCGCCCGCGGCTACGAGGCGTACCAGCGGGAGCACGGCGGCGGCTGGCCCTACGACGTGGTGGTGCAGCGCTACCTGAACGCGATCGGCATGCCGGTGCGCTTCTGCACCCCCAGTACGGTGCAGCACGACGACCTGCCCAGCCTCGCCGGCAACACCTACCACGGCTTCCGGCAGGCGACCCTGTTCACCGGCGCGGCCGGTCCGGCGGAAGCCGACGGGCCGTGCCCGCGCTTCCCGGTGGTGCCCTTCTACCAGTACGGCGAGGCCCGCTGCGCCGTCCTGCGGGGCACCGAGTGGGAGTACCTGGAGACCGAGCGGCAGCTCGCCCGCACCGGCCTGCTGGACGCCTGCCTGGCCGCCCTCGCGGCCGCCGGCCCGGACGCCGCGGCGGGTCTGCCGGACGGCGCCGGCCGGGCCGTGTGGCTGACCGCGTTCGCCCTCGGCGCCGTCACCGCGGACCTGCCGGAGCCGGACCCGGGGATCGCCGCCGCGGTCATGGAGACGCTCGGATCGGGCGGTCTGTGCGAGGAGTTCACCGCCGCCGAACTGCTCGCGGCGGCCCCGGCGGTGCGCGACCTCGCGCTGACCGCGCTGGCCGCAGGCCGCCGCGCCGGAGCCGACCCGGCCGCCCGCACGCCCCGCCCGGCCCCGCTCGCCCGGGTGGCCGTCACCGGTGGCGACCCCGCCTTCGCCCGGCAGCTGGCCCGGCTGCTCGCCGACGCAGGACACGGCACCGGCCACGACGCAGGGCACGGCACCGGCCAGGGCGCAGAGCACGGCACCGGCCGGGGCGCAGACCACGACGCGGTGCAGCCGGCCGGGCGCCCGTCCGCCGGGGACCTCGACGGCGTCCGGTACGTGGTGCACCTGGGCCGCCCCGAGGACGACGGCCTGCTGGCCGACGTGCTCGCCGCCGCCGCCAAGGCCGGGGTGGAGCGGGTGGTCTACGCCGGGTCGTCCGCCGTCTACCGGGGCATCCGCGAACGGACCGTCACCGAGGAACTCCCGGCCGCCGCCCCGGCCGATCCGGTGGCACTGGCCTGGTGGCGCGAGGAGCAGGCCGTCCTGGCCTGGGGCGCGGAACACGGCGTCGCCGTGCAGCTCCTGCGCCTCGCCGACCCGGTCGGCCGGTACGCGCCGCAGGACAGCCCGCTGGTGCGGTGGGTGAACCTGGCCTGGACCCGGCGACCGCTGGCCCTGAACCCGCTGGGCCGCCACCAGGTGCTGGACCACCGCGACCTCGCGGACGCGCTGCGCGCCGTGCTGGCGGCGCCGCCCGCCCGGCCGGTGTTCAACGTGGCTTCGGCGGCCTTCGACGAGCAGGAGCTCGCCGGGTTCCTGGCCGACGTCTCGCGCCGTACGCCCTGGGAGTGGGTCCAGGACCCGACGGTCGACCGCTGGACCATGGCGACCGACCTGATCGGGGCCGAACTCCACTGGCAGCCCTCGGCCGAGCTGCGCGAGAGCATGCGCGCCCTCGCCCAGTGGTGGGCCTGCGACATCCACGGCGACTACACCGTCGCCGCCTCCGTCCCCGGCGCCCCGACCGGGCCCGCCGCGCGGGCGTGACCGTACCGGCCGGCGGCGCCCCGTCCGGTGCCGCCGGCCACCCCGCCCCCGCCCCGCCCCCACCGCGTCCCCTCCCCGCACGCTGCCGCCAGCGCAACGAGCCCGCCACCGCCCACCCCTGGAGTACCGCATGTCCGCCATAGCCGGCTGGGTCGACTTCTCCCACGCCACCCCCTCCCACGACCCCGCGGACCCCGCGGACGGGCAGGACGTCGTCCGGGCCATGACCACCGCACTGGCCGGGCGCGGGCCCGACGGCGAGGGGCTGTGGAGCTCCGCGCACGCCGCCCTCGGGCACCGCCGCACCGCCCGCGACCCGCACCCCCAGCCGGTCACCGCCCCCGGCGACACCGGCCCGCTCGCCGTGCTCTCCTTCGCCGGCCACCTCACCAACGCCCGCGCGTTGCGCGACCGCCTCACCGCCGCCGGGCACCGCGCCGTCACCGGCGGCGAGGCCGAGGCCGTGCTCCAGGCGTACCTGGCCTGGGGCGAGGACTTCGTCACCCGGATCGAGGGCAGCTACGCGCTCGCCCTCTGGGACCCGCGCCGGGAGGAACTGCTGCTGGTCCGCGACCGGATGGGCGTCAAGCCGCTCTTCTGGGCGGCCACCCCGGACGGCGTGCTGTTCGGCTCCGAGCCCAAGGCCGTGCTCGCCCATCCCGGCTTCCGGCGCGTCCTCGACGCCGACGGCCTGCGGGACATCCTCTCCGTCGCCCGGGTCCCGGGCCATGCGATCTTCCGCGGCCTGCGCGAGGTCCTGCCCGGCACGCTGCTGCGGGTCGGCCGCACGGGCGCGACCGAGCGCCGCTACTGGCAGCTGCGGGTCGCCGGCCACTCCGACGACCTGGCCACCACCGTCGACACCGTCCGCACGCTGCTGGAGGACGCCGTCGCCCCGCACCTGGACGGCGAGGAACTGCCCCTCTCGCTGCTCTCCGGCGGCCTCGACTCCAGCACCCTCACCGCGCTGGCCGCCGACCTCGCCCACCGCCAGGGCCGCGGTCCGATCCGCTCGCTCGCCGTCAACGACCAGGAGCCGGGCGCCGACGGCGCGGCGGCGCAGGGCAACGAGGACCACCACTACGCCCGGCTGATGGCCGAGCACGCCGGCACCGAGCACGGTGAGATCTCGCTCGCCGGCCTGGACCTGCTCGACCCCGCGCTGCGTGCCTCGGTGCTCGCCGCCTACGACATCCCGATCAACAAGGGCGACCAGTACGCCTCGCTG
Organism: Kitasatospora sp. NPDC089913; assembly: GCF_044748625.1. Classification (NCBI taxonomy): domain Bacteria; kingdom Bacillati; phylum Actinomycetota; class Actinomycetes; order Kitasatosporales; family Streptomycetaceae; genus Kitasatospora; species Kitasatospora sp. NPDC089913. Next base: position 100,084 of record NZ_JBIVGI010000008.1, on the reverse strand, counting down.
CGGCTGCTGTTCGGCGAGGCGCGCCGGCACGCCGCCGTCGCGCTGTCCGGCGAGTGCGGCGACGACGTCTTCGGCGGCTACAACTGGAACCGGCTGCCCGAGTGGATCGCCCGGCCGACCTTCCCGTGGGTGGCGGAGGGCCGTCCGCGCTTCCTCGGCACCGACGTCGTCTTCGACGCCGGACTGCTCGGCAAGCTCGACCTGGCCGGCTACGAGGAGGACTGCCACCGGGACGCCGTCGCCGAACTCGCCGCCGCCGACGCGCTCGCCGACCCGGTCGAGGCCCGTTACCGCGAGGTCACCTACCTCGCGCACACCCGCCACACCCGGGTGCTGTTCGACCGGCTGGACCGCCTCGGCAGCGCGGCCGGGCTCGACATCCGGGTGCCGTTCGCCGACCCCCGGCTGGTCGAGTACACCTTCAACATCCCCTGGGAGATGAAGGCGTTCGACGGCCGGGAGAAGAGCCTGCTGCGGGCGGCGATGAAGGACCTGCTGCCCGAACCGGTGGCGATGCGGATCAAGACGCCCTACCCCAACCTGCGGGACGCCGGCTACGACCGGGTGCTGCGGGAGCGGCTGGCCGGGGTCGTGCTGGACCCGGACAGCCCGGTCGCCCCGCTGCTCGCACCCGGGCTCCGGGCGGCGGTGGCCCGGGACGGCGCGGACGCCCTGGTGAAGGGGGTCGGCCGGGCCGCGCTCGAGACCGCCCTGCAGACTGACGCCTGGCTGCGCGCGTACGGGGTCGAACTCGCGCTCTGAACCGGCGCCGACACCGGCGCCGACGCACGCAGCCTCCCGACACACGCAGCCTCCCCGCGCACGCCGCCCCTCGGAGCAGCGCACCCGCCCGTCCCCGAGCACCCGCCCGCCCCGGCGGACGTCCGAACCCCCCTCGAAGGAGCCCCATGGCCGCGACCCTGGCCGCGCCGCCCGCCCCGCCGGCCCGCCTGTGGACCCGCAACTTCGGGTTCTACTTCACCGCCCGCACCATGGCGGTGCTGGGCGACACCATGATCCCCGTCGCGACGGCCGTGGCGATGCTCTCGCTCGGCTTCGGGGTGGGCGCCGTCGGCGTCGCGCTGGGCGCCTGGATGGGGGCGTTCGCCCTGTTCGTGGTGTTCGGCGGGGTGTTCGCCGACCGGTTCCACCCCCGGCCGCAGATGATCGCCGCCGACGGGGCGCGCTGCGCGATCCAGGCCGGTCTGGCGCTCTGCCTCTGGCTCGGCCACCCGCCGCTGTGGCTGCTGGTCCTCGCGTCGGTGCTCGGCGGGCTCGCCACCGCGATGTTCCAGCCGGGGCTGACCAGCCTCGTGCCCCAGGTCGCCACCGACCCGCAGCAGGCCAACGGCGTGCTACGGGTCAGCCAGGGCGTCGCCACGATGGCCGGCCCGGCCCTCGCCGGCACCCTGGTCGCCGTGGTCTCCCCGGCCTCGGTCTTCGCCGCGACGGCGATCACCTTCGTGGTCAGCGGGCTCTGCCTGACGGCCCTGCGACTGCCCCACGTCGAGCCCGATCGCAGCGCCTCGACCCTGCAGAACCTGCGCGAGGGCTGGACGGAGTTCCGCTCCCGCTCCTGGCTGTGGTCGGTGATCCTGATCTGGTGGGTCCTCGGCGTCGCGGTCTGGGGCCCGATCACACCGGTCGGCGCGGTCTCCATCATCGACGCCCACGGCAAGGCGGCCTTCGGCTGGGCGGAGAGCGCCTTCGGCGTCGGCTGCGTGCTCGGCGGCCTGGTCGCGATCCGGCTGCGCCCGGCCCGGCCGCTGTTCGGCGGGGCGGTGGCGATGCTGCTCTTCCCGCTGATGCCGCTGTCCGCCGCGCTGGTGCCGCCGGTGCCGCTGCTGATGGCGGGCTACCTGGTCAGTGGCATCGGGTGGGCGTTCTGGGGCGTCCAGTGGGCGACCTCGGTCCAGACCCGGATTCCGGAGGACAAGCTGAACCGGGTCGCGGCCTACGAGATCGCCGGTTCCATCCTGGCCGTGCCGCTCGGTCAGGCGGTGGCCGGTCCGGTCAGCGGCCTGGTCGGCGTGCACCGGCTGCTGTTCCTCGGCGCCGTGGTCGGGCTGGGCTGCGCGCTCGCGCTGCTCGCCGTCCGGCCCGTGCGCCGGCTGACCCGGGCCGTCGACTGACCCGGGCCGTCGACTGACCCGGGCCGTCGACTGACTCGGGCCGTCGGTTAACTCGGGCCGTCGACTGACCCCGTCGGCCGACCCGGGCCGCCGACCTCGCCCCTCCTCCCGGCCGCCCCTCCGTATCCCCGGCCGGTCCCTCCGCCGGCCGGTCTCCCTGCCCCGTCCGGCAATGCCACGCACCCCCACAACGACAGGAGACCGACCGTGCGCCACCGCCTGACGGTGATCGGCAGCGGCTACCTCGGCATCACCCACGCCGCCTGCATGGCCGAACTCGGCCACGACGTCCTCGGAACCGACATCGACGAGGACCGGGTCCGCTCCCTCAATCAGGGTGAACTGCCCATCCACGAGCAGGGGTTGGGGGAGCTGCTGCGCCGCAACCTGGCCGCCGGGCGGCTGCGCTTCGGCACCGACCCGCAGGAGGCCGCCGCCTTCGGCGACCTGCACTTCCTCTGCCTCGGCACGCCCCAGCGCAAGGACTCCGGGGCCGCCGATCTCTCCCAGCTCGACGCCGCCGTAACGGCCCTGGCCCCGCACCTGGACCGGCCCTGCCTGGTCGTCGGCAAGTCCACCGTCCCGGTCGGCACGGCCGAGCGGCTGGCCGCCCGGATCGCCGCACTGGCGCCCGCCGGGGAGGCCGCCGAACTCGCCTGGAACCCGGAGTTCCTGCGGGAGGGCCACGCGGTGGAGGACACCCTGTCGCCCGACCGGATCGTGCTCGGGGTGCGCCCCGGACGCGCCGAGGGCCTGCTGCGCGACCTGTACGGACCGCTGGGCGACATTCCGACCGTCGTCACCGACTACGCCACCGCCGAGCTGGTCAAGACGGCCGCGAACGCCTTCCTGGCGACCAAGATCTCGTACATCAACGCGATCGCCGAGGTGTGCGAGGCGGCCGGAGCCGACGTGGTGCGGCTGGCCGAGGCGCTCGGCCACGACGAGCGGATCGGCCGGCGCTTCCTCGCCGCCGGACTCGGTTTCGGCGGCGGCTGCCTGCCCAAGGACATCCGGGCGTTCGTGGCCCGCGCCGAGGAGTTGGGCGCGGGCGAGTCGCTGGAGTTCCTGCGGCAGGTGGACGCGATCAACCTGCGCCGCCGCACCCGCGCGGTCGACCACGCCCGGGAGCTGGTGGCCGGGTCCTTCGCCGGACGGAAGGTCGCCGTGCTCGGCGCCGCCTTCAAGCCCGAGTCGGACGACATCCGCGACTCGCCCGCGCTCGGCGTCGCGGCGGCGGTCGCGCGAGAGGGCGGGCAGGTCTCGGTGTACGACCCGGCGGCCCTGGACAACGCCCGCAAGGCCTTCCCCGAGCTGTCCTACGCGGCCTCGGCCGCGGCGGCCGCCCGCGGGGCCGAGGTGGTGCTGCTGCTGACCGAGTGGCGGGAGTTCGTGGAGCTCGACCCGGTGGCCCTGGGCGAGGAGGTCGCCGTCCGGGCCGTCGTCGACGGCCGCAACGTCCTGGATCCCCGGGTGTGGCGCGCGGCCGGCTGGACGTACCGCTCGCTCGGCCGCCGCTGACCGCGCCGGGACGACGGAGCCGGGCCAGAAGGACGGGGCCGGGGCCGGGGTAAGGGCCGGGCCGGGGTGGCGAAACGGCCGCCCCACCCCGGCCCGGCCGCCCGCGGCCTACGGGAGGTAGTCGTTGCTGAAGGCCTCGGCCGCTGCGGCGGGCTTCTCGATCAGACCCTGCTCCTGCATGAAGGCGGCCATCCGGTCCCAGGTGGCCGGGTCGTTGAGGCCCGGCTTCCCGGTGGCGGGCGCCTGCATCAGGGGGGCGGTGGCGCGCAGCACGGCGAGGGCGGAGTCCTGCTGCTTCTGGTCGTTCATGCCGGGGATGTGGCTCTTGCTGATCGACACCGCCTCGTCGGGGTGCTCGACCGTGTACTGCACTCCGCGCAGCGTGGCCGCCACGAACTTGCGGATGTCGTCGCCGCGCTTGTCCAGGGTGGTCCTGGTGGCGCCGAGGCCCGCCGCGACCAGGGGCAGGGCCGAGGCGTCGCCGGTGCCCTCGACGGCGCGGACGGCCAGGCCGGCCTGCTGGAACTGGACGGCGTCGTTGTTGAGGTAGCCCATCACGGCGTCGACCTTCTTGCCGACCAGGGCGGCCTGCTGGGTGAAGCCGATGTGCTGGACGTCGACGTCCTTGGTGGTCAGTCCGCCGGCCTTCAGCTGGGCCAGCAGACCGAAGTAGGTCTCGCCGTAGGGGCCGGGGGTGCCGACGCTGTGACCGCGCAGGTCCGCGATGGTGCGGATCGGGGAGTCCTGCGGCACCAGCATCGCGACCGGGTAGGTGTGGTACAGGGTGGCGATGTCCACCACCGGCACGTCCTTGGCCCGGGCCTGCAGCATCTCGTCGCCGCCGGCGTAGACCACGTCCTCCTGGCCGGCCGTCATGGCGCCGAACAGGTCGTCGGTGAAGCTGTGGTGACGAAGTGTCACCTTGAGCCCGGCCTCCTTGTAGAAGCCCTTGCTCTCCGCCACGTAGAAGGGGGCGAACTGGATGTTCGGGATGTAGGTGAGGCCGACGGTGACGGCGCCGCCGGTCTTGCCGTCCGAGGACTTGGCGGCGGTCGGGTCGGAGGCGCAGGCCGAGAGCGTGGCGCTGCCCGCGAGGAGCAGGGCGAGCGCCCCGGCGGCGCGGGCGGTGGTCTTGGGCATGCGACAGTCCTTCTTCGTAGGGATTTCGACGGGTACGGGCACGGGCACGGGGAAGGGCAGGGTGCGGGAGAGCCGACGGGAACGGGAACGGGCAGGCGGCGGGAGGAGCGGGGAGCCCGTGCTCAGCGGTCCACGGTCAGCTCGACCAGCCGGACGGCTCCGTAGGTGGCGGCGGCCAGCAGGGTGAGGGTCAGCAGCGAGACGAACAGGCCGGTGGAGTCGGCCTGGCCGCGCTGGACGGCCAGCAACTGGCCGAGGCCCTCGCCGCCCATCACGAACTCGCCGACCACCGCGCCGGTGATGGAGAGCGTGCACCCGGTGCGCACCCCGGCGAGGATGCTCGGCAGCGCCAGCGGGAACTCGATGTGGCGCAGCATGCCCCACCGGCCCACCCCGTCGACCCGGGCGGCGTTGAGCACCTCGCGGTCGAGCTCGCGCAGGCCGAGCATGGTGTTGACCAGCATCGGGAAGAACACCAGCAGCGCGCAGAGGATGGCGATCGGCAGCAGCCCGTAGCCGATCCACAGGGCGAGCAGCGGCGCGAGCGCCACCGCCGGTACGGCCTGGGAGGCGGCGAGGTAGGGCTGCAGGGCGCGGGCGGCGACGGTGCTGCGGGCCATCAGGTAGCCGAGCGGCAGGGCCGCCGCGATGCCCAGGCCGCTGCCGGCGGCGCTCTCCACGACGGTCTGCCAGGCGTAGCCGAGCAGTCCGCCGTCCGTGATCGCGTCCACGAAGGCCCGGGCGACGGTGCCGGGGGAGGGCAGGAAGAACGCCGAGACGGCCTTGGTCCGGGTGACGAGGTCCCAGGTGCCCACCAGGAGGAGGCCGAACACCAGCGGCGGCAGTACCGTCGCCAGCCGGCCGGTGGTCCGTGCGGACCGGCCGGGGGCGTCGGTCCGGGACACCGGGGTGGTGGCCGGTGCCGACGGTGTCCGGTGGGCGGTCTTCAGCTCTGACACGGAAGCTCCGTTCGTCTCCCCGTACGCAGGGTGGGTGGTTCTGGCGCCGGGCTGCGGCCGGCTCGGTGCGCTCCTCATCGGGCCGCGTGGCGCAGCAGGAGGGTGACGGCCAGGACCGCCGCGGCGCCCGCGGCGAGCGCGAGCCAGCCCGTGCCGGTGCCGGTGGCCGTCACGACCGCGATGCCCAGCGGTGGCCCGACGGCCGTCCCCGTGCTCCAGGCCAGCGAGGACAGCGCACTGCCCCGGCCGAGCGAGGCGGGGCCCGAGAACCGTACCAGCAGCGGAAAGAACGCCGAGGAGTAGGCGATCTCGCCGATCGCGAACAGCGCGGCGAAGCCGGCCAGCAGGGCGGTCCTGGCGGCGCCGTCGGTCGCCGTGGCGAGGGCGCCGGCGCCGAACGCGGCGCACCACAGCAGTGGCGCCGCGATCAGGGCGGCCTCCTCGGCCAGCCCCTCGAGGCGCCGGGCGACGGGGCGCTGGAGCAGCAGCAGGACGAGGGCGTTGCCGGCGGTGACGGCGCTGACGCCGGCCAGGCCGATGCCCATGCCGTGGTGCAGCAGCAGCGGGACGGTCGCCTCGATCTGGGTGAATCCGGCGGTCGCGAAGAGCGCCTGGGCGAGCATCAGCAGGGCGATCGGACGGCTGCGCAGCAGTGCCCGGTAGCCCGGCGGGTCCGGTTCCCGGTCCGGAGCGATGCCGCCGGGCATGTCGGGCACGTCGGGCACGCCGGGCACGTCGGGCACGTCGGGAACCGCGGGCACGGCCGGGCGGCGGCGGTGGACCAGGAGGAAGAGCACGGCGAGCGGTACCGAGGCGGCGGCCGCCGCCTCGTACAGCCAGGGCAGGGTGCCCGCCGGGTGCCCGGCGGCGAGCAGCAGCCCGCCACCGGTGGCACCGAGGCCCATGCCCGCGTTGGTCATCACATGGCGCAGCACGAAGGCACGGCGTTGCTGCGCGGCCGGGACCAGGGCGGTGACCACCCCGGTGATCGCCGCGTACTGCAGGCCGTAGCCGACGCCCGCGAGCAGGCCGGAGGCCGTCACGGGCAGGCTGCCGCCCGCCGCGCCGAGCAGCGCGTACGAGAGCACCAGCGAGGTGGTGCCGACCGCGCCGACCGCCGCCGCGCTGCCCCGGTCGGCCCGGGGGCCGCCGAGGACCGCGGCGGCGCACCCGGCGGCCGCCATCGCCACGAAGTAGGTGCCGGCGCCGGTTCCGCCCAGTCCGAGCCGGTCGCTGATGTAGATGCTGGTCAGCGGGAAGACCAGTCCGATCCCGGCGCTGGACGCCAGCAGGGCGGCCATCAGGCCGTGGAACCCGGCGCCGGGACGCCCGCCCGGCTGCCCGGATCCGGTCATCGGCCGGCCAGGCCGTCGCGCAGCGCGAGCAGTTCGCGGACCGGGGCGAGGTCGAACGGGCCGGGGACGGAGACGATGATCTCGGTGGCGCCGGCCGCCGCGAACGCCTCGGCCAGGCCGGTCTGCGGGGCGTCGATCATCACGGTGCGGCCGATCTCGCGCGGGTCGCGGCCGACCTTGGCGCACCAGTCGTCGAGCACTCCGCTGCGGCGGGCGAACTCGGCGACCGGGTCGGTGGAGTCCCAGCCGTACCAGTTCCACAGGTCGGCGTAGCGGGCGACGGCCTGGAGGGTGCGCTTCTCGCCGCCGCCGCCGATGAGGATCGGCAGCGGGCCGGCGGGCGCGGGGTTGAGCTTGGTGAGGCGGTCGCGGATCGCGGTGACGGCCTCCTCGAAGGCGTCGATCCGGCCGCCGGGGCCGGGGAAGGGGTAGCCGTACTCGCGGTGCTCCTGCTCGAACCAGCCGGCGCCGACGCCGAGGACGACCCGGCCGCCGCTGAGCAGGTCGACGGTGCGGGCCTGGTCGGCGAGCAGGTGCGGGTTGCGGTAGGCGGTGCAGGTCACCAGGGTGCCGATGGTGGCCCGGCTGGTCTCGACGGCCATCGCGGCCATCAGCGACCAGCACTCGTAGTGGCGGCCGTTCTGGTCGCCGGTCTGCGGCATGAAGTGGTCCCAGGTCCACAGCGAGTCGACGCCGAGCTCGTCGGCGGCGCGCCAGGCGGCCCGCAGGTCGGCCAGGTCGCAGTGCTGGGGGTGGAGCTGGGCGCCGATCCGCAGGGTGGGGCGGGTGGCGTCGGGGGTGGTGCTCATGGGGGTCTCCTGGTGGTGCGGGTGCGGGTGGGTGTCCGACGCCTGGCGGGCGCCCGACGGGGTGTCAGGAGGGTGTGGGGGTGCGGAGTCAGCGGGGTTCGACGAAGACCCGGAACACCGGGGAGCCGGAGCTCTCGGTCAGCGCCTCGCCGGTGTCGGCCAGTTCGTGGCGGGAGGTGACCAGCGGGGCCAGGCCGGCGGCGAGAGCTCCGCCGCGCAGCAGGGCGGCGGCGGCACGCCAGTCGGCGGGCTCCTGGCTGTACGAGCCGGTGACGGTGAGCTGGCGGCGGTGCACCTCGTAACCGGGCAGGACGGCGTCGGGGGTGTCGTGGGAGCCGCCGAAGAGGACCAGCCGGGCGCCGTCGGCCGCGGCGCGGAAGCCGGCGGCGATCGCCTCGCGGGAGGCGATGGTGACGAACACCACGTCGGCCTTGGGGAGTTCCGCGAGCTCCTCGGGCGTCACGGCGTGGTCGGCGCCGGCCGCCAGGGCCGCGGTGCGGCGGGTGCCGTCGGTCTCGACCACGGTGACCGAGCGGGCCTGGTGGTGCTGGGCGAGCAGCAGGTGCAGTCGGCCCATGAAGCCGCCGCCGATCACCGCGACCCGGTCGCCGGGCTGGAAGGAGCCGCGCCGGAACGAGTGCACCACGCAGGCCAGCGGCTCGCCCATGGCGGCGTGCAGCGGGTCGGCGTCGCCGACCGGCCAGGCGTGGGCGGCCGGCACCCGCACGTACTCGGCGAGCCCGGCGCCCATGCTGATGCTGCCGTCCGGCAGCAGACTGCCCTGCGGCGAGGCGCAGATGGCGCTGTTGCCGGAGCGGCAGTGGCGGCAGGTGCCGCAGCGGGTCAGCAGGTCCACGGTGACCAGATCGCCGACGGCGGGGGCGTCCTCCAGTGCGGCGGCGCGCGCACCGACCTGCTCGACCCGGCCGGAGACCTCGTGGCCGGCGGCCACGGGGTAGACGGGCATGGCGCCGGTGTAGAGCTTGGCCTCCATGGTGCACAGCCCGCAGGCGGCGATCCGGACGAGCACGTCGTCCTCGCCGATCTCGGGGCGCGGGGTCTCGCGGATCTCGACGGAGCCGGGGGAGGTCACCAGGGCTATGCGCATCGGTCGTTCCTTTCGCGGTGCTGTGGTGCTGCGGTGCGGTACTGCGGTGGTGCAGCGGTGTCGGCTGCTGCGGTGCGACTGCCGCGGTGCGGGCCGCCGCGGGCACGGGGGTGCCGCGGTGCGGGTGGCGCCGTGCGGTCGCGCCGCCGGGGCACGGGTGGCGCCCCGACGGGCCGGTCGGTCGGGTGGACCGCCCGGACGGCGGGGGGTCGGCTCAGGCCGGGGGAGGGGGAGCGGTCCACTGCGCGGCGGGTCGCCAGTGCGTCCACCGCTCGGTCCACCAGGTGTCGCCGCGGTCGATCCGGGCGGCGAGCGCCGCGGCCTCGGCACGGACGGCGGCGGCCTGTTCGGGGGTGAAGCCGCCGGTGCGGGCGCGCTCCTCGAAGGCTTCGACGTCCTTCCAGCGGTACGGGCCGCCGTCGGCCGGGATCCAGAGGTCGAGCTCGTGGTCGAGGGTGTCGACGCCCTCGTCGGTGATCCGGTACGGGTCCTGGAAGTTGACGTACCAGCCGGAGAGCTCGTCGGTCTCCGGGTCGCGGAAGGCCCAGACGGCGTAGGCCTCGCCGGGGCGCTGCAGCTGCAGGACACCGGGGCTGCGCCAGCGGTCGGCGACGGTGCTCCAGCCGTGCGGTCCCCAGCTGAACTCGCCCTCGCCGAAGGAGAGCCGGGTGTCGTGGGCCAGGTACACGGCGAGCAGGTCGGGTTCGTGGGCGACGACCCGGACGGGGTGGCTCAGCCAGACCCGTCCGTCGAGGATCTCCCGCCGCAGCACCACCTGACCCGGCGTCAACAAGGCGCCGGCGAAGACGGGTTCGGAGACCGGCACGGCCGTCGGAACGGCTGCGCCGAGGCCGTTCGCCGGCCCGGCCGCGCCTGCGCCGGGTTCGTCGCCGACGGACACGGCGGAGCGCCCCGGACTCCTCGAAGGATCGTGCATGAACGTCTTGCCCCCGTTTCGCAATGCCGCCCCCGGAACGCGGGCGGCGAGACTCCGGCCCCCGCCGGAGTGCCGAACGCCCGCCCCTCGGACCCCGTCCCCAGTGGTTCGACGCAGGTCGAACGGGGGTCACTACTTGTGGGTAGGCATCGGCGGTCCGGATCTTAAGCACGCTCGGACGGCATTGGCAATGCCCGCCGAACGGCGGGGTCGGGAACCCCCGGTTCGGCGTGTGATGCAGCCCACGGCTCCACCCGTTCACCGACGTCTTGTCAAGATCGCGGCAAGTGTGCGAGGTTGACGGGCGTTGTTCAAGACGTTTGCGCACTCCGGGGTCGGTGAAATTCCGAACCGGCGGTTACAGTCCGCGACCCGTCCGCCGCCAGCGGCCGGTTGACCAGGTGAAACTCCTGGACCGACGGTTAAAGTCCGGAAGGGAGGCAGTGCGCGGCGGGCAGGTTTTTCCGACGGCCGGGGGGATTCCCGTCGGCCGGTCGGTCGCGGGCCGCTTCCACCGGAATGCGGTCGACGACCGCCCCTGCACGCCCATGCTCCAGCAGCCCCGGAAGTCCGCGCCCCGAGCGCGAGGAGAGTTCCGATGGGCCACACCACGGGCACGACCACCGCCGACGCGACCTCGTACGCGGCCGGCGACACCGAGCAGCCGTTCGACTCCGTCGAGTACGCGGTCGCGCAGATCGCGGCCGGCCGGGCGGTCGTCGTCGTCGACGACGAGAGCCGCGAGAACGAGGGCGACCTGGTCTTCGCCGCCGAGCTCGCCACCACCGAGCTGGTCGCCTTCGCCATGACCGAATGCCGCGGACTGCTCTGCGCCCCGATGACCGGCGCCGACCTCGACCGGCTGGAACTGGACCAGATGGTCCGTGAAAACACCGAGCACCACCGCACCGCCTTCACCGTCTCGGTCGACGCCGCGGCCGGCATCAGCACCGGCATCTCGGCGGCCGACCGGGCGCTGACCCTGCGGCTGCTGGCCGAGCCGGGCACCCGCCCGGCCGAGCTGGTGCGCCCGGGCCACGTCTTTCCGCTGCGGGCGGTCGACGGCGGTGTGCCGGCGCGGGCCGGTCACACCGAGGCCGGGGTGGACCTGTGCCGGCTGGCCGGCCTGCGTCCGGCGGCGGCGATCTGCGAGATCGCGATGGCCGACGGTGCCATGGCCAGACTGCCGGAGCTGCGCGAGTTCGCCGGCCGGCACGGCCTGGCGCTGATCTCCATCGCCGACCTGATCGAGTACCTGCGCACCGCGGGCGGTGCGGCCGGGGCGGTGGTCCCGGAGGGTGCGGCCGGGGCGGCGGTCCCGGCCGGAGCGGCACGGACGGCGGTCGCGGTGGCCGCCGGCTGATTCCGCCGGGAAACCGGCCGCAGGGGGGCGGTTCCGCCGGGAATTCCATTTCCGGGGCGGTGCCGTGATTCGTCCTGCCCGCAGGAATTCCGGCACCGGCTCCGGTTAACCGGCTGTTTTCCCGGAATTGACAGTTCCGCAACCCTGCTCCAATAATCGATTCACGGATGCACGCCGACGGGGAGAGGCCTGGTATGTCCGACACCAGCACCACGGAAACACTCAGAATTATTTGGGAAGAAGTCCTCGGCACGCCGGTCGACGACCTGGACGCCGATTTCTTCGATCTCGGCGGGGATTCCCTGCTGGCCCTCGCGATTTCCACCCGGGCCATCGAGTCCGGTCTGGACATGCCCCGGTCGGCGGTGCTGCGCCGCAGCACCCTCCGGCAGCTCGCCGAGGCCGTCGAGGACCCACGACTCTTCGATCGCGCCTGAGCGATGGCCATCGTCGTCGTCTACGACCAGGGCTCGGCCTCGCCGCGCGAGGTGATCGCCCTGGGGCGCACGGCTCCGGTACTGGTCGCGCTGGCCGACTCCGACCACGCCCGGCAGGTCGGCCCGCTGTTCGAGGAGAACTGCGCGGGCGTCGTCACGCTGGCCGAAGGTGACGGGGCGGCCGCCGCCCGGCTGCGCGAGTACGGGGCCGCGGGCATCCTGACGTTCAGCGAACGGATGCTCGCCGACACCGCCCGGCTCGCCGGACTGCTCGGCCTGCCGTTCAACACCCCGGAGACCGTCCGGGTGTTGACCGACAAGGCGGCGCAGCGTCGGCGGCTGCGGGAGGCGGGGGTGGACAGTGTGCGCAGCGCGCTGCTCACCGACGCCGAGGGCTGGCGCGCCGCGCTGACCGAGGTGGGCCTGCCCGCCGTGGTCAAGCCGGTCCGCGGGGAGGGCAGCCGGAACACCGTCCTGGTGACGGATCCGGACCGCGGCGCCGCCGTGGTCGAGGAGTTCCTGCGGTCCGAACCGGCGCTGGTGGTCGAGGAGTTCCTGCGGGGCGCGGACTGCGCGCCGTTCGGGGACTACGTGTCGGTGGAGAGTGCCGTCACACCCGCCGGGATCCGCCACGTCGCCGTCACCGGAAAGCTGCCGCTGGCGCCGCCGTTCCGGGAGTCCGGGCAGTTCTGGCCCTCGCAGCTGGCCCCCGGGCCGGAGGCGGAGGTGGTCGGGCTGGCCGACCGGGCGCTCCGGGCGCTCGGGGTCACGCACGGTCTGGTGCACACCGAGATCAAGCTGACGGCCGCCGGGCCCCGGCTGATCGAGGTCAACGGCCGCCTCGGCGGGGACCAGACCGATCTGGCCGGACGGTCCGTCGGGCTCGATCTGGTCGCGCTGGCCGGTGAGTTGGCGCTCGGACGCGAGCCCGGGCCGCTCCCGGCCCGTCCGGACCGGGTGCACTTCCAGTACTACACCCCCGGCCCCACCGGGGGCGGCCGGCTGACCCGGGTCGACGGCCAGGCCGCCGTCCGGGCGCTGCCCGGGGTCGAGTCGTACCGGCTCTCGGTGCGGCCCGGCACCGAGCTGGCCGCCGGGACCTCCACCACCCTGCTCGACATGCTGTGCGGCTCGGCCGCCGACCACCGGGGCATGACCGCGCTGGTGGAGCAGGCGGTCGCCCTGCTGGCCTACGAGTTCGACGTCGACGGCCGGCCGGTCAGACGCACCGCCCGGGACCTGCTCGACCACGTCTGAGGCGTCCCGTCCGGGGACGCCCGGTGGGCCGTCGGCGCCGCCCGGACCGCCCGGACCGCCCGGACCGCCCGGACCGCCGGGTTCGGAGGGCCGCGGCCCGGCCCCGGTCGCGTCCACCCCCGCGAACCACGCCCCGGACGTGCCCACCTCCGCGAACCACTCCCTGGATGACTCATGCCTACCATCGGCTCGGCCGCCGCCGGGTTCCTGAGGGAACTCGTCCCGGCGCCCGGGGCCGAGCGCCGCATGGGTGTGCTCACGCTCACCCAGTCGCTCGGCACCGGCCTCTTCCTGACCTCCAGTGCCATCTTCTTCACCAGGACCGTCGGGCTGTCCGCCGAGAGCGTCTCGGTGGCCATGTCGGCGGCCGGGCTGTGCGGGTTCCTCGCCACCGTCCCGGGCGGGCGGGTCGCCGACCGGTTCGGCGCGCGCCGGCCGCTGGCGGCCAGTTACGGTCTGCTCGCGGTGCTGTTCGTCGGCTACGCCTTCGTCGAGGGCGTGCCCGCGTTCACGGCCGTGGCCTGCGCGATAGCGGTGTGCGAGACTGTCGGCAGCCCGCTGCGCGCGGCCCTGACCCACGCCCTGTTCGGCTCCGCCCGCTCCGCGGGGGTCCGGGCGAGGATGCGCAGCCTGTTCAATCTCGGCTTCACGGCCGGCGCCGGCCTGGCCGGGGCCGCGCTGGCGACGGATTCGCGGATCGCCTTCCTGCTCGTGATCGCGGTCAACGTGGCCCTCCAACTGCTGTGTGCCATCATGGCGTTGGGCCTGCGGCCGGACGGACCGGAGGTGGTCCCGGCCACCGCGGGGCGCTCCTGGGAGGCCTTCCGCGACCGCCGGTTCCTGCTGGCCACCGCGCTCTCCGGGATCCTGGAGCTGTTCCAGCCGGTGCTCGCGGTGGGCGTACCGCTGTGGATCGTCAACCGCACCAGTGCGCCGGGCGCCCTGGTGGCGGCCCTGACGGTGGTCAACACCGTGCTGGTGGTGCTGCTCCAGGTCGCCGCGGGCAAGGGCTCGGACACCGTGTCCGGCTCCGGTCGCCTGCTGCTGCGGGCGGGCCTGCTGATGGCGCTGGCCTGCTGCCTGTTCGCCGGGTCCGGCGCCGCCGACACCTCACTGGCCGTCGTCCTGCTGTTCGCCGGCACGGTCCTGATGACCCTGGGCGAACTCGCGCAGTCCGCCGGCGGCTGGGGACTGTCCTTCACCCTGCCGCCCGAGGGCCGGATGGGCGAGTACCAGGGCGTGTTCGGGCTCGGCCGGGGGCTCCAGCAGTTCTTCGGGCCCGCGCTGGTGGTCATGCTGCCGCTCGGCATGGGCGCCGCGGGCTGGCTGCTGCTGGCCGGAGTGTTCGTGATCTGCGGCCTGATCGCCCTGTGGGCCTTCGTCCGGGACGCCCCGCCGGCCGGCGTGTCCGACGAACCGTCAAATGAACCATCACCCCAGACGTAGGAGCACCACGTGAGTCCCACCCCCCACAGCTACCCCTCGTTCCGCAGCGTCCTCGCGGAGCACCCGCTGGTCCGGATCGCCGGCGCGCACTCGGCGCTCGGCGGCGTCATCGCCGAGCAGGTCGGCTTCCAGGCCGTCTGGGCCTCCAGCTTCGAGATCTCCGCCGCCCGCTGCCTGCCCGACGCCAGCCTGCTCAGCATGAGCGAGTACCTGGACGCGGCCGCGCACATCCAGAAGGCGCTCTCCGTCCCGGTGGTGGCCGACTGCGACACCGGCTTCGGCAACAGCATGAACGTGGCGTACATGGTGGCCGAGTACGAGCAGGCCGGCATCACCGCCGTGTGCATGGAGGACAAGATCTTCCCGAAGATGAACAGCTTCGCGGCGGCCGACCACAGCCTGCTCGACGTGAACGCCTTCGCCCACAAGATCGAGACGGCCAAGAAGTCCCAGCGCAGCGAGGACTTCTTCGTCATCGCCCGCACCGAGGCGATGATCAGCGGACTGGGTGTCGACGAGGCGCTCAAGCGCTGCGCGGTCTACGCCGACGCCGGTGCCGACGCCGTCCTGGTCCACTCCAAGCAGGCCACCAAGGACGAGGTGCTGTCCTTCCTCGACCAGTGGGACGACCGGCTGCCGGTCGTCGTGGTGCCCACCACCTACCCCGACTGGCACGCCGACGAGGCCCGCGCGGCCGGTGTGTCCGCCGTCATCTACGCCAACCAGGGCCTGCGCGCCACCATCACCTCCCTGCGGTCCGCCCTCGGCTCGATCTACGAGACCGGGCACTCGGCCCACCTGGAGGACAGCATCGCCGGGGTCAAGGACGTCTTCGCGCTCCAGCGCCTGGACCAGTGGCAGGAGTTCACGGCCTGACCGCCGGGACCACCTCGACCACGACCCCGACCCACCGAAAGGATCAAGACTTGTCGTCGCAAGACGTGGCGCTGGTGCGCCGTCGGGCGGCACGGGCCCGAGCACTCGCGCTGACCACGGTCAGCACCGCCGGGACCGGCCACATCGGGGCGGACCTCTCCGCCATGGACATCCTCTGCGCGCTCCACTTCGGCGTGCTGCGCGGCGGCCCGGACGACCCGGACCGGGACCGCTTCATCCTCAGCAAGGCCCACGCCTCGGCCGCCATGTACAGCGTGCTCGCGCTCCGGGGCATCCTGCCCGAGGAGGAGCTGGCGACCTACGGGGCGGCGGACTCGCGGCTGAGCACGGTGGTCTCCACCCGCGTGCCGGGCATCGAGTTCAACACCGGCTCGCTCGGCCACGGCCTCTCGCTCGGCGTGGGCGCGGCCCTCGCCGCCCGGGTCCAGGGCTCCGGCCGCCGGACCTTCGTGCTCACCGGCGACGGCGAGCTCCAGGAGGGCAGCAACTGGGAGGCCGCGATGCTGGCGGCCTCGCGGGGGCTGGAGAACCTGGTCGTGATCGTCGACCGCAACCTCGCCCAGAAGGGCGCCAGCACCGAGGACATCAACGCCCTGGAGCCGCTGGACGAGAAGTGGCGCTCCTTCGGCTGGGCCGTGCGCGTCGTCGACGGCCACGACGTCGAGGAACTGCTGACCGTGCTCGGCGGCGCGCCGCTCGAGCCGGGCCGGCCGACCTGCCTGATCGCCTCCACGGTCAAGGGCAAGGGCGTCTCCTTCATGGAGCGCAACCTCGAATGGCACAGCCGCCGACTGACCCCCGACCTTCTCGACCAGGCACTCCGGGAGCTTGAGCATGGCACCGACGACTGACTGCGCCGCCGCCTTCTCGGCGGCCCTGCTCGACATGGCCCGCGCCGACGAGCGGATCTGCATCGTCAACAACGACTCGGCCGAGACCCACTCGGCGCTCGGCTTCCAGGCCGAGCTGCCCGACCGCTTCGTCGACGTCGGCATCGCCGAGCAGAACCTGGTCGGCGTGTCGATCGGCCTGGCCAACGCCGGCCTGCGCCCGTTCGTCTACTCGGCCTCCTGCTTCCTGACCGCCCGGGCGCTGGAGCAGATCAAGAACGCCGCCTACACCAACGCCAACGTGGTGTTCTGCGGCTTCGTCAGCGGCCTCGCCTACGGCGCGCTCGGCGGCACCCACCACGCCGTCGAGGACCTCGCCTGGATGCGGTCGATCCCGCGGATGACCGTCCTGGCACCGGCCACCCCGAACGACACCGTGGCCGCCCTGCGCGAGGCGATGACCATCGAGGGTCCGGTCTACATCCGGATCGTCAGCAAGCTGGACACGCCCGAGCTGTTCCCGGCCGACCACACCTTCGCGTCCGGCGGCTCGGTGCAGCTGAGCGAGGGCGAGGACGTCACCCTGGTCGGCACCGGCCTGCTCACCACCCGCCTGGTGGAGGCGGCCGAGCTGCTGAAGGCCGACGGCATCCGGGCCGGCGTGCTGCACCTGGGCTCGGTCCGGCCGATCGACGCGGAGGCGATCGGACGGGCCGCGCGCCGGAGCGGACGCCTGGTGGTCGCGGAGGACCACGTGCTCAACGGCGGCCTCGGCGGCGCGGTCGCCGAGACCGTCGTCCGCACCCACCCGGTGCCCGTGCTGCAGCTCGGCGTGCCGAACGAGTACGCGCCGATCGGCCCCGCCGAGTTCCTCTACGAGCACTACGGCCTGACGGCGCAGGGCGTGGCGAAGCGGGTGGCGCAGTGGCTGGCATGACCGTCACCGTGGCCGACTACACGGCCGCCTACCTGCACGGGCTGGGCGTGCACACCTGCTACAGCCTCTCCGGCACCGGCTCCATCCACCTCGACCAGGCCTTCAGCCAGCGGCCCGGCCTGGTCACCATCTGCGCCCGGCACGAGACCGCGGCGGCGCTGATGGCCACCGGCGCGGCCAAGCTGACCGGCGAGCTCGGGGTGGCGCTGGTGACCAGCGGCCCGGGCGCCGTCAACGCGCTGGCCGGACTGGTCGACGCGTACGCCGACGGCGTGCCCGTACTGGTGGTCTCCGGCCAGGTCGAGACCCGGCACATGGAGGAGGGCGTCCGCTCCTTCGGCGTCCAGGGCTTCGGCGTGGTGCACAGCGCCCGCAGCATGACCAAGTACTCCGCGGTGGTGGAGCGCCCCGGCGACATCCGCCGCCACCTGGACGAGGCCGTCCGGCACGCCCTGGAGGGCCGCCCGGGCCCGGTCTGGCTGGACATCCCGCTGGACGTCCAGGCCGCGCTGGTCGACCCGGACGCCCTGGAGGGGGCCGAGCCGCCCGCCGCCGAACCGCGCGGCTCCGGCGCCCGGCAGACCGCCCGGCAGCTGATGACCATGCTGCGCTCCGCCGAGCGCCCGCTGATCGTCGCCGGCCAGGGCGTCCGGCAGGCCGACGCCGTGCAGGCGTTCCAGGCCATGGTGGCGAAGCTGCGGATCCCGGTGGTCACCTCCCGGCTGGGCACCGACCTGCTGCCCTACGACTCGGAGTTCTGCTTCGGTCAGGGCGGCATCCGAGGCCGGCTCTACCCGGGGCTGATCATGGGCCGCTCGGACCTGGTGATCTCGCTCGGCTCCAGCCTGTCCACCGCCTTCGTCGGCGAGGACGCGGACGCCTTCGACCCGGACGCCACCGTCGTCGCGGTCGACATCGACCCGTCGCAGCTGACCAAGAAGGGCGTCCGGGTGGACTTCCCGGTCTGCATGGACGTCGGCCGGCTGGTCGAGGCGCTCCAGGAGGAGGCGGCCGAACCCGCCGCCCCCGCCCACGAGGCCTGGCTCGCCGAGTGCGCCGCGCTCAAGGCCGCCCACCCCACCGTCGGCGAGCAGCGGCCGGACGGCCCGATCAACTCCTACCGGTTCGTCGACCGGCTGGAGGCGCAGACCGGCCCCGGCCACGTCTTCGTGGTCGACACCGGCAGCGCCTACTACGTGACCGGCCAGACCCTGGAGTTCACCGCCTCCCAGCGGGAGATCACCTCGGCCGCCTTCCTCAATATGGGCGCGGCCGTGCCGATGGCGGTCGGCGCGGCCTTCGCCCGGCCGGACGCCCAGGTGCTGGTGATCGTCGGCGACGGCGCGATCGAGCTCAACATCCAGGAGCTCGCCACCATCAGCCAGTACGGGCTCGGCATCAAGGTGTTCGTGCTGAACAACGGCGGCTACGCCTCGATCCGGGAGTCCCAGGCCGCGCTGGTCGGGGGACCGGAGCTGGAGGAGCCCGAGACCCTCGACTTCTCCGCCGTCGCGACCGCGTTCCGGCTGCCGTACCGCACGCTGCAGCACACCGGCACGCTCGACGCCGACATCGCCGCCGTGCTGGCCGAGGACGGGCCGGCCCTGGTCGAGGTGGTCTGCGACCCGGCGCAGCTGCTGCTGCGTCCGCTGCGGGCCGACGGCGGGCGCCGCGCCCACGACGGCGCCTCGATGGTCCGGGCCGGCGGGCCGGACGACCTCCCGGCGCTCACCGACCTGGTCCGGGAGCGGGAGCTGAACCATGCGTGAGACCCTGCGGGCCTCCTGGAACCACCGGCACCGGCTCGGCCAGACCCGGGAGGACGCCGGGCGGGGCGTGTTCAACCCGCACCACAGCACCCTGCCGCTGGTCCTGCACGGCACGCTCGACGTGGCCGCGCTGAACCGCGCCTGGCACGCCGTGCAGCGCCGGCACCCGGCCCTGCTCAGCGGCTTCGACACCGACCGGGCGCTGTGGCACGTCGGCGCCGCCGAGCCGCAGGACGTCCGGCGGCTGCCCGCCGGGGCGGACGAGCAGGCCGACCGGACCGCCGTCCGGGACGCCGTGATCGAGCCCTTCGACCTGGAGAACGGGCCGGTCGCGCGGCTGGTGGTGCTCCCGCGCTCGCCGCGGGAGACGTACTTCGCGCTCGTCACCGAGCACATGGTGAGCGACGGCTGGTCGCTGAACGCCCTGATCCGGGACCTCGCCGTGCTCTACGGGCAGGGGGTGGGCGCGGCGGTGCCGCCGCTGCCGCCGGTCGAACTCCCCTTCCAGGAGTTCGTCCGCCGGCAGAACCTCGCCGTCGACTCGCCGGCCGGGCGCGCCGCGCTCGCCCGGCTGGCCGCCCGGCTGGACGGCGTCGGCGCGATCCCGGCCATGCCGGTCGAGGGGTTCAGCGGCGCGACCGGCATCCGGTACGAGGAGAACGAGGACTTCGTCCGCCGTCTGCCGGGCGAGCTGTGCCGCGACCTCGCCGCGGTGGCCCGCCCGCTGCGGATGACCGCGCTGAACCTCATGCACGCCGCGCTCCACCGGGCGCTGTACGAGCGCTCGGGTCGCCCGGTGGTCGCCACCACGCTGTCCACCGCCAACCGGGAGCTGCCCGGACTCACCCACGCCGTGGGCTGGTTCGCCAGCAAGACGGTGCTGGCCAGCGAGCCCGGCCGGCACCCCGACCCGGTGGAGTACCTGCGGCACTTCCGCGAGCGGATCCTGGTCACCCTGGACGACAGCGACCTGCCGTGGCCCGCCCTGATCGGCCTGATGGACCCGTCGGCACTCGGCCGGCAGGCCACCGTCCCGTACGTCACCTTCAACGCCCGGCCGCTCGGCATGCGCCGCAGCGTCGGCGAGATCGAGATCCCCGGTGTGCGGACCGAGCCGCTGCGGATCTCCAACGGCTGGCACGACGCCGCGATCGCGACCTTCTGGGACGAGGACGAGGACGGCGTCACCGTGAACGTCATGTTCAAGACCGACTGGTACACCGCCCCCGACGTCCTGGCCCTGTGGGACGCGGTGGAGGCCCGGCTGTACGAGTGGGCCGAGGAACTGCGCCCGTGACCGGCGCGCCCGCACCCACCGACCCGTCGACGAGGGAGAACACCATGCACGACACCGGCATGCACATCGCGACCATTCGCGAGTCGACCGTCGAGACCGCCGTCGAGCGCGACTGGACGCCGCTCACCGACGAGCAGTTCGAGAGCTACGAGCAGAACGGCTACCTCCACCTGAAGGGCCTGTTCAGCCCCGAGGAGGTGGAGCGCGGTCTCGCCGTCATCGACGAGGTGGTCGCCGACGGCGCGCGGACCATCGAGAACCACGCCAGCTTCACCGACCGCGCCCACACGGTCCGGGTGCGCGACGCGGTGGCCCGTACCGCCGGCATGGACTACTTCCTCGACCACCCGAAGCTGGTCGGCCCGATGATGTCGCTGCTCGCCGGCAGCGTCCAGCTGCTCGGCACCGAGATCTTCGTCCGCTCGCTCCAGGACGAGGCGCTCGAGTACTGGCACACCGACGGCGGCGAGTACCTGCAGCAGCTGCGGCTCGTCCACGGCAGCCCGAGCCTGCAGATCAAGGCGCAGGTGTTCTTCACCGACACCACGGAGTCCGACAGCGGCAACTTCCTGCTCGTCCCCGGCAGCCACCGCAAGGTGCCGACCGACCGGACGGCGCTCTGCTACATCGAGGAGCTCGACGAGCCGCTGCGCCAGGGGGTGCTGCCCGACGACGCCCTGGAGGTCAAGGCCGCGCCGGGCGACGTGCTGATCTTCCCGTACTCGCTGTGGCACGCCGTGGCGCCCAACAAGGTCCAGGAGCGCAAGACCTTCATCCTGCGCTACGGGCACCTGTGGCACCGCCCGCACGACTACCTCCAGCAGCCGGCCGAGGTGCTGGACCGGATGTCGCCGCGCCTGCGCCGGATGTTCGGCGACTTCGGCGACCAGGTCCACCCCACCGACTACTACAAGCCGGTCGGCCAGGGCGACGTGATGGCGGTCGGTGGCAACCATGCAGCTGTCTGACCTGCCGGCCGGCGCCCGGTCGCTGCCGGAGCTGTTCGCCCGCGTCGCCGCCGTGCGCGGCGACGCGGCGGCGGTGGCCGGCGGCGGCGAGCAGCTCGGTTACGCCGAGCTCGACCGGCGGGCCGGGGCCGTCGCCGCCCGGCTGACGGCCGCCGGCCTGGGCCGGGGCGACCTGGTGGGCGTGCTCCTGGAGCGCTCGCACCGGGCGCCCGCCTGGATCCTCGGCATCCTGAAGTCCGGTGCGGCGTACGTGCCGCTCGACCCGTCGTACCCGGCCGAGCGGCTCCGCTTCATGGCCGCGGACGCCGGACTCGCGGCCCTGGTCGGGGATCCCGGCCGGGCCGCGGCCTGCGGGCTGGACGCGCTGCCCGTGATCGACCCGGAGGCCGCCGATCCGGAGGCCGCCGGGGCGGAGAGCGCCGCCGCGGAGGCCGCCGGGCCCGCCGGTCCGGCCGGAGCCGCACCCGGCCCGGACGACCCGGCGTACGTGATCTACACCTCCGGCTCCACCGGCGTGCCGAAGGGCTGTGTGGTCACCCACGGCAACGTCCTGGAGCTGCTGCGGGCCACCCTGCCGCTGTTCGACCTCGGCACCGGGGACCGCTGGACGCTCTTCCACTCCGCCTCCTTCGACTTCTCGGTCTGGGAGCTGTGGGGCGCCTGGGCGACCGGCGCGACCGCCGTGCCGGTGCCCGCCGCCACGGCGCAGGCACCGGAGGACTTCCTGCGGCTGCTGGCCGACGAGCGGATCACGGTGCTCAACCAGGTGCCGTCCGCCTTCCGCCACCTGGCCCGGGAGTACGGCGACTCGGGCGCCCCGGCGACCGCGCTGCGCTACGTGGTCTTCGGCGGCGAGAGCGTCGACCTCGACGTGGTGCGCGGCTTCCTCGCCGCCGCGCCCGCTCCGGCGCCCGTCATGGTCAACATGTACGGCATCACCGAGATCACCGTGCACGCCACCCACCTGGTGCTCACCCCTGAGCAGCTGGCCGCCGGCACCGCCTCGCCGATCGGGCGCCCGCTGCCCCACCTGGCGATCGAACTGCGCGACGACGCACTCCGGTTGGTCCCGGACGGCGCGACCGGCGAGATGTGGGTGGCCGGGTCGGGGGTCGCCGACGGCTACCTGAACCGGCCGGAACTCACCGCCGAGCGCTTCCGCACCCTCGACGGCCGCCGGATGTACCGCACCGGCGACCTCGCCCGCCGGCTGCCCGACGGTGGGCTCGCCTACCTCGGCCGCAACGACCAGCAGGTCAAGCTCCGCGGCCACCGGGTCGAACTCGGCGAGGTCGAGGCCGGTCTGCGGGCCGCCCCGCAGGTCCGCGACGCGGCCGCGCTGGTCGTCCGGGACGGCGCGGGCAACGAACTGCTGACCGCGCTGGTCGTCCCGGCCGGGCCGGAGGAGCCGGACGTCGCCGCGCTGCGGCGGTTCGCCCGCGCCACCATGCCCGCGCAGCTGGTCCCCAACCGCTTCCACCCGGTGGACGAGCTGCCGCTCACCTCCTCCGGCAAGCTCGACCGGCGGGCCCTGGCCGAGCTGGCGCCGCGGGCCGGGGCGCCGCGCGTCCGCGTCCTGGTGCTCGACCCGATCGACCCGGGGGCGCTGGACGAGCTGCGCCGCCGCTACGACGTCACCGTGGCGCTGCGCCCGCCCGTCGACGAACTCCTCCGACTGGTGCGCGACCAGGAGGTGATCGTGCTGCGCAGCGGGGTGCGCCTGGACGCCTCCGTCATCGCGGCGGCCGGCCGGCTCAAGGTGATCGCCCGGGCCGGTTCCGGGATCGACAACATCGACGTCGGGGCGGCCCGGAAGGCCGGTGCGACCGTCTTCAACATCCCCGCCGTCTCCGCCCCGGCCGTCGCCGAGCTGGCCCTCGGGCTGATGCTCACGGTCGGGCGCCACCTGGCGCTCGCGGACCGCCAGGTGCGGTCCGGGATCTGGAACAAGGCCGCGCTGTCCGGGGCCGAACTCGGCGGCAAGACCCTGGGCCTGGTCGGCTACGGCCGGATCGGCTCCCGGATCGCGGCGCTCGGCCGCGCCCTCGGCATGCGGGTACTGGTCGACGTGGCCCGTCCCGACGACGACCGCCGCCACGAACTGGAGCGTCTCGACTACGAGTTGGCTCCGCTGAAGACGCTGCTGCCGGCCGCCGACGTGGTCTGCCTGGCCGTCCCGCTGACCGACCGGACGCACCACCTGATCGACGCCGCCGCGCTGGCCGCGATGAAGCCGACCGCCCTGCTCGTCAATGTCTCGCGCGGCCTGGTCGTCGACGAGGACGCGCTGTACGAGGCGCTGGCCGAGGGCCGGATCGCCGGCGCCGGGCTCGACGTGGTCGCCGAGGAGGGTCGCCCGAACCGGCTCCACGAGCTGGACAACGTGGTGATCACCCCGCACATCGGCGCGATGTCGGTCGACTCGCAGGTCCGGATCGGCCGCATCCTGGTCGACTCGGTGGCCGCCGCCCTGGCCGGCCAGGAGGTGCCCAACCAGTGCTGACGACACGTCAGGACACGATGGAGAGCGCGGTTCTGACCGACTACGGGCGGATCGAGCACCGGCGTACCCCGCTGCCGCCGGTCGCCCCCGGCGAGCTGCTGGTCCGGGTGCTCGCCACCGGCATCTGCGGCTCCGACCTGGCCACCTACCGCGGCGCCCATCCGTACAAGACCGCGCCGACCGTGCTCGGCCACGAACTGTGCGGCACCGTCGTCACCCCGGCCGGCGGGTTCGCGGAGGGCGAGCTCGTCTGCGCCGCCGCCTACGCGCACTGCGGCGACTGCCCGATGTGCGCCCGGGGGCGCACCAACCTGTGCGGCGCCAAGGCCAATCTGTGCCACCTCGGCTGGGACGGCTCCTTCGCGCAGTACGTGACGCTGCGGCCCGCCATGACCTACCGCCTGCCCGCCGGCACCGACCCGGAACTCGGCGCGCTGGTCGAGCCGTTGTCGATCGCCCACCACGCCGTCGCGCTGGCCGGACCGGCGGACGGGAGGGCCGTGCGGATCATCGGCGCGGGCAACATCGGCCTCGGCTGCCTGGTCGCCGCCAAACGGCTCGGCTTCGGCACCGTGGTCTGCTCCGACCTCGGCCCGCACAAGGGGCGCCGTGCCCGGGCCCTCGGCGCCGACGGCTATCTCGACGTCCTGGCCGGGGGGACCGCCCCGGGCCCGGACGTGCCGGACGCCGACGTGGTGCTCGTGGCCGCCGGCCACCCGGGCGCGGTGGACGAGGCGGTCCGGGCGGTACGGCCCGGCGGCACCGTGGTCGTGGTCAGCTTCTTCGACCACCCGCCCGCCGTCGCGGTCAACGCCATGGTCGGCAAGGAGGTCCGGGTGATCGGTTCCTCGCTGTCCACCGCCGAGGACTTCCACGCCGTCATCGGCTGGCTGGCCGAGGGCAGCGTCGACCCGCGGCCCATGGTCACCCACCGCTTCGGCCTCGCCGGCACCGGCGCCGCGATGGCGCTGATGGCCGCCGGCGAACCGGCCACCGGAAAGATCATCATCACCCCGTGAGGACACGAATGACGCTCACCATCGGCATCGTCGGCGGCACCGGGCACGCGGGCGGCGAACTCTGCCGCCTGCTGCTGAACCACCCCGGCGTCGGCACCGTCCTGCCCACCGCCCGCGGCGGCGAGGACCTCGAACGGGTCCACCCCAACCTGCTCGGCAGCGGGCTCGCCTTCACCACCGTCGAGGAGCTGCGGGAGCGGGCCGGCGACCTCGACGTGGTGTTCTTCTGCACCCCCTCGGGCGAGGCGATGCGCTCCGCGCCGTACTTCCTGGACCGCGGCGTGAAGGTGGTCGACGTCAGCGCCGACTTCCGGTTCGCCGACGCCGACCGCTACCGCGAGGTCTACGGCGAGGAGCACGCCAGCCCGCAGCTGCTGCCGGAGGCCGTCTACGGCGTCACCGAGCTGTACCGCGACCGGGTCGCCGGGGCCCGGCTGGTGGCCAACCCCGGCTGCTACGCCATCACCACCGTGCTCGGCCTCGCCCCGCTGCTGCGCTCCGGGCTCGCCGACCTCGACACCGCGATCCACCTCGCCGCGGTCAACGGCACCTCCGGCGCCGGGAACAAGCCGCTCACCGAGATCATGCACGCCGAGGCCTTCGCCTCGATGCTGCCCTACAGCCTGGAGGGCCACCGGCACGCCCCCGAGCTGGAGACCCAGCTCGCCCCGCTGGCCGGCCGCGCGCCCGTGGTCGACATGACCACCGCCCACGGCAACTTCGTCCGCGGCATCTACATCCAGGCCAGTGTCGCGGTCCGGGCGGAGGCCCGGGCGGACC
This sequence comes from Kitasatospora sp. NPDC089913, assembly GCF_044748625.1. Lineage (NCBI taxonomy): Bacteria > Bacillati > Actinomycetota > Actinomycetes > Kitasatosporales > Streptomycetaceae > Kitasatospora > Kitasatospora sp. NPDC089913. The sequence continues at coordinate 74,620 of NZ_JBIVGI010000008.1, read as the reverse complement.
TCGACCGCGCCGCCCTGCTCGACCTCTACCGGGAGCACTACGCCGGCGAGCACTTCGTGCGCGTCAACACCTTCGCCAAGAAGGGCAGGCTCAACGCCAAGGAGTACGGCGTCTACCCGAGCCTCGCCTCGGTGACCGGCTCCAACTTCTGCCACATCGGGGTGGACTACGACCCGGTGCGCGGCTTCGCCAAGGTCGTCGCGGTGACCGACAACCTGGTCAAGGGGGCGGCCGGGTCGGCGATCCAGAACATGAACCTGATGTTCGGCCTCGACGAGCGGGCCGGCCTCGGGCACTACGGCCTGTGACCAGGATGCGGCTGCTCGCCGACCACACCCCGGCGCCCGGCGAGCGCTGGATCTACTCGGCCGGGTTCAACGCCGGTCCCGCGCTGGCCGACACCGGCCGGATCGACGTCGAACTGGCCGACCTCGCCCGGCTGTCCGACGCCGGCGCGCGGACCGCCCTGCTCAGCCACCAGGGCAGCGCCAAGGACGGCAGCGCCCGCCACCTGGACTACCTCGCCGACTACCTCACCCGGCGGCTCGGCCGCCCGGTGACGTACCTGCCGGAGAACAGCACGGCCCGCGCCCGGGGCTGGGCCCTGGCGCTGGAGCCCGGCGGGATCGCCCTGTTCGGCAACACCCGGCTGGACCCGCGCGAGGAGCGCGGTGACCCCGAACTCGCCCGTGACCTGGCCAGGTTGGGCGACCGGGTGGCGATCGGCGGCTTCTCCAAGGCGCACCGGCGGCACGCCTCCAACACCGGGCTGCTCGACCACCTTCCCGGCTGGGCCGCGGCCGGGCTGGTCGGGGAGGCCCGCGCCCTCGACCCCTGGGCGGCCGGGGCCGGAGCCGCGGCCGGTGGCAAGGCCGGAGCCGACGGTAGTGGTGACCGCGCTGGTGACGGCGCCGGCGACGGCGGCCCCTCGGTCGCGGTGCTCGGCGGCGTCAAACCGGAGAAGACCCTGATCGGCCTGCGCGGCCTCACCCGCACCCACCACCTGGTGATCCCGGGCGGAGTCGTGCTCAACACCCTGCTCGCCGTCACCGGCCACCGGATCGGCCGCTCCGAGCTGGGCAGCGACCCCGAGGGCTGCGCCCGGGTGGCCCGCGAGGTCCTGGCCCGCACCGGCGGGGCCGGCATCCACCTGCCGCGCGTGGTCGTCGCGGCCGGCCCGGACGGCACCGTCCGGCACCTGCCGCTCGACCGGGGCGTGCCGGACGACCACGCCATCGTCGACTTCGAGGTCCAGCCCGGCGCGATCGAGCTGCTCCGCCGCGCCGGACGGGTCCTGGTCGCCGGCACCCCCGGCCGCCACGCCGAGGGCAACCGGCACGCGGCGGCGGCCGTGCTCGCCGCCCGGGCGCACGCCCCCGGCCGCACGCTGCTGCTGGGCGGCGACACCGTGGCCGAACTGCCCTGGGACGGGCCGCGCTCCACCGGCGGGGGCTCGGCCCTGCAGTACCTGGTCGAGGGCACCTGCGCGGTGTTCGAGGCACTCGACGCCAACGCCGCCCGCACCGACCCGGCCCCGCGGCGGCCGGGCACCGATCCGACCCCGCACCAGCCCCGGCGAGGAGCCGCCCACGATGACCGCTGACCCGCACCCCGGCACCGTCGACCTGGACGACCTGCCCGTCCCCACCCGGGTGCTGCTCGGCCGGGGCGTGCTCGACCGGCTCGGCCCGCTCGCGGCCCCGCTGGGCGGCCACGCCCTGCTGGTCTGCGGCCGGACCGCGATGCGCCGCACCGGCATCCTGGACCGGGCGCTCGGCTTGCTCACCGCTGCCGGGCTCGCCGTCACGGTCTTCGACCGGATCGGCGCCAACCCCCGCTCGGACGAGATCGACGAGGCGCTCGCACTGGCCCGGGCGAACGGCTGCGACCTGGTGGTCGGCCTCGGCGGCGGCAGCGCCATCGACGCCGCGAAGGCCGTCGCGGTCGCGGGCGACGCCGACACGGTGCGCGAGCTGATCGGCCGCACCCTGCCCGGCTCCGCCGGCGCGCTGCCGGTCGTCGCCGTCCCGACCACCGCGGGAAGCGGCTCGGAGGTCACCCAGGGCGCCATCGTCACCGACGTGGTGCGGGGCTTCAAGTCCGGGATCCGGGGCGAGGACGTGGCCCCCAGGATCGCGCTCGTCGACCCGGACCTCACCGACCGGCTGCCCGTCGCCGTCGCCCTGGAGAGCGGCTTCGACGCGCTGGCCCACGCGGTCGAGGGCGCGGTCGCCAAGCGCGCGACCGAGCGCAGCCGGGCGTACTCCCACCGGGCCCTCGCCCTGATCCGCGACCACCTGCCCGGGCTCGCCCGCGGCGCGGCCACGCCCGAGGCCCGGGAGGCGATGGCACTGGCCGCCCTGCTGGGCGGGGTGAACGTCACCACCGTCAGCACCTGCCTGCCGCACCGCCTCCAGCAGGCCATGGGTGCCGTCGCCGGCAACCCGCTCTCGCACGGGCGCGGTCTGGCGCTGCTCTACCCCGCCTGGCTGCGCAGCGCCCGCCCCTTCGCGGACGAGGCGTTCGACGCCATCGGGGACACCCTGGGGCACCGGGACGCCGCCACCGCCGTGGACGCGCTGCTCGCGCGCACCGGCCTGGGCACCTCGCTGACCGAACAGGGCTACACCGAACGGGACATCGACACCTTCGTGGCGGGGCTCAGCGGCAACCTGGAGAACGACCCGCACCCCGAGGTCGGCACCGGGCTGGTCCGCTCCCTCTACCGCGCCAGCCTGACCCGCTGACCCGCTGACCCGCTGACCCGCTGGCCCGCTGACCCGCTGGCCCGCTGGCCTGCCGACCGGGTCCGGGGCCCGGAACGCCGCGCGGCCCCGGACGGTCGGTCCGGGGCCGCGCGGGTCAGTGCGGGGCGGGCCGGTCGGGCACCGCCGCGCCGTGGCGGGGAGGGGTCACCGGCGCAGCGGGCCCTCGCAGGTGTAGTCGGCGCTGCCGGCGCGGCCGGTGGGCCAGACCTCGACCTGGCCGAACCAGCAGTTCATGTCGGCGAGGTTGTTGGCGGCGGCGCCGCCGCGGGCGAGCAGGAAGTAGTCGACGGTGGCGGCCATGTCCGCACGGACCTGTCCGGCGTCGAGGGTGTTGGTGAGGTTGGCGGTCATCCGGCCGGTGCAGGTGAACCGCATGGTGTTGTTCCAGTCGGCGTTGTCCTTGCAGACCGGGGTGTTCTGGGTGGCGCGGGCGAACGCGTCCTGGACCTCGGAGGCCCAGGCGTAGCTGAGCCGACTGTTCGGCGTGTAGGTGGTGACCGGCACGTAGAGGTTGTCGGCGAGCGGGATCTCGGCGTCCAGGAAGGCGTTGTACTCGCGCTGGAGGGCGGCGTCCCGGCCGAGGCGGTCGCGCCAGGCGTTGTAGCCGGTGACGTCGTCGGCGCGCAGCAGCCGGTACATCTCGGCGAGCTGGTCGGGGTGGTGCTCGCCGAGCAGGTTGAAGAACGTGGCCGCGTACGGGTAGACCCGGAAGCCGAGGGTCTCCCAGCTGGCGTGCAGGATCTGATCGATCGTCAGGCGCGGTGTGCCGGATGCGCCTTCCTGGGCGATCTGGCGGACCATGTACTTGCGGGCCTTGACGCCGTCCCTGGAGGTGGAGCCGGCGAAGTACTCGGCGGTGCCCTCGTTCATCGCGAAGGTGGCGCTGCCCGGCCAGCGGGTGGTGTAGCCGGACTCCGGGATCGCCCAGCGGGCGTTCAGGTAGTGGGTGTACTCGTGCCGGAAGAGCTCCTCCAGGCTGAAGTACGACTCGGCGGTGGTCCGCTGGTAGGTGTAGAAGGTGGAGTTCTCCTCGATGAACATGCCGCCGTTCTCGACGTCGCCGATCCCGAACAGCAGGTACTGGAGCGAGCGGTAGTTGGTCTTGGTGTCGTACAGCTGCACCGTGAGGGTGGGGTGGGTGTCGTCCGCGAGCGGCCGGTCGGTGCCGAGGACCCGGAAGAACTGGGCCTTGACCTGCTTGGTGGCGTAGTACAGCTGGTCCGCGGTGGCCCGGTCGAGGGCGGTGCGGATGACCAGGGAGCCGTTGTCGTAGGTGTAGGTGTTCGGGAAGAACTGCCGGGTGAGCTCGGCCCGGCAGGCCCCGTACTGGCCGCAGAGGCCGAAGTCGTTGAGCGGGACGGCCAGGTTGAGCCAGGGGCGGCTGAGGCGGCCGAAGGTGTTCTGGACGGTGCCGACCACCCCGCCGATCTCGGCCCTGATCTCGGCCTTGAGCGAGTCCACCGCGGCGTACCGGGCGTACTCGTTCATGGCGTCGCCGACGGCCCACTCGGTGTCGGTGCCCTTGAGGTGGCCGTAGCCGGCGAAGGCGCGGATCGCCTGCCGGTAGCCGGGGGCGGCGACGGCGGCGGCCCGGAAGGCGCCGCCGTCCTCGGTGACGTTGTTGACGCCCTGGAAGTTGAGCTGGAGCACGGCCTGCAGGGCCCAGTTCCAGCCCCGGTCGCCGATGTACGCGGTGCCGGGGGTGGCGTACTGGCGCAGCACCCGCTCCAGCAGCGGGAGCCGGCCGGGGCGCAGCTTGGGGGCGGTGGAGGTCTGGAGCAGCTCGCCCATGGTGTTGCCGGCGGCGGTGGTGGGGTCGAACGCGCGGGGGTTGGCGGTGTAGGCGGCGATCGCGCGGTCGATCGCGGCCGCGGTGGCGTCGTCGTTGAGATCGAGCTCGGCACGGCCGTAGTCGAAGTAGACCGCGACGTGCAGGTAGTACCAGAGTTCCTGCTGGTTGCGGTTGTTGGCGCTGTCGAAGCCGGGGGAGAGGGCGGTGATCCGGTCGGCGACGGCGCGCACGTGGGCCGGGGTCAGCACCTTGGCGAGCCCGGGGCTCCAGTCGACCAGCAGCGGGCGCAGACAGCCCTCGTAGGTGTGCGAGCGGTCGGCGAGGAAGTCGGCCAGGGCGGCCGGGGACAGGGCGGTGAAGGAGGCGAGCGAGCAGGCCGCGGAGGCGTCCGCGGCGGCCGGGGCGGCCTGGGCCACGGGGGTGGCCGGGTCGGTGGCCGGCCGGGTGGCGTCCGTGGTGGGCTGGAGCGCTTCGTTGCCGGGTGCCCCCTCGGGGCCGGGGGCGCCGGTGGTGCTGCTGCCGTGGGCGACGTCGCCGGTGGGGCCGGCGGGATGGGCGGCGGTCCCGCCGAAGGCGGTGGCCGGGTCGGTGGCCCGCTCGGCGGCGGGGGGTGCGACGGCCCGGGCGCTCTGGACGAGCGGGGCGGCCATGGTGACGGCGAGGGCCGCGGAGAGCAGGACCGAGCGCAGGCGCGGGGTGGTTGGCACAGGAACTCCATGGGGTGGGGGCGCGCGGGGTGGGCGGGTTGGGGGCCGGAGCCGTGGGGGGCGCCGGGTCCGCCGGACCGTGCGGGAGTACGGGTGACGCCGAGGGAAACGAAGATGATCTCTCGACTCACTGGCCAGTAAAATAGTAATGTCAAATTGCATTGCGCAAGGGCTGGTCGGAGGGCAGATCGGCCGCCGGTAACGAGAGGGTCTCGACCGGGGGTCGGTGGCGCGCAGGGTCTTGACGGGGAATCGGCCGGGGGCGTTTGCTGGCTCCCGCTCGTTGAAGGTTGATCGCTTCTGTTCGTTTGTGTGGGATTTGAACGTTCAAATCACTGCGCCGCCCGACCAAGGAAAGGTCATGCCCGAGTACCTGAAGAAGTTCGCCGAGCCGTTCGGCTACCTGGACTTCGCCCGCTTCGGGCCGGTGTCGGAACCGGTCCGCCGGGTGCTGCTCCGCGAGGCCGACCGGCTCCACCGGCACGGCTGGGACGCGCTCGAGAGCCTCGACGCGGACACCGCGGCGGCGGCCCGGACGGCCGGCGGGCTGCTGGGCTGCGCGCCGCACGAGATCGCCTTCGTCGGCTCCACCTCGCACGGGCTCTTCGCCGCCGCCCACGCGGTCGGCGCGGGTGCGGTCGGCGCCGGTGCGGGGGGTGCCGGTGCGGGGGGTGCGGGCGTGGGGGGTGCCGGTGCGGAGGGACGCCGGTCCGCCCCGGACGGGACGGTGCTGGTGGCGCGGAACGACTTCCCCGGCGCCGTCTACCCCTGGCTGCGCGCCGCCGGCAACGGCGGACTGACGGTCCGTCAGATCGAGGGCCCGGTCACCGCCGACCTGGTCCGGGCCCACCTGGACGACCGGGTGCGCGCCGTCGCCGTCTGCGCCGTCGACGCGGCCACCGGGTACCGGGCGCCGCTGGCCGCGATCAAGGAACTGATCGGGCCGGACCGGATCCTGGTGGTCGACGCCGTCCAGGCCCTCGGCGCCGTGGAGTTCGCCGCCGACGCGGCCGACGTGCTCGCCGCCGGCGGCCAGAAGTGGCTCCGGGCCGGCTGGGGCGCGGCGGTGCTGATGGTCCGCGACCGGACCGCCGACCGGATCGGACCCGGGCTCGGCGGCTGGTCCGGGGTGGTCGACCCGATCGACGCGCCCGCCCACCCGTGCCCGCCCCGGCCCGGAGCCGTCGCCCACACCCTCACCAACCCCGACGGCCCCGCCGTCGCCGCCCTGGGCGCCGCGCTCGCCCTGGTGCGGGAGGAGGGTGCCGGCCGGATCGAGGCCCGGATCGGTGAGGTGCTCGGCGGACTGCTCGCCGCCGCCCGCGCCGCGGGCGCCGAGACCGGCGGCGGCCCGACGGCGGACGCCCCCTACGGCACCCACCGCGGTGCCGGGGACCCGGTCGCCGTCGGCAGCGGCATCGCCCGGTTGCGGCTCCCCGGCGCCGACCCCGTCGCCGTGCACCGCGCGCTGACCGACGCGGGCCTGGCGACCACCCTGCGGGCCGGCTGGATCCGGCTCTCCCCGCACGCGAGCACCGACCCCGCGGCCGCCGAACTGCTCGGCGCGACGCTCGCCCATGTACGGCGGGGCGCCCGCACCGCCTGAGCGGACGCCCCGCGGCCCGGCCGTCCCCGCCTCCCGGCGGGGCGGCCCGGCACCCCGCACCACCCGAACACCCCGCACCACGGAGTACCCCGCACCACGGAGTACCCCGCACCACGGAGTACCCCGACGCACCGTCCGCACCACCCGCATGCACCACCTGGCACCACCGACGTCCCACCCGTCCCGCTCGACGTCCACCCCCTCGGAAGGTCATGCCATGTCACACCTCTCCCGCCGCGACCTGCTCCGCGCCTCCGGCGCCGGCCTGTTGACCCTCACCGCCGGCGGCGCCCTCGCGGCCTGCGGCGGCTCCGGCGGTTCCGGCTCCTCCGGTGGGGACGCCGCCACCGGCACCGTCACCGTCTGGTCCTGGACCAGCGCCGCCGACGCCCTGCGCGGCGTCGTGCCCGCCTTCGAGAAGGACAACCCGGGCATCAAGGTCGACGTCCAGGACGTCGGCAACCCGGCCATCTGGGACAAGATCACCGTCGGCCTGGCGGCCGGCGGCCAGGGACTCGCCGACGTCCTGCACATCGGCTGCGACTACCTGCCCGGCTACCTGGAGAAGTTCCCCAACGGCCTCGCCGACCTCTCCGCCCTCGGCGCCGACGCCCACAAGGACAAGTTCACCAAGGGCCTGTGGCCGGTCGTCACGGACAAGGACGGCAAGGCCCGCGCCCTCCCCTGGGAGGTCAACGCCCAGGGCTTCTTCTACCGCAAGGACATGTTCGACCGGGCCAAGCTCGACCCGACCGCGTTCGAGACCTGGGACGACGTGATCGCCGCCGCCGACGCCTTCAAGGCGGCCAACCCCGGCGTCGGCCTGGTCGGCATCAACAAGCCCGGCACCCCCGGCCCCGACGTCGACTTCCTGCAGTCCCTGATGCAGCAGCAGGGCGCGTTCTTCTTCGACCTCAAGGGCGACATCACCCTGACCTCGACCGAGTGCGTCCGCGCCCTCACCCTGGTCAAGCGCCTCAACGACGCCGGGCTCGTCCTGGAGACGCCCGGCTCCACCGCCTGGCGCACCCAGATGAAGGACAGCCAGCTCGGCGCCGGCCCGCAGCCCTCCTGGGCCGCGCACTACATCGAGACCAAGTTCCCCGACCTGAGCGGAAACTGGCGGCTCACCCGGCCGCCGGCCGTCACCCCCGGCGGCAAGCGCACCGCCATCGTGAACACCACCCACCTGGCCGTCGCCTCCTCCAGCCCCCGCCGCGCCGCCGCCTGGAAGTTCGTCGAGTACGCGCTCACCCGGGCCGACTCGGTCAACGCCATGTTCAAGGCCGGCAGCGTCTTCCCGGCGCTCACCGCCGCCTACCAGGACCCGATCTACAGCGAGCCGAGCGCCTACTACGGCGGCCAGCCGGTCCTGAAGACCTTCACCGACCTGCTCACCGAGGGCGGCGACGCCACCAACTACTCCGGCGACTACGCCCGCGCCCTCAAGCTGGTCAGCGACGCCCAGACCAAGGTCCTGGTCAAGGGCGGCGACCCGGCCGAGGCGCTCCAGGAGGCGGCCAAGCAGCTGGCCCAGCAGACCGGGCGCAAGATCAAGTGACCGCCGCCGCTCCTCCGGCCACCCGGCCGGCCGTCCCGGCGGCGGTCCGCCCGGCCGCCGTCCGGCGCGCCAGGCTCCGCCGCCGGGCCGTGCCCTACCTGCTGCTCGCGCCCGCGCTGATCCTCTTCGGGGTCTTCAAGGCCTACCCGATCATCTCCTCGATGCTGCTGTCGCTGACCGCCGGCTCCGGCAGCGTCACCCACAGCGCCGGCCTCGCCAACTACCAGCGGCTGCTGCACGACCCGCTGTTCTGGACCGCGCTCGGCAACACCGCCCGGATCCTGGTCGTGCAGGTCCCGGTGATGCTCGCGCTCGCCCTCCTGCTCGCCGTCGGCCTCAACGCGGCCTTCGTCCGCTGGCGCGCCGTGTGGCGGCTCGGCGTCTTCATGCCCACCGTGACCGGGCTGGTCGCCACCGGCATCCTGTTCTCCTTCCTCCTCAACACCAAGGACGGTGCGGTCAACAACGCCCTGGGTGCGATCGGCCTGCCCGGCGTCGACTGGTTCGGCGACGGCTTCTGGGCCCGGATGGCCGTCGTCCTCGTGCTGACCTGGCACTACACCGGCTACAACGCCGTCATCTACCTGGCCGGCCTGCAGGGCATCCCCAAGGAGCTGTACGAGGCGGCCATGGTCGACGGCGCCGGACCGGTCCGCCGGTTCCGCTCCGTCACCCTGCCCGCGCTGCGGCCCGTGCTGCTTTTCACCGTGGTGCTCTCCACCATCGGCACCCTCCAACTCTTCGACGAGCCCTACGTCCTGACCCGCGGCGGCCCCGACAACGCGACCCTCACCGTCTCGATGTACCTGTACGACAACGGCTTCCGCTACTTCGACTTCGGCTACGCCTCCGCCATCGCCTACGCGCTCACCCTGCTCGTCTCGGTGCTCGGCGCGGCCCAGATGCGCCTGATGGGAGAACGCGAATGACCACTGCCGCCACCTCCGCCGGGCCCGTCGCGCCGGGCCCGGCGGCCCCGCCCGCCGCCCCGGCGCCGACCGGCCCGAGTCCCTGGCGCCGGCTGCGCGGCTGGCCGCTCACCCTGGTGCTCGCCGCCGTCACCGGGCTCTCGATCGCCCCGTTCTACTGGCTGGTGGTCTCCGCCACCCGCAGTGACGGCGAGATCTTCTCCTGGCCGCCGAAGCTGCTGCCCGGCTCCCACCTGGGCGACAACATCGGGCACCTCCAGGACCGGATCGGCCTCGGCCGGGTCCTGCTCAACTCGCTCCTGGTGTCCGGCCTGCAGACCCTCGGCGGGCTCGTCGTGGCACTGCTGGCCGGGTACGCCTTCGCCAAGTTCCGGTTCCGCGGCCGCACGGTGCTGTTCGCGGTCCTGCTCTCGACCCTGGTCGTGCCGGACCAGGTGATGCTCGTCCCGCTGTTCAGGATGATGATGTCCTTCGGGCTGCTCGACAGCTACCAGGCGCTGATCCTGCCCGGCCTGTGCGTGCCGTTCGCGATCTTCCTGATGCGGCAGTCCCTCAGCGCCATGCCGGACGAACTCCTCGACGCCGCCCGGGTCGACGGCGCCGGCGAACTGCGGGTGCTGTTCGGCATCGTGGTCCCGGTCATGCGGCCGGTGCTCGCCGCGCTGGGCATCTTCCTCTTCCTCGGCTCCTGGAACAGCTTCGTCTGGCCGCTGATCGCCCTGCGCAGCACCGACATGCACACCCTGCCGGTCGCCCTCGCCACCCTCCAGGGCATGAAGGCCAACACCGACTACGGCTCGATCCTCGCCGGAACCGCGATATCCACCCTGCCGATGATGGTCCTCTTCCTGGTCCTCCAGCGGCAGTTCATCTCCGGCCTGCTGGCCGGTGCCACGAAGGGCTGAACCCGACCATGACGGACACCAGCGAAGAGATCTGGGAACCCCACGCCCCCGCCACCACCGCCCGCCCCCGCAGGGTGGACGTGCCCGCCCCCTTCGCCGGACGGCTGGAGCTGCTGGTCGCCGGGACGGCGACCGTCGACGTCCTCGCCGAGGGCGTCGTCGAGGTGACCGCCGAGGACCCCGACGGCGGCACCGGTGACGTCCGGATCGAGTGGCGCGTCCCCTGCGTCGACGTCACCTCCTTCTGGACCCCCGAGCCGCGCGGCACCGGCTGGCTGCCCGCCTCCTGGAGTGCCCCGCGCCGTGTCGGCCTCTCCCGCGGCGCCCCCGTCGCCGCCCTCGTCGGCACCGGGGACACCACCGTCTGCGCCTTCGCCGCCGACCGCGAGGAGGTGCTGGCGAGCGGCGGCGTGGTCGAGGAGACCGGTGAGTTCCGGTTCTGGGTCCAGGCCGCCGGCCGCCTCACCGTCCGCATCGACACCTCCGGCCGGCACTTCGGCCGCAGCCTCGCCGAACTCGCGGGCTGGTGGGCCGGGGACCGCCCGGTCCACGTCCCCGACGCCGCCCGCCTCCCCGCCTACTCCACCTGGTACGCGCTGCACCAGAACATCACCCCGGAGAGCGTCGAACGGCAGGCCGCCCTCGGCAAGGAGCTCGGCCTCGACACGATCATCGTCGACGACGGCTGGATGACCACCGACCGCACCCGCGGCTACGCCCACTGCGGCGACTGGGAACCCCACTCGCTGCCCGACACCGCCGCCCACGTGGCCCGCGTCCACGGCCTCGGCGTCCAGTACATGCTCTGGTACGCGCTGCCGTTCGTCGGCAAGGACAGCGCCGCCTGGGCCGAACTGAGCCGGTACGCCCTCGTCGACGCCGCCCACATGGGCGCCGTCGTCGTCGACCCCCGGTACCCGGCGGTCCGCGCCCACCTGGTCGACCGGCTCGCCCGGGCCGTCGAGGAATGGGGCATGGACGGGCTCAAGGTCGACTTCGTCGACTGGTTCGGCGTCCAGGACCCGCCCGCCCCCGGGCCGGAGGCCGACTGCGCCACCGTCGACGAGGGACTGCACCTGCTGCTCGCCGGGATCCGCCGCCGGACCGCGGCCGCCGCGCCCGAGTCGATGATCGAGCACCGCCAGCCCTACGTCAGCCCCGGCCTGTGGCCCTACGCCACCATGGTCCGGGCCGTCGACTGCCCGCTCAGCCCGCAGGAGAACCGGCAGCGCGTCCTCGACACCCGGCTGATCGCCGGACCGCTCGCCGTCCACTCCGACATGCTGATGTGGCACCCCGCCGAACCGGTCGAGCAGATCGCCTGCCACCTGATCAACGTCTTGTTCGGCGTGCCGCAGATCTCCGTCGACCTAGCCGTCCAGAGCCCCGCCCAGCGCGAGGCGCTCGCGTTCTGGCTCGGTGTCTCCCGCGCCCACGTCGACACCCTGCAGCTCGGCGAGTTCCGCCCGGCCCGGCCCGATCTCGGCTACCCGATGGCCGTCGCGGTCGGCGACGGCACCACCGTCGTCGCCCGGTACGCGGCACTGCCGGTCGCCACCGGCACGGACGGCGCCGGGGAGTGGCGTACGCTGCTGGTCGCCAACGCCGACGCCGACCCCGGGGTCCGTCTCACCGGCGGCCGGGGCACCGCCGAGGCAACCGTCCAGGACGCCCGCGGCCGGACCGTCGGCACCTCGACCGTCCACCTGGACGGCGGCCTCGTCGACGTCCCGCGCGGCGGCCTGCTGACCCTCCGCCGGGTCTGACGGCCGGCACCCGGCGGCGCAGCGCCCATGTGAAGGAGAACCGATGACCACCCCGGGAGCACGCCCCGCGCGCCGCGTCACCACCATCGCGGACGTGGCCCGGGCGGCCGAGGTGTCCCGGCAGACCGTCTCCAACACGCTCAACGCCCCGCACCGGGTCCGCCCCGACACCCTCGCCCGGGTCAACGCGGCGATCGAGCGGCTCGGGTACCGGCCCGACCAGTCCGCCCGGTCGCTGCGCACCGGCGAGCGCCGCACCATCGGCTACCTCGCCCCGGTCGACGACCCCTTCGACCCCAACCCGCTGATGGCGGGCTTCCTCGAGGCCCTCGTCGACGCGGCCGGGGCGGTGGGCCACCACGTGCTGCTCCTGCGCCCGGCGGCGGGGGAGCAGCACGTCCGGGCGGTGATCGACGGCGTGGTGGCGGCCCGCCAGGTCGACGGCCTGGTCCTCGCCGACGTCCTCCCCGACGACCCCCGCGCCGCCCACGCGGCCCGGGTCGGCATCCCCTTCGCCGCCTTCGGCCGCACCGGGCCCGGCCTCCCGCAGCACTGGGCCGACATCGACAACGCGGCCGCCACCGCCGAGGTCGCCCGCCACCTCGCCGCCCGCGGCCACCGCCGGGTCGCCTTCGTCGGCGCGGCCACCGCCCTGCCGTGGCTCGCCGCCCGCCGCGAGGGCTTCCACCGCGAGGCCGCCCGGCTCGGCCTCTCCCCCGCCCCGCAGGACGCGGCCGGCGACCTCCGTGCCCTGCTGCGCGACCCGGACCGGCCGACCGCCCTCGCCGCCGACAACGACCTCGCCGCCCTCGACATCTACGAGGCCGCCCGGGCGGAGGGCCTCCGGGTCGGCCGCGACCTCGCCGTCACCGGCTTCCACGACACCCCCCTCGCCCGCCACCTCCACCCGCCGCTGACCTCGGTGCGGCTTCCCCTGCGGACCATCGCCACCACGGTCGTCACCCGTCTGCTGGCCCAGTTGCGCTCCGACGTGCCGACTCCGGCGGAGGGTGTCGAGCTGGCGGCCGAGCTGGTGGTCCGGGAGAGCTCCGACCACCCGGTGCCGCGCACCTGACCGGGCGGACCGTGGAGGTCCCGGCGAGTCGGGTGCCGCGGCCTCCGGCCCGGCCGGGGCTCCCCGGCACGGGGCGTCGGGCCGCGTTCCGCGACCGTCCGGGGGGCGTGCCCGTGCCCGGATCCGCCGGTCCCGGCCGAGGTTGCTGCCCCTCGCCCCTCGGGGACGGCCACCGGACGTCCGGCGTCGCCGGCGACCGGGGAATGCCGGGCCTCGTCGGCGGAAACCGGCGGTTCAGCACTCGAACTGACGTAACATCACCTCCTTCGTTCGTCGTCGGCACGGAGGTGCGGGATGCGTCGGGTTGCGATCGTCGGGGCGGGACAGGCGGGGTTGCAGGTGGCGTTGGGGCTGCTGGCGGCCGGTGGGTACGAGGTGACGGTGGTGTCCGGCCGGACGGCGGAGCAACTGCGGTCGGGGCCGGTGCTGTCGACGCAGGCGATGTTCGGCCCGGCGCTGCGGGTGGAGCGGGCGGCCGGGCTGGACCTGTGGGCGGGGGAGGCGCCCCAGGTGCGCTCGGTGGACGCCGTACTGGTACCCGAACCCGGCCTGCGGGCACTGGAGTTCACGATGACCCTGGACGAGCCCGCGCAGTCGGTGGACCAGCGCATCAAGATGGCGCGCTGGCTGGAGCTGGTCGAGGAGCGCGGCGGTCGGGTCGAGTACCGGGAGCTGGACCGGGCCGGGCTGGGGGCGTTGGCGGCTGCGCACGAACTGACCCTGGTCGCGGTGGGGCGGGGCGAACTGGCCGGGATCTTCGCACGGGACGCGGCCCGCTCGCCTTTCGACGCCCCGCAGCGGCGACTGGCGGCGCTGTACGCGCACGGCGTGGGCGCGCCCGATCCGGCGGCCGGCCCGCGGGCGCGGATGCACGCGGTGCCCGGAATCGGCGAGTTGTACCTCCAGCCGGCCCTCACCCGGTCGGGACCGTGCGACATCCTGCTCTGGGAGGCGGTGCCCGGGAGCGTCTTCGACTGTTTCGGCGACCGGCCGACGGGCACCGAACAACTGCGCCGGATGCGGGAGTTGATGGCGGAGTTCATTCCGTGGGAGGCGGAGTCGTGGGCCGCTGCCGAGCCGACCGACGCGGGCGCTTCGCTGTACGGCGCGCTGACCCCGGTGGTGCGCCACCCGGTGGCACGGCTGGACGACGGTGGGGCGGTGCTGGGCATCGGGGACGCATTGGTGGTCAACGACCCGATCACCGGCCAGGGCGCCAACAGCGCGGCGCGGGCGGCCGAGACGTATCTGCGGGCGATCGTCGGCCGGGGCGACGGGCCGTTCACGGTGGAGTGGATGACGGAGCTGTTCGAGGGCCACTGGGAGCGGCACGCCCGCCACGGGGTGGCGCTGACGGCGGACCTGCTGACGATGCCGGAGCACCTCCAGGGGGTGTTCGGCGCCGCCGCCGAGCACGAGCAGGTGGCCCGCCGGCTGGCCAACACCTACGCCGAACCCGCCGACCACGCGGCCTGGCTGGCCACGCCGGAGCTGACGGCGGCCTATCTGGCCTCGCTTCCCGGTCCGGGCGGAAGCGGCTGATCCGCTGTCATGATCGCGCCGTGCGGCCTAGGGTGAGGGGCTCACGGGGAGGGGACACGGGTGGAGCAGCTCGGACCGACGGATCCGCGGCAGGCGGGGCCCTATGTGCTGGCTGGCCGGCTCGGCGCCGGTGGCATGGGGGCGGTGTACCTGGGCCGGGCGGCCGGCGGGCGGACCGTCGCGGTGAAGGTGGTGCGGCCGGACCTGGCCGGGGACGGGTCCTTCCGGGCGCGGTTCCGGCAGGAGGTGGCGGCCGCCCGGCGGGTGTCGGGGGCGTTCACCGCGCCGGTGGTGGACGCCGACACCGAGGCCGCGATGCCGTGGATGGCGACGGCGTTCGTGCCCGGGGTGTCGCTCCAGCGGGCGGTGTCCGCGCACGGTCCGCTGCCGGAGGCGACGCTCCGGACGCTGGTCGCGGGGCTCGCCGAGGCCCTGGGCGAGATCCACCGGGCGGAGCTGATCCACCGGGACCTCAAGCCGGGCAATGTGCTGCTGGCCCTGGACGGCCCGCACGTCATCGACTTCGGCATCTCGCGGGCGGCCGACGGCACCGGGCTGACCACCACCGGGTCGGTGATCGGCTCGGCCCCGTTCATGTCGCCCGAGCAGGCGCTCGGCGAACCCCTGACCCCGGCGAGCGACGTGTTCTCGCTGGGTACGACCGTCGCTCACGCGGCGCTCGGCCGGCCCCTGTTCGGAGAGGGCGCGGCGGCGGCCGTGCTGTTCCGGGTGGTGAACACCGACCCGGACCTCGGCGGGCTGCCGGACGGCCTGCGGCACCTGGTGGCGGCCTGCCTGGCGAAGAACCCGGCCCACCGGCCGACGCCGCGTCAGCTGGTCGAACTGGTCGAGCGGACCGGCCGCCCGGAGACCTCCGGCGGATGGCTCCCGCCCGGGGTGGCGGCCGACGTGCTGGCGGTGCGGCGTCTGCTGACCGCCCCGCAGCCGGGCCCGCACCCCGCCGTCCCCCCGGTCGCCGGCGGGCCGGTCCTCCCGGCGCCGACCGTTCCGGACGCCCCGCCGGCACCCGACGCCCCGTCGGGCCGCCCGCCCCGGCGCGCCCTGCTGCTCGGCCTGGGGATCGGTGGTGGCGTGCTCGCCGCCGGGGGGACGGTCGCCGCCGTGGTCGTCCGGCAGCGCCGGCGGACGCCCTCCGGGACGTCCTCCGAGGGGAAGCCCTCCGACGGGAAGTCCCCCGGAGCGACGGCGTCCGGCGGAGCGCAGGCCGTCGACCGGCCCACGGGGGAGGAGGTCAAGGAGGGCGTGCTGTCCTGGAAGACCTCCCCGCCGGAGTCCTGTTCGCAGGCACTCGCCGCCGGTGACCTGGTGGTCGGCGTCGCGGAGAGCACGCTGGCGGCCTTCGACCGGCACGGCACGGTCGCCTGGACCCTCGACGGCCGGGCCGCCGGTCTGAGACTGGCGGGCACGAAGCTCCCCGGCCGGCGGGCGCTCCTGGACGGCGGCGTGCTGTACACCGCCGCGACGCGGATGGCCGCGGGCACGGAGGCCGGGCAGCCGACCGTGTCGATGACCACGGCCCTGCTCGCCGTCGACCCGACGACCGGCAAGGAGGCTTGGCGGGCCGAGACCGGGGGACACCGCACGGCCGGGGCGATCCAGATCCTCGGCGTCCGGGCGGGCCGGGCCTACCTGTTCGGGCTGGGCGACGGGACGGGCAAGTTCACCGGCGGCCACGTCTGGGCGGTCGACCTCGCGACCCGGGAGACCGCCTGGTTCCGCGGCTTCGACGGATTCGCCCTGGTCGGCGCCCTGCCGCCGGAAGGCGACCGGCTGCTCGTCGGCGGGGAGAAGACCGTGCAGGGCCTGGACCGGGACGGGCGGACCGCCTGGTCCCGGGACACCGTGCTGTCGGCCGCCGGCGCGGTCGGCGGGCGTTTCCTGACCGTCGTCGACGGCGTGCTGTCCGCACTGGACGCGGCCACCGGTGAACCGGCCTGGACCGTGCCGGGGGTGCTCCCGGTCGCCGGAGGCTCCGGGAACGCCGTCGCCGCCTCCGAGGACGGCACCGTCCTGTTCTGTCTGCTGAAGGACACCGACGGCGGCGCCTCGCTGGGCACCCTGGACGCCGCCACCGGGGCGGTCCGCCGGCGCACCCCGCTGCCGCGCGAGTCCGACCGCGGACTGCCGCCGGTCGCCCGGCTCCAGTGCGCCGACGGCAATGTGTACCGGCTGGGTGCGGACGCCGTGCTCTGGGCCCTCGATCCCGCCGACGGCACGCCCCGGTGGAAGTTCACCGGTCTGCGCGGCACCGATCCCCAGAACCTGTCCTGGACGGCGGGCGGCGGGCGGGTGTGCCTCGCCGATTCCTCGGCCGGCACCGTCGCCTCGCTCTTCGCGAACGGAGTCTGACCATGCGCGGAACGGAACCGGGGGACCCGACCAGGATCGGCCCCTACACCCTGGTCGGCCGGCTCGGCGCGGGTGGCATGGGCGTGGTGTTCCTCGGCCGCTCGGCCGGCGGCCGCACCGTCGCGGTCAAGCTCGTCCGCCCCGAACTCGCCGGGGACCAGGGCTTCCGGGCCCGGTTCCGGCACGAGGTGCGGGCGGCGCGCGCGGCCTCCTCGGCGTTCACCGCGCCGGTGGTGGACGCCGATCCGGACGGGCCGCTGCCGTGGCTGGCCACCGCCTTCGTGCCGGGGGTCGGACTGGACGAGGCGGCGCGGCTGGTCGGGGCCTTCCCCGAGCACGTGCTGCGGATCCTGGCCGCCGGGATCGCCGAGGAACTGCGCGCCATCCACGCCGTCGGGCTCACCCACCGGGACCTCAAGCCCAGCAACGTGCTGCTGGCCCTGGACGGCCCGCACGTCATCGACTTCGGTATCGCCCGGGCCGCCGACGGCAGTGTGATCACCGCCGAGGGCGCGATCTTCGGCACGCCCGCCTACATGTCCCCGGAACAGGCGCTGGGGCGGACGGCGACACCCGCGAGCGACGTGTTCTCGCTCGGCGCCACCCTCGTCCACGCCGCCTCCGGCGGCCGCGGGCCCTTCGACGGCGAGCCGGGGGGCCACCCGCTGGCGCTGCTCAACCGCGTCGCGCACGAGGAACCGGACCTGTCGGCGGTGCCGGAAGGGCTGCGGTTGTTGGTGGCCGCCTGCCTGGCGAAGGACCCGGCGGCCCGGCCGGCGCCCGCGGAGGTGCTGGCCGCGGTGGCGCGGGACGGATCGCCGCTCGGGGTGCGCGGACCGTGGCTGCACCCGGTGCTGGTGGAGCGGATCGAGGAGGCCGCGGCCGTCCTGGCACCGGACGCCGCCGCGACACCGCCACCGATGCCGCCGCCGGAGCACCCGGTGGACGACCGGACCGTGCCGCTGCGCCCGGACGCGCCGCCGCGCCCGACCCTGCCGCTGCTCCCCGTCGCGCCGCCGCCGACCCCGCCGGCGGGCCCGTCCCGCCGCAAGCTGCTGTGGGGTCTGGCGGGCGGCGCCGCGGCGCTGGCGGGCGGAGGCGCCGCGCTCGCCCTCGGGCTGCCGGACGGCGGCGGCTCCGGCCGTGGCGGTGGCACGCCGCCCGGCAGCTCCTCGTCCGGAGTGGCGGCGGCCCCGGCCGCCGCGTCCGGGACCCCCTCGGCGACGCCCTCCCCGACCCCCTCGGCGGCCGTCACGATCGGGACCGACACCGTCGCCACCCCGCTGTGGACCGGACCGGTCACCGAGGCGCTGGTCCAGGTGGCGGGCTCGGAGAAGGCGGTGCTCGCCGTCGGCAAGGACAACATCTGGGCCTTCGACCTCGGCGGCCGCCCGCTCTGGGGCCCGGTGCCCAACCGGATCGACTCGACCACGACCTACCTGGGCGGCACCACGGTCGCGCTGGACGGCTCCCGGGTGTACACGGCTACCAGCGGCGGCCGGGTCGGCTTCGACCGGCTGCTGCGCGCGCTCGACCTCGGCACGGGCCAGGAGGTCTGGAACACCGGGGAGTTGGCGAACCTGGTGCAGGCCTTCGCGCTGCCGGGCATGCTCGACGGCTCGGTCTTCGTCACCGGCCTCGCCAACGTCGGCGCGAACGGGGACCGGTCGACCGGCACCGTCTGGGCCGTCGACGCGCAGACCGGCAAGGTGAACTGGACGGCCCGCACCCCGGACGAGGACTGGGGCCGGATCAAGCTCCTGGTGCCCTCCTCGGGGCGGACCCTGCTGTGGACCCGGGCCACCCTGCGCGGCGACGCGCCGAGGATCACCGGGGTCGACACCCAGGACGGCGGCCGGATCCGCTGGAACCAGCCGGCCCCGGGTGTGTCCACCACGGCCTCCCAGGCGACCCCGGCGCTGAACGCCCTCTGGTACGACGGCCCGCACACCTCGGCCGGCGGGCGCTTCCTCTTCCTGTCCGACCACCTCTACGCGCTGGAGCCCGACACCGGCCAGGTGGCCTGGCAGTCCGCCGACACGACGCTCCACCAGGCCGTGGTGGCCGCCCCGGACGGTGCCACCGTCTACGCCGCCGGGTTCGACACCGCGAACCTGGGCATGAACCTGGACGTCCGCGCCTACGACGCCGCCACCGGTCGGCCGGGGTGGACCGCCCGGATGCCCCGGGAACCGACCGCGCTGAAGCCGCCCGCCCTGCACTGCGCGGACGGCAACGTCTACCTCTACATCGGCACCACGGTCTACGCGCTGGACGCGGCCACCGGCGCCACCCGGTGGACGTTCCGGTTCGGCGGTTCGCCGAGCGGCTTCGGCCCGGTCGCGCTCTGGGCGGGCGGCGGACTCCTGCTCGGCAACACCGATCAGGGCCTGGTCGCGATCCCCGCGGACGGGAAGCCCCGGGGTTGACCGAGCGTCAGGGATCCTCAGGGATCGCCCGGTGGTCCGCCGGCGGTCCGTCAGTGGTCCGTCAGTGGTCCGCCGGCGGTGCGTACGGGGCGTCGAGCACGGCCAGCAGGCGGGGGTGGACGAGTGCTCCGGGCAGGCGGGGGTGCGGGGCGAGGATCCCGGCGCTCCGCAGGCGGGCGAGGGCCGGGCGCGGGTCCTCCGGAAGCAGCTCGCGCAGGGACTCGGCCGAGACGGCGGGGGCGGCGCGGAGCGCGTCCAGCACCGCGACCGCCGCCGGATCGTCGGCGACGCGGGCGGTGGCGGCGGCGAGGATCCGCCGGTGCTCGGCGAGGGTCGCGGTCCGGTGTCGCGCGGTCTCGGTGACTGCGCGGGCGAACAGCGCCCCCCACAGCGGCAGATCGCCCTCGGCGGCCGCGACCACGGCCCGGTCGTGGGCGTCCCGGTTGGCGTCGACCCAGCCGTCCAGGTCGAGCAGCAGTCCGGGCAGCAGTCCGGCGCCCACCAGGTCGCACTGGGCCAGCAGTCGGGCGATCCGGCCGTTCCCGTCGGGGAAGGGGTGGACGGTGAACAACCGCAGCACCTGGAGGGCGGCCAGGTCCAGCGCGGGGGAGGTGGTGCGGGCGCCCCAGCGGTACCAGCGTTCCATCTGCCCGAGCAGGGGCCGGCCCGGGGCGACGGCGATGACGAAGCGCTGCCCGTCGGGCCAGCTGATCCTGGCGGTGGTGCGGCGGAATCCGCCGCCGCCGGGGATGTTGGGGTCGGCGGCGACCAGCAGCCGGTGCAGTTCGGCGATCGCGTCCGGGGTGAAGTGCGGGCGCTCGAGCGGTTGTTCGGCGAGTTCGGCGCGGACCGAACGGACGGCGAGCAGCCCTGCCGCGACCCGGTTCTCCGCCGCCGAGGCCAACTGTCCGGCGAGCAGCCGGGGATCGGTCGCCCCGACGTGGCGCAGGTGCAGCCGGGCGCGGGCCCGGGGCCGGTGGAAGAGGTCGGGGTCGCCGAGGTGCGCCGCGGCGGCGGTCAGCGCGGCCAGGGCCTCGAGCGCCCGGGCGCGGTCCTCGGCCGGTACCGCCCGGGCGCCGGGCGGCGGCACGACGGGCTTGATCCGTCGTGCCGCCACGGAGAGTGTGCCGGTCACTGGCAGGCGTGGTCGATGATGGTGTTGGTCGGCACCTGCACGTCGACCAGCTGGGTCTGACCACCGGGCAGGGTGATCGAGTAGGTGACCGTCTGGTACTGGGCGAACACCCCGAAGCTCTGGCCCGGCTGGAGCGTGACGTCCACGCTGTGGGTGGTCGTGACGGTGGAGTTGACCTCGGCGCCGATGGCGGCCTTGAGGGCGCCCAGCGCCTCGGCCGAGAGGCTCGCCGTCACCTTGTACCCGGTCGCCACCTGGACCGTGACGTTGAGCTTCTCCGGATTGGGGGTGCCGTTCCTCCGGCAGAACTGCTTGTCCTCGAACTTCTCGCCGTACGCCTGGACGTGCGCGGAGGCCGCGCCACCACCGCCGCCGTGCCAGGGGAAGGGCCAGCCCTCGCTGGGCGGCGGGGGGTTGTGGCCGATGACGACGATCGGGTCGTTGACGTAGTTCGGGTCGTCCCAGGGGTCGCAGCTGGTGTAGCAGTCGGCGGCGGCGGCCATCTGCGGCACCACCAGGGCGGGCACGGCGGTCAGGACGGTGACGCCGAGGGCGACGGCCCCGAGGGCCTTCTTGAGCTGCACGGTCTCTCCACGGTCGGGGGGTCGAGGGTGAGGGGAACGCGGGGCGTCCGGCGTGCGGTGTCCCGCCCCCGTCGCGGACGAGTCTCGCGGCCGCTCCCGTACCGGGGCATCGGTAGAACTGCGCAAGTTGCCTACCTAATCGGGTCCCGACCTGCCGGATCGCCGGGGCCGTGCAGCAGCCGGGCGAGGGCGGAGCGGGAGGAGACGCCGAGCTTGCGGTAGATGCTGCCGAGATGGGCGTCTACCGTGCGGGGGCTGAGCACCAGGCGCTCGGCGATCCGGCGGGACGGCAGGCCGTCGGCGGCGAGTTCGGCCACCTCGCGTTCCCGGGCGCTGAGCAGGGAGCCGAGCAGGGCGGCCGGCTCGGACGGGTCGGGGACCGGGTCGGCGGGGGAGCCGCCGGCGCCGCCGGACGTCAGGGCGGCCCGCACCCGGGCCCCGTCCTCGCACAACCGCAGCGCGCCGCAGGCACGGGCCGCGTCGAGTGCCTCGTCGAGCTCGCCCAGGGCGGCCGCGGGGCCGTGCGCCTGGGCGAGCACGGGGGCGGCGGCGATCACCGTCCAGGCGTACTGGACGGGCATCCGCAGCCCCCGGAGCACCCGGGCGGCCCCCAGGGCGAGTTCGGCCGCGCGCGCCGGGTCGCCGTCGACGAACGCCATCGCGGCGGCCGCGCGGTCGGCCTGCGACTGCTGGAACGGCAGCCGCCCGAGCCGCTCGGCGGCCGCGTCCGCCGCGCGGGCGCTGCGGCGGGCGGTGTCGAGGTCGCCGCACAGCAGTGCGGCCGTGGTCATCAGGGCGAACAGCGAGGGGTGGGCGGCCGGTTGGAGCAGGTGCAGGTCCTCGCCGCCGCTCTCCTCCAGCAGGGTGCGCAGGCAGGCGGCCGGGTCGCCGCCGACCAGCCGGGCCTGGGCGAGCAGTCCGACGGCGGAACCCGCCCACCAGCCGCTGCCGGGCACGGTGCGCCGCAGGCCCTGCTCGGCCAGCGCCACCACCTCGGCGGTCCGGCGCCGGGGCGCCGCCCACAGGAGCGCGCTGGCGCGCATCGCCATGGCCAGGCCGACGACGTCGGGGGCGCCGATCTCGGTGCCCAGCCGTTCGGCCTCGCGGGCGTGCCGCTGCGCCAGGTCGAGCCGGCCGGCCCACTGGTCCAGGATCGACAGGCCGAGCAGGTGGTTGACGGCGAGGTGTTTGTGGGCGCCGCCGCTGGCGGTGGCGAGGCCGCGGCTGAGGTGCCGGTGGGCGTCGGTGAAGCGCTCCACGTACAGCTCGGCGCAGCCGAGCAGGGCCAGGACGTCGGGGGCGCGTCCGGCGACGGTGTCCGGGCGGGCGTCGACGAGCCGGCCGCAGCGTTCGACCTCGGGGGCGGCGAGCGCGAAGTCGCCGGCGTAGCTGTCGCAGAAGGCGGCGAGGACGCGGAGCGCGGTGCGGCCGTCCTCGGCGCCGGGGGTGGCCGCGGCGGCGGCGGCGCCTTCGTGCGCGAGCGCGCGGACCTCGGCCGCCGTGCCGCGGACGGCGTGCAGCAGGCCGTAGTCGAGGACCAGGTCGGCGGTCGCGGCGGGCAGCGGGGCGGGCAGCGGGCGGGGCAGCCGGTCGACGACGGTGCGGGCCATCGCGTCGGCCTCGGCGTACCGGCCGAGCAGCCGTTCGACACCGACGCAGACCGCCAGGGCCTGGACGTCGAGCGGCTCCGGCAGGCCGCCGGGCGTGCGCAGGATCTCGTGGCCGAGCGCCCGGGCCTGCTCCAGCCGGCCGGCGGCGGTGAGGGCCCGGCAGCGGTCCAGGGCCAGGGCGACCCTGGTCCGGGCGTCGTGGGTGTCGGCGGGCGCGGACTCCAGCGCGGCCCGCAGCCAGCGGGCGGCGGTGGCGGGTGAGCGGACGACGACCTCGGCCGCGCCCTCGACGAGTACCGGCACGGCCTCGGCGGGGCCTCCGCCGAGCAGCAGTTGCTCGGCGTGCCGGGCGCGGGCGGCGGCCGGGGCGCCGCGTGCCTCGAGCAGGGCGAGGGCCCGGCGGTGGGCGTTCAGTCGCAGGCCGGGGTTGAGCCGGTGGTGGACCAGGCGGCCGAGTGCGGGGTGCCGGAAGGCCAGGTCGCGGCCCGGGCCGAGGGAGCGGACCAGGTCGGCCCGGCCGAGTTCGGCGAGCGCGTCGGCGGTGCGGTCGGTGTGCTCCCCGGCGACCCGGGCGACGTCGCCGAGCCGGAACGGTTCGCCGAGCACGGCGGCGGCCGCCAGGACGTCCGCGACCGCCGGGGGGAGGGTGTCGAGTTCGGCGATCAGGGGAGCGGCGGCGCGCAGCAGCGGTCCGGCGGCGGCGTCGGAGCGCTCGGGCCAGTGGTCGGGGTCGGGGCCGGCGGCCAGCAGCAGGTGCAGGATCCGGGGGTTGCCGCCGGAGGCCGCGTGCAGCCGCTCGGCGCGGTGCTCGTCGGCCGCCGGGAGCAGGGCGGCGACGGCGGCGGCGGTGAGCGGCGCGGGTTCGACGCGCAGGACGGCGCCCGCCTGTTTGGCGGCGTCGAGCGCGGCGAGCAGGGCGGGCGGGGTCTGCCGGGGGCGGTGGGCGAGGACCAGCAGCAGCCGGTCCGGCGGCGGTTCGCCGAGGAGGCGCTCGGTGAGCCGGGCGGAGGCCGGGTCGCAGTGGTGGAAGTCGTCGAGCAGGAGCACGGTGCCGGCCGGGTCCGCGCACCGGTCGCGCAGGGCGCGGAGGAGGTCGCGGTCGGCGCCGGTGTCCCAGGGGATGCCGTCGGCGCTGCCCGGCGGCGGGACGTCGCCGCCCAGGGCGTCGCGGTACACCTGGTACGGCTTGGCGTCGGGGCCCTCGGCGCGGGCCCGCAGGACGGTGGCGCCGCGGTCGGCGGCCAGCCGGGCGAGCAGGTGCAGCAGGCCGGTCTTGCCGAGGCCGGGATCGGCCGCGAGGTCGAGCACCGCGCCGTGCCCGGCGCACAGCCCGTCCACGGCCCGGGCCAGCAGGGCGCGCTCCTCGTCCCGTCCGGGTAACGCCGACAGCCCTGCCACGGTCCGCCCTTCTCCGGCGCTCCCCGGGGCCGCTCCACGAGGCCGCTCGGCGCATGTTAGCGATCTTCACAACCGGGCCACAAGGTTCCTCCGGCGGGCCGGTCCGGGCCGGGGTCAGACCGTGTCGCCGGCCCGGAGTTCCTTGGCGACCTGGCGGCGCCCGGCGATCAGGGCCTGCGCGAGCACCCCGACGGTGACCAGCGCGGTCAGCGCCAGCGCAGGGGGGAGGACCGCGCCCGGGCGCAGCGGCAGGCCCGGCGGCACGTCGGTGCCGAGCAGGGCGGACAGGTCGAGCGCCGGGCCGAGCAGGACGACGGCGGCGAGCGAGGCCAGCAGGCCGCCGGCCGCCGCGAGCAGCGTCTGCGGCAGGGTCTCGACCAGGATCAGCGCCAGCCCCTGACGGGGGCGCAGCCCCATGGTGCGCAGCCGGGCCAGCGCGGCGGACCGGTCGGGGGCGGCGCGGACGAGTGTGAGCAGGGCGGCGATCAGGGCGAACGCGCCGGCCCCGGCGGTCCCGACCCGGAACACCAGGACCGCGGCCTGCCGCAGCGGGTCCTCGGTGAGTTCGGCGGTGAGCGCGGCGCTGGTCTTCACCAGGTAGCCGTCCGGGATGTCGTCCGGGTCCGGGCCGACCACCGGGACGCCGGTCCGCCGCGCGGTGTCCGCGACGATCGGGTGCACGGGCAGGTCGCGGGTCAGCGAGCGGACGGCCGTCGCGTCGATGTCGCCGACGGCGAACCAGTGGCCGTGGTCCGCGAGTCCGGGCACCCGGGCGGTGGCGGGCCCGGCCGGGAGCACGACGAACGGGTGGGTGGAGTCGCGCAGCGCCGGGGTGGCGTCGATCGTGCCCGCGTACTGGGCGCGCAGTTCGCCGGTGCTGGTCAGGTAGATCCGCTCCGCCCCGGCCCGGCCGCCGAGCTGCTCGACCAGCCCGCGCGAGTACAGGGCGGGGACGGGGACCTCGCGCGCGTCCGGTCCGGTCGGGCCGTCGGGCGCGGCCAGCAGCGCCGGGTCGAAGGCGCCGCGTCCGAGGGAGCGGGAGATCTCCGCGTAGGCCGTCGGCTCGACGACCACCAGGCTGATGGTGAGGTGGGGCCGGTCCGGGCGCAGCACCGCCGCGTCGGTGAGCAGGGTGACCTCGGTGGCGGCCCGGACGCCGGGCAGCCGGCCGGCCCGCTCGGCGAAGGAACCGGCCAGGCCGAAGCCCTTGGGGGCGCTCACCATGACGTCGCCGCCGGTGGCGAGGCGGGCCTCGCGGGTCCGGCCGGAGTCGACCGCCCCGATCACGTCGGCGCCGAACCCGGCCGTGGTGACGGCGAGCAGCAGCGCGAGCGTCGGCAGCACGGCCGGGCGCGGTCGGCCGCCGGCGCCGCGCGCCGCGCCGGCCAGTCCGAGGAAGCCGACCGCGCCGCGCCGCCGGCCGACCGCCCGGGCCAGGGCACCGATCAGCGGCGGCTGGATCCGGGCCAGCAGCAGGCCGGTGCAGAGGGCGATCAGCAGCGGGGCGGCGACCAGCAGCGGGTCGATCCCGGCGCCGGGCGGGGCGGCGCCGCGCCGGCGGACCTCGACCACCGCGGCGGCCGTCAGCAGGAGCAGGCCGAGTTCCCCGACGAGCCGGCGCGCACCGCCGCGCCGGACGGCACGACGGGGGGTCAGCAGCACCAGGGCGCGGGCCGGGAAGGCCAGCAGCGCGCACAGGGTGGCCGCCACCGCGGCGGACAGCGCGGGGCCCCAGCGGGGGGTGGGCAGCAGCAGGAGGGCGAGCAGGGTCCCGAGGGCGGCGCCGGGCAGGACCACCGCGGCACCCTCGCCGAGCAGCCTCCGCAGCAGGCCCCGGCGGGAGCCGCCGCGGGCCTGGAGCAGCAGGAGTTCGGGGCCGCGCCGGTCGGCGGCCAGCGCGGCGGCCAGGCACAGGACGACGGTGACGACGCCGGCCAGCCCGGCCGGACCGAGCGCCGCCAGCGGGGCGGCGGCGTCCCGGCGGGCGGTGGCGAGCGCGAAGAGGTCCGGCAGCGTGGAGAAGGTGCGCAGGTCGGAGCGGCCGGTGGCGGCCGCCAGCTCGGCGCCGGTGGGGCCGCTCAGGTAGCTCGCGAGTTCGTGGGCGGCCTCGGGCAGCCGGTCGGCGCGCAGCGAGTCCGGGTCGACGGGCAGCCGCCAGGAGAGTTCACCGCCCTTGGCCCACTCCATCAGCCGGGGCAGGTCGTCGCCGCCGGTCAGGCCGACCGCCTTCCAGAGCCGGAGCCACTCGAAGGTCTCCGGGATCTCCAGACAGGGCCAGCGCAGGCAGTAGAGGTCGGTCCAGTACGGGTCGTGGTCGTCGTTCACCCGGAAGGTGCCGACCACCTCGGTGTCCGGCGACGGCCTGCCGCCGGGCAGGTGTTCCTCCGTCAGCACGTCGCCGACCCGGATGTTCAGCTTCTCGGCCGCCTGCTCCGCGATCACGATCGCCAGCGGCCGGCCGGGGGTGGCGCTCGGCCAGCGGCCCTCGACCAGGGTGGCGTGTTCGGCGAGCCCGGCCAGGTGGCGCAGTTCCAGGCGCGGGGACGGGCCGTCGGGCCGGGACAGCTGCGGATTGCCGAGGATCTTCGAGCTGATGCCGCGGACGCCGAACACCGGTCCGCTCGCCGAGACGCGGAACTCCCCGCCGGTGCGGGCGGTCAGGTGCGCGGCGACCGAGGCCAGGGTGGCGGAGTCGTCGTCGTGGCGGAGGTCGGAGCGGCTGACCAGGCTGGTCGCGCCGATGCCGCGGTCGCGCAGGAAGTCGTGCAGGGCGGCGTCCTCGCCCCGGTCGACACCCCGGGGGAGCCCGGCGCAGAGCAGCACCACCACGAACACCAGCACGCCGTTGAGCAGCGCCGTCCAGGGCGCGGCCCGCAGCCGGACGCGGACCCAGCGGGCGGGCCGGTGCCCGGTGCGCGCCCGGGGTGGGGTGGTCGCCGTCGCCGGGCTGCCCTGCATCCGCGTTCTCCCGCCCCCTGCGCCCGTCCCTGCGGGCGGGCGGTCGCCGATCCCGGCCCCTGGTGACCGGAGCGGACGATGCTGTCAGAGCGGGTGGCGCGGCGGAAGGTCCGTTCGGGCAGACCGCGGGGGGCGTCCGGGCGGTGCGGGGGCGGGTGGTTCGTCGCCGTCCGGTGCGGTCCGGCCCGCGCCGCCGACGGGGGCCCGGGACGGGGGAGGGGCCCGCGGGGGCCCTGTCGGTGCCGGGGGCTAGGTTCTGAGGTGTCGCCGGGCACCGCGCCCGCAGCGCCGAAGCAACCCGTCACGCCCGTGCCCGGAAGGGGCCCACGCCATGTCAGCCACTGCCACCGACACGCAGTCGACGTACCTGGAGCTGTCCGAGGACAGCGGCAGCGCGCACAAGTTCTACGAGGTCCTGGTGGCCGGCGTGGACGTCACCATCACCTACGGGCGGATCGGCGAGAGCGGCCAGACGAAGACCACCGCCTACCCCACGCCGGAGAAGGCCGCGGCGGCGGCCGCCAAGAAGATCGGCGAGAAGGTCCGCAAGGGCTACGCCCCGGCGGTGCGCGGCGTGCGCGAGCGGCGGGCGGTGACGCGGCGGGCGATCGTCAGCACCCGTTCGACGGCCCGGCAGGCGCCGGTGCTGTGGCGGTTCAGCTCCGGCGCGGCGGCGTTCGGCATCTTCGTCGGCGAGGAGCACGCCTGGGTGGGCAACGAGCGCGGCGACGTCTACACGCTGACCCACGACGGCGCGGTGACCGGCCGCTTCGGGCTGCCGGACGGCGTCAAGTGCATCGTCGCGGACGACTGGTGGATCTACGCGGGCTGTGACAACGGCAAGGTGTACGACCTGGGCGGCAAGGTGCCGCGGGTGGCGTACGAGATAGCCGAGGACGTCGACATCTACTGGCTGGACATCCACGACGGCGTGCTCGGCGTGGCCGACGCGCGCGGCGGGATCACCACCGTCGACCACGAGGACGAGTTCCAGTGGCGGCGCTCGGCCGAGGGCACCGACGGCTGGATGGTGCGCTGCGACAACGACGGCGTCTACCACGGCCATTCGCGCGGCGTGAGCCGGTACGCGGCGCGCGGCGGCGCCCCGGTCTGGCACACCCGCACCGAGGGTGAGGTGCTGTTCGGCTGGCAGGAGCGGGAGGAGGTGTTCGCCGGTACGGGGCGCGGCTGGGTGCACCGGCTGCGCAAGGCGGACGGTTCGGAGGTGGCCCGCTACCGCTGCGACGCCGCGGTGTTCTCCTGCGCCGCCTCGCCCGACGGCCGGTACGTGTTCGCGGGGGACAACCACTCCTCGGTGTACTGCTTCGACGCCGACGGCACCCGGTTGTGGAAGCTCGGCACCGGCTCCGGCTCGGCGTACAGCATGCAGTACCGGGACGGCCGGCTGTACCTGGTGACCACGGACGGTTCGCTGGTCTGCCTGGACGCGAGCGAGGGGGCGGTGCGCGCGGCCGAGGAGGGCCGGCTGCCGGAGGCCGCCGAGGTGGACGGCAGCGGCTGGACGGCGGCGGTGGCCGGCGCGGAGATCGAGTCGGTGGCGGTCGGTTCGGTCGGCGCCGCGGGCGGCATCGAGGTGGAGTGCGTGCAGGACGGCACCCGGCTGCGGGTGCGGGTGGTCTCGCCGGGCTACGACGCGACCCGCCGGGTGCAGTTCCCGAAGGACATCCGGGTGCCCGGCGCGCGCTACCTGGTGGCCGAGGTGCTGGAGTCCGGCAGCGGCTCGTTCTACCGGGCGCGGGGGGACATCAAGCGGCTGCTCTGAGTTCTCCTGACGGACTTTCCGTCCCCGTCGGGAGACCGTTGACAGCCCGTCACGGGCCTCGGTGTAATGCGGGTGCAATACGCACGCACGGCACACCGACCGACCGTTTCGGGCTGTTCCCGGGGAAAGCAGGGCGTCATGAGCGTGGACACCGTGGCCGTCGAGGATTCGGCGGGGGCGGCGGATTCGGCGGGGGCGCCGGACTCGCCGGGTGCGGCCGGGGCCGCGGTGCCGAATTCCCGGATGGCCGCCCTGTACGAGCGCGACCTGGCCTGCCAGGGCCTGGGGATCACGCTCGAGGAGGTGTCCACCGGGCGGGCGTCGATGCGGATGACGGTGGCCCCGGCGATGGTGAACGGGCACGGCATCGCGCACGGCGGCTACCTGTTCCTGCTCGCCGACGCGGCCTTCTCCTACGCCTGCAACAGCTACGGCCCGGTGACGGTGGCGCAGGCCGCGCAGGTGACTTTCCTGGCACCGGCGGCGGTCGGGGACGAACTGGTGGCGGAGGCGGTGGAACGCACGCGTTCCGGGCGCACCGGCATTTACGACGTGACGGTGCGGAATGCGGCCGAAAAGGTGATCGCGGAATTCCGGGGCCAGAGCGTGATGCTGGCAGGACAGCCGCACACGGCCTGAGCGGCGGGGTGGGCCGGGGGAGCGGATTCCCCCCGGCCCACGGGCGCGTCACGCCGGCGGGCGCTCGTCCACGACCTGCTGGAGCTTGCCGGTGCGCGGGTTGGTGACCAGCTCCGCGCGGGGCACCCACTCCACCTCCAGGTCGTGGATCACCCCCGCCGCCACGTCGTCCGGGTAGAGCGGCCGGGCCCGGTACACCGCCTCGACCAGCGTCCCGGCCAGACCGGCCGGCGGCTCCTCGGTGTACCCGAGTCGCAGCACCAGCCCGTCCTTGCCGTCCCAGCGGCGCTGCACCATCTGCATCCCGGAGATCACCTGGTCCGGGTCGTGGGCGAGCAGGACGGCGCGGATCTCCTCGGTCGGCATCGCCACGGTGCCCACCCGGGCACCCTCGACCGACCGTCCGACCAGCCGGAACCGGCCGCGCTCCAGATCGACCCACTCGGCCCGGTCGCCGGTGGGGTAGCGCAGGATCGGCATCAGGGTGCGGAACAGATTGGTGACCACCACCCGGCCGGGCACGCCGAGTTCGGTGATCGGCTCGCCGGTGACGTCGTCGACCAGCTCCACCACCGTCCGGTTCGGGAAGGCCTCGTGCACCCGGACGTCGTCGCCGGGGACCGGCGCGCCGACCAGGCCGGCGTCCACCGAGGCGTAGCCGATCGAGGCGACGGCCGCGTTGGGGAACGCGCGGGAGAGGATCGGCCGCAGGTCGGCGAAGAGCAGGTCCCCGCCGAACAGCAGGAGTTCGATCCGCTCGGCCACCTGCCCGTGCTTGACCAGGTACTCGGCGACCGAGCTGAGCTTCATCGGCTCGCCGGCCAGCACGTCCACCCCGAAGTCGGAGATCAGCCCGGCGACGTAGGCGTCGGGCGCGGCGCCGACCGGCAGCCGGACGTTGTCCACGGGGGCGTGGTGCAGGGCGTTCTCGATGTACAGGAAGCCCCCGTACAGCTCGCCGGCCCAGAACAGGTTGGCGACCCGGTGACCGGGCTTGAGGCCGGCCTGGACCAGGCCCGCGCCGAAGGCGGTGACCGAGTCGGCGTGCTCGGTGCGCGACCAGGGGGAGAACTTGGGGACGCCGGTGGTGCCGCCGGTCTTGTAGACGCCGCCGTCGAGCAGCGGTCCGGTCAGCAGGCGGTTGTCCGGCCAGGAGTTGGCGGCCCAGAACGCGGTCTGCTCGATCAGCGGGAGCTGCGAGAGGTGTTCGACGCGCTCCGGCAGGTCCCGGTAGAGGTCGGCGTAGAAGGGGGAGTTGCGGCGGGCGAAGTCGATCAGTTCGGGCAGCGGTTTGGCGGGCATGCGCGGGACTCCTGACAGTGGGTCAGCGGCGGGTCAGCTGGGGTCGGGGCGGCCGATCCAGGTACGGGCGAGGGTCTGGACGGCCGAGCCGTCCGGGTCGGCGAGCTTCTGCGCCAGGTAGTCGGCGGCCCAGGCGTTGGTGGGCACCCGGAAGGCGGGCCGTTCGGCGCGCAGTGTGCGCACGACGACCTCGGCCACCTCCCGGGCGGGCTGTCCGGCGGCCTCCCAGCCCTGGCCGCCGACCCAGGCGAGGTAGTCCTCGAAGGTCGGCGCGTAGGGCCCGGAGGCCGCCGCGATGGTGCGGCGGTCGATGTCGGGGAAGATCCCGAACCGGGTGTCCGGCACGAAGCCGGGGACGACCACGGAGACCCGCACGCCGTGCGCGCCGGCCACCGGGGCGAGGCTCTCCATGAACCCCTCGACGGCGGCCTTGGCGGCGCAGTACGCCTCGTTGAACGGCTGGCCGACCACGCCGTGCACGCTGCCGATCGTGACCAGCCGGCCGCCGGAGGCGCGCAGCAGCGGCAGCGCGGCGCGGCTCACGGCGATCACGCCGAAGAAGTTCACCTCCAGATTGGCCCGCAGCGCGGCGTCGGTGGACATCTCCAGCGTGGGGTCGGAGTTGGAGACACCGGCGTTGTTGACCACCGCGTCCAGCCGCCCGTGGGTGGCGGCCACGCCGTCGACGCAGGCGGCGACGGAGGCGGCGTCGGTGACGTCGAGCCGGCGGACGTCCAGCTCCACCCCGGCCTCCCCGGCGGCCTTCCGCAGGTCGTCGGCGCGGTCCGGGTCGCGCAGGGTGGCCACGGTGGTGAACCCGGCCCGGGCGGCGGCCACGGCGGTGGCCAGGCCGATGCCGGATGAGCAGCCGGTGACGAGCAGGACGCCGTCGGCCGGTGCGGCGCTCACGGTGCGCTCTCCGTCAGCTCGGGCTCGGGCCGGGCGTCGGTGGGCCGCTGCTCCGCCTCGCGGGCGGCGGCGTCCATCCGGCCCTGGACGCCGAGAGCGGGCAGGAAGGAGCAGGCGGCGAGCAGGGTGCCGCCGGCCATCGTCCAGCGCGCCGCGTCCAGGACCCCGAGCGGGTCGGTGAGCGCGGACACGGCCAGGCCGCCGACCAGCGCGGCGAGCGGGATCACGCCCCAGGTGACGGTGCGGAACGCCGCGTGCATCACGCCCTGGTGCTCGGCGGACATCCGGGACTGGCGGGTGGGTGCGCTGCACACGTTGATGCAGGACATGAAGAAGCCGTAGCAGCCCATGGTCACCGCGATCACGAGCACGGAGGGCAGCGCGGGCGCGGCCAGCACGCCCAGCCCGACCAGGCAGTGCAGCAGCAGCGACCAGGCCAGGGTGCGGCCCAGGCCCAGCCGCCGGCTGATCCTGGGGGCGACCACGGCGCCGGTGAGCGCGCCGACCGCGCCGACCGACATGGCGGCGCCGAACTGGCCGACCGAGAGGTCCAGGCCCCGGTAGGCGAGCACGGGCAGCACCGTGACGAACACCGGCCCGCCGCAGTTGAGCGTGACCGCCGCCAGGACCACCCGGCGCAGCACCGGGTCGGCCCAGTTCATCCGGAACCCGATGGTCAGCCGCTCCCAGACGGTGCCCTCGACGACGGTGCGCTCGCCCCACGGCCGCATGTAGCGGAAGCAGGTGGCGGAGATCAGGTAGCTGGCGGCGTCGACCACGAGGGCACCGACGCCGAGCGCGCTGTAGAGGCCGGCGGCGATCGAGGGCCCGGCCACCTCGGCGACCGAGTTGCTGCCCTCCAGCCGGGAGTAGGCGCGCACCATCCGCTCCTCGGGGACCACCGCGGGGACGGCGATCAGGTACCCGACGTTGAAGAAGATGGTGGCGCCGCTGATCACGGCCACACAGCCGAACAGCAGCGGGGTGGAGAGCAGGTCCAGCCAGTACGCGAGCGGGATCACCAGGACGGCGGCCAGTCGGAGCAGGTCGCAGACCAGCATGGTGCGGCGCTTGTCCCAGCGGTCCACCAGCACTCCGGCGACCGGGCCCAGCAGCGGGATGCCGAGGTACTGGGCCATCGCCACCACGCCGACCTGGAGGGCGGAGGCGTGCAGCACGAAGATCATCAGGGTCGGGACGACGAACACGGTGATCCGGTCGCCGACCACGCTGACGGTCTGGCCGGTCCAGAACAGGTTGAAGCCGCGCCCGAGGTCCGCCGGCTTTCGCAGCTTCACGAGGCCTCCCCGCGGACCACCAGGGAGGCGGTCTTGCCGGTGCGGTCGTTGCTGACCAGCGCCTCGACGACCCGGACCGTCACGTGCTCGGGGTCGTGCTGGAACGCGGTGCTGAGGGTGAACGTCCCGGCCAGCAGCTCGGCCCGCAGCGCCGCCGGGTCCACCCCGGCGGCCGGGTCGGCCAGCAGCAGCACCTCGACGCCGGTGGCCCGGCCGCCGTCCTCGGTGACCACCACCTGGGCCCGGGAGACGCCGGGCTCCCGCTCGGCCCGGGCGACCAGCTCGTCCACGTGCAGGCCGAGGCCGCGCACCTGGACGACATTGTCCCGTCGCCCCAGCACCCGCATCGCGGCGCCGGGGCGGCCGCACGGGCAGGTGGTCAGCCCGCCCGCGTCCCCGGTGCGGTAGCGGAGCACCGGGTTGAGCATCTCCGGGTCGAGGGTGGTGAAGTCCAGCAGCCCGTCCGCTCCGGCGTGCACCAGCTGGGTGGGCAGCGGATGGAAGGTGTCGGCCGGGCAGTCGGGCGTGTTGGTGCCGACCACCCAGGTCTCGGTGGAGCCGAACATGCCCCAGCGGCGGGCCCCGGGCGCGACCACCGCGAGGTCCTCCTCCAGCTGCGGCTGCCAGGCCTCGCCCAGCCACAGCACCTTGCGCAGCGAGGGCAGCTTCAGCCCGGCCGCGCGGGCGTGCGCGAACCAGAGCCGCAGCACGCTGGGGGTGCCGCCGATCGCCGTCACCCCGCGGTCGGCGAGGAAGCCCAGCCAGTCCGGGTACTCCTCGCGGGTGATCGAGCCGAGCGCGATCACCCGGCAGCCGGCCCGGTCGGCCAGCGCGGCGGCCAGGAAGTGCGCGCCCCACATCCGGCCGGCGCCCCAGGCGTTGGCGAACACGTCCGCGCGGTCCAGCACCGGCCAGTGCTCGTGCACCCCGGCCATGTAGAACCCGGTCGGCGCGTAGCCGACCTTGGGCGCGCCGGTGGAACCGCCGCTCTGGAACAGCCAGGTGGCGGCCGTGTCGGAGCGCGGCTCCAGGTGGGCGAGGGCGGTGTTCAGGTCGTCCTTGAGCAGCGGCGGCAGCGCGGCCAGCTCGTCCAGGGTGCGGACGGCCGCCGGGCGGTCGGCGTAGCGGGGGGCGAGCGCGGGCACGGTGCGCAGCCGCTCCAGGGTGGCGGCGGCGACGGTCAGTCGTGGTTCGGCCGCGTCCGGCGGCAGGGAGAACGCGTCGGTCATCGGGTTTCCGATCGGGGGGCGGAGGTCGTCGGGGCGAGGGTCGTCGGGGTGGCGGTCGCGGGGGCGGGGGTCGGGGTGCGGTGCGGGAGGGGGGACATCAGGCCGACGGGGGCGGACGGCGTGCCGTCGGCGAGCCACTTGGCGTGGGCGTCCCGGTAGGCGGTGAACCGGGCCCGGACGATGTCGCGCTGCAGCGAGCGGTCCGGGTCGGTGAAGTCCGGGGCGATCACGCCGTCCGGCTCCAGCTCCGAGAACCAGTACTTCTCGCCGTCGTACAGGAAGTCCACGCAGAAGAACGGGATCCTCAGCTTCTCGGCGAAGTAGGCCGTGGCCTCGGCGAGTTCCGGCGGGACGGGCGGGAACTCCATCGTCCCGCCCCGGCTGGCGTTGGCCACCGGCGAACCGGCCTCCGGCACCCGTCGCATCACCGCGTACGGCTCGCCGTTCACCACGTACACCCGGTAGTCGACGGTGCCGTCGCCCAGGTACGGCTGGGCGACGAGCGTGGTGTCCCCGCCCTGGGCGAGGCTGGCCAGACCGCGGATGTCCTCCGGCCCGCGGGCGAGGTTGATCCCGCCGCCCCCGCACCAGCCGGCGGGCTTGACGATCGCCGGGTAGGTCAGCCGGTCGAGCGCCACCTCGTACTGGTGCTTGGCGACGTCCCGGCCGGAGCCGATCCGGATCGACGGGATCGGCGGTACCGGCGAGTCGGCCAGGTGCAGCACGGTGGCGACCTTGTCGTTGCCGATCAGCGAGACGTACGGCGGGAACGGCAGGTAGAACCCGGCCTGCTCCAGCACCGTGTACAGCGAGTACTGGTTGAAGATGTCCATCGACTGGTACGGCAGCGAGTACAGCGCGGTGACGAACAGGGTGTCCTGCGGGGTCACCGGCTCCTCGTCCACGTACACCACCGGGCGGGCGGGGTCACTGGCGTCCACCGTGACGGCGTCCGGGGAGTGCCGGCACCAGGAGAGGCCCAGCTCCTCGGCGATCTCCTCGTAGAGGTCCCAGAAGAAGTACCGCCACATCGCGGTGGTCCGGGTCGACTCGCGGTCGGGGAAGATCCAGCACATCCGGCGCAGCGGGGCGGCCTCCTGCGCGGCGGCCTCCTGCGGGCCGGCTTCCCGCGCGGCGGCTTCCTGCGAGCTGGTGCGGTCGGTCACCGTGCTGCTCCTTCCTGCGGGGCCGGTGCGGCGGCCGCGGCGCGCGCGGCCCGCTCCGTCCACCAGCGGCGGCCGGACTCGGGGAGGGTGTCCACCGGGTCGTAGTAGGGGTGGCGGCGCTCCAACGGGTCGTCGCCGGACGGCGCGGCGTCGCCCGAGCGGGCCTCGAGCGCGGTGCGGTAGTTCTTGGTCCAGTAGGAGATGCCGCGTTCGCGGTCGTACGCCACGGCCTGGTGCACCCAGCGCTTGCCGAGCCGCGGCACGTCGCAGACCAGGCGCGGGGTGGCGTAGCCGGGCAGGTAGCCCATGATCGCCTCCTGGAGGTACTGGGCCTGGTGGACGCTGGTGCGCCAGTGCTCGGCGTTGGGGATCATGTCGCAGAGGTAGAAGTAGTAGGGGAGGATGTTCGCCTCGCCCTGGAGCGCGAAGCAGAGGTCCAGCAGGTCCTCCGGGGTGTCGTTGACGCCCCGCATCAGCACGCCCTGGTTGCGCACGTCGCGCACGCCCGCGTCGAGCAGCGCCCGGGCCGCCTCGGCGACCAGCGGGGTCACCGAGCGCACGTGGTTGGCGTGGGTGTGCACGGCGAGGTTGACGGCGCGCCGGGCGGCGATCGTCGCGACCCGGTGCACGCCCTCCAGGACCTGCGGCTGCAGCCAGTGCTGCGGCAGGCCGACCACCGCCTTGCTGGCGAGCCGGATGTCGCGGACCGACTCCAGCTCCAGCAGCCGCAGCAGGAAGGACTCCAGCTGCGGCCACGGCACATTGGCGAGGTCGCCGCCGGACACCACCACGTCGCGCACGGCCGGGGTGCGCTTGAGGTAGTCGAGCATCTGCTCCTGCCGGTGGGCCGGCCGCAGCACCAGCCGGGCCTTGGTGACCTGGGGCGTGGAGGTGCCGACCAGGTCCATCCGGGTGCAGTGCCCGCAGTACTGCGGGCAGGTGGAGACCAGCTCGGCCAGCACCTTGGTGGGGTAACGGTGGGTGAGGCCCTCGACCACCCACATCTCGGCCTCGTGCAGCGAGTCGCGCTCGGCCTTCGGGTGGCTGGGCCAGCGCGGGTGCCGGTCGGCGAGCACCGGCAGCATGTAGCGACGCACCGGGTCGGCCAGGAACGCAGCGGTGAACGCCGCCGGGGTGGTGGGGGAGTGCGCGGCCATGGTGTTCAGCAGCTGCGGTGGCAGCAGGATCGGCATGGTCGCGAACTCGGCCTGATCGGCGGCGAGTTGCTCGTAGAACTCGGGCGTGAGCAGTTCGCCGACGACCGCCCGGAGCTGGCGGGCGTTCTTGACGCAGTGCGCGCGCTGCCACTGGGCGTCGCGCCACTGCGCCTCGGTGACGTCGCGCCAGCCGGGCAGCCGGCGCCAGTCCGGCTCCACCAGCCGGGCCCGGACGTACTGGTACGGCTGCCGGAGCGGGGGCGGTGCGGCGGTGGTGGTGACGGTGCTGGATGCGGCGGTCGGGAGCGCGGCGGCCGGGAGTGCGGGGGCCGGGAGTGCGGGGGTCGGGAGTGCGGGCGCGGTGGTCACCGGCGCGGCGGGGGTGCGCGCGGGGGACAGGAGGTGGTCGGTCATTCCGGTGCTACTGGGCGGTGAGGAGGGTGGCGAAGCGGGTGCGCAGTTCGCGCTTGAGCACCTTGCCGGTCGGCCCGAGCGGGAAGTCCGCCGCCGTGCGGGCGATCCGGACGGCGGCGAGCGCGGCCAGTCCGGCCCCGACCAGGGCCTTGTTGGCGGCCTCCAGGACCTCCTCGGCGGTCGCGGACTCCGCGTCCTGCTGCAACTGGACCACCGCGAGCGGCCGTTGCGCCTCACCGGTGGCACCGGGCACGCCCACCACCGAGCAGTCCCGGACCAGCTCGGCGCAGTCCGCCAGCAGTACCTCCTCGACCGGAAGGCTGTAGACCGGCCCGGCGGAGGTGTCGATGACGTCCACGGTGCGGTCCAGGTGGTAGAACCGGCCCTCGGCGTCGCGCCGGGCGAGGTCCCCGGTCAGCCAGTAGCCGGCCAGTTCGAAGCTCCCGGTCAGCCGCGCGTTGTTCCAGTAGCCCGGTGTCCGCGAGGGCGAGTCGATCCCGAGCAGCCCGACCGTGCCGTCCGGCAGTTCGTTGCCGTCCTGGTCCAGCACGGCAGCCCGGCGCACCACTTCGAGCGGCTTGCCGACACAGCGGTCGTTGCGGACGCTCTCCGGTGTGGTGACCTGGCCGAACAGTGCCATGCCCATCTCGGAGGAGCCCAGCCCGTCGACGAACTGCGAACCGGGCAGCGCGGGTTGCTCGGCCTTCTCCTGCGGCAGCAGCCAGGGCCGGATCAGCCCGGCCGGGCGCTCGCCCAGCTGCACCAGCCGGCGGATGTGCCCGTAGTGCGCGCTGTCGCCGGTGTTGAACCAGGAGTGCACCTTGGCCGCGCCCGCCACCGGCAGCTCGCCGGTGGCGAGTTCGACGAAGGTGCGCGGGAAGGAGGCGACCATGGTGGGCCGGAAGGCCTCCATCACCGGCTCGACCACCGAGCGGCGCCAGTCCGCCATCACCACGGTCGGCAGGCCGAGCAGGGTCGCGGTGAGGAAGTAGCTCAGACCGCCGGCGTGGGTGTGCGGCATCAGCGACATCAGCCGGTCCTCCGGCTCGGCCGGGAAGCGCACCATGCGCGGCTGCTTGCCGTCCCAGAACTGCCGGTGCGCCAGCATCGTCGACTTCGGCGTGCCGGTGGTGCCGGAGGAGTGGATCAGCGCGACCACATCGTCCGCCGCGTGCCGGTACGGGTACTCGGCGGGCAGGCCGCCGGAGGCGTCCGCGTCGAAGGCCTGGATCTCGGCGGCGAGCGCGATGAACCGGGGGCGGCGCTGCGGGTCCTGGCGGTAGGCGGCGGCGAGGCGGGTGGTGTCGTCGGCGACCACGCCGACCACGCCGACGTGGTTGAGGTAGCGGACCATCACGTCGTGCCGCATGGCGTCGTTCACCAGGGCCGGGACGGCGCCCAGCGCGGTGAGCGCCAGGAAGTGCAGCAGCGGCTCCAGGCCCTCGGCGATCACCACCGCCACCGGCTCGCCCGGGCGCACGCCGTTCGCGTGGTACCAGGCGGCGTAGCGGTCGCGCAGGTCGGC
Organism: Kitasatospora sp. NPDC089913; assembly: GCF_044748625.1. Lineage (NCBI taxonomy): Bacteria > Bacillati > Actinomycetota > Actinomycetes > Kitasatosporales > Streptomycetaceae > Kitasatospora > Kitasatospora sp. NPDC089913. The sequence goes on along the minus strand of NZ_JBIVGI010000008.1, from coordinate 36,063 downwards.
GAGGTCCTGGAGGCTGTGGCCGCGCAGCACCACCGCGCCGCGGTGGTCGAGGTGGTGGCTGTAGGCGAAGGGGACCGCGCGGTTGGGGTTCACGGCGAGGGCGTGGTCGAGGAAGTTGCCGGCCCCGAGCTCCGGTTCGGCCATCAGCCGCTCGCGAGCGGCGAGCGGTGCGACCGGGGAGGGGGCGGAGGGTGCGGCGGTGGCGGCGGACGCGCCGTTGTCCGGGGAGGAACTCTCGTCGCTCATGGCGGTCTCCTGAGGGGGGTGGCCCGCGGTTCTTGTGGAACGGAGCGCGGGTTGCGTGGTGAGGGAGAACTCGTGCGTGGGTGCTCGTGCCGGGGAGGTGGTGCCGGTGGTGCCGGTGGTGCTCGTGGTTCGGCGGAGCGGGGGTCAGCCCCCGGTGCGGAGGATCTCCGCGACGACCCGCCGGCCGGAGCGGATCGCGCCCTCCAGCAGGCCGAAGAACTCGGTACTGGTCTCGGTGCCGGCCCAGTGCACCCGGCCGTGCGGCGCGGTCAGCGCCGGGCCGAGCCGCGACCAGTCGCCGGGGCCGAAGAGGGCCGCGTAACACCCCTTGCTGTAGGGCTCGTTCACCCAGTCGGTGCAGTGGAAGCCGATCGGCTCGGGCAGCATCGGGAACAGCGAGCGGGCCTGCGCGACGGCGGCCGCGCGCTGCTCCTCCGGCTCCAGGGCCGCGTAGCGGTGCGCCTCCGCACCGGTGACGAAGCCGGTGAGCACGCCGACCCGGGAGCCGTCCGGCGCGTCGGCCGGCGAGTCGTCCACGGTGGAGAGCAGCGGGCCCCGGGCGTTGACCGACCAGCCGGAGAGCCCGTGCTCGCGCCAGACCGGCGCGGGATAGACCAGGTTGACCTTGACCGCGCAGCCGCGTCCGGTCCGTTCGCCCGCGCGCGGGGCCGGCCGTACGGGCCGGAAGTCGAGCGACTCCGCGAGCAGCGGCGGCAGCGCCACCACCGCGACGTCGGCCCGGTACGCCGCCCCGCCCTCGGTGTGCACGGTCACGCCCTCGCCGTCCTGGACGACGGACCGCACCGGTTCGCCGAGCCGTACCGAACCGGGCCGCCGGTCCGTCAGCCGGGCGGCGAGCCGTTCGCACAGCAGGTGCGCGCCGCCGGCGACCCGGTCCTCCTGGGCGCCGCCCTCGAAGGCGTTCAGATAGCGCAGTCCGCCGCCCGAACGCAGGTAGAAGGCCATGTGCAGGACCGAGACGTCGGCCGGGTCGGCGGCCATCATCTCGCCGAGGAAGAGCGGGAAGAACAGCCGGGCGTCCGGGTGGTCGAGCTCCTGCTCGGCCCACTCGGCGGCGGTGAGGGTGTCCAGCCGTTCGGCGTCCGGGGTGCGCCAGGGCGCCTCGGGGTCGAGCCGGGCGGTGAGTTCGGCGAGCCGGTCGAACAGTTCACCGAGCGCGACGGCGTTGAGCGGTGGGAACCGGCCGTCCCGGGTGGCGGGTTCGCCGTTCGCGTCGGGGACCGGAGTGGCGTCGGCGAGCGCGAACCGGCTCGCGCCGAGCATGGTGGTGGGCGTGGTGGCGAGGCCCAGCTCCTTGATCAGCGCCAGGAGTTCGGTGTGCTTGGCGCCGAGGTAGGCGGCGCCCGCGTCGATCCAGGCACCGGGTGCGACCTCGATCCCGTGCGTGCGCCCGCCGACCCGTGGGCGCGCCTCCAGCACGGTGACCCGCACCCCGCGCGCCGCCAGCTCCTCCGCGGCGGTCAGCCCGGCCAGGCCGGCGCCGATCACCACGGCGGAGGCGACCGGTGCGGGGCCGTTCGCGGCGGGGCCGCTCGTCGTGGAGCCGCTCGTGGTGGGGCCGCTGGTGGTGGGGCCGGTCATCCCGCGGCCGCGATCAGCTCGACCAGACCGGCCGGGGTCGGTGCGAGCACGAAGTCATCGAAGGTCAGCTCGACGCCGTAGTTCCGGGCGACCGCGCTCAGTACGCGGGTGGCGATGAGCGAGTCACCGCCGAGGAGGAAGAAGTCCGAGTCCGCCGCGACGTCGTCCGTCTCCAGGACGCGGCGGAAGATCGTCACCAGGCCGTCCGTGTCGGCGGGGGTGGTGTCTACGCTGCTCAACGAGGATCTCCTTTGACCGTCGGACTGCGGTGCGCCGGTGGGGCACCTGGTGCGGGGGCCGTACGGGTGGGCCCGAGGTGGTACGGCGAGTGGGTACGCCGGGCGGGTGGTGCGACGGACGGGCGCGGCTCCGGCTCCTGTCGGGCCGGGCGGCGGTGCCGGGTGCGGGGGTGCCGGCGCGGGTGGCACGGGTGCTGCCACTGATGCCGGTTGTGACGCCGGTGGCGCTAGTGGTGCGCGGGTTCGGGCAGTTGGGCGCCCTCGCGGGGGCCGCGCGCGGAGTGGAGGCGGTGCGAGCCGGCCCGGTCGACCTTGCCGCTCGCCGTGAGCACCAGCTCCGGCACGACGGTGATCCGGCTGGGCACCAGATGGCCGGGCACCCGGTCCCGCAGGTACGTCCGGAGTTCGGCGCCCAGGGTTCCGGTCGTCGCCGCGGCGCGCGGCACGACGTACGCGACCAGCGCCGACCGCCCGGCCAGGGTCGTCCCCGTGACCGCGACGGCGTGCACGCCCGGATGCCCGGCGAGGTGCGCCTCGACCTCGGCCGGGTCGACCCGGATCCCGCGCACCTTGAACTCGCCGTCCAGTCGCCCCTGGTGGGTCAGCACACCGTCCGGTGCCCGGCCCACCCGGTCGCCGGTGCGGTACCAGCGCACGCCCTCGGCGTCCTCGGTGAAGCGGTCCGCGGTGGCCTCGGGCAGTCCCAGGTAGCCGAGCGCGACCGCGGGGCCGCCGATCAGCAACTCGCCCCGCTCGCTGATCCGTTCGTGCACGTGGGGCAGGGCGCGCCCGATCGGCACCCGGTCGCCCGCCGCCCACGGCCGGTCCCGCGCGGCGGCCAGCGGCCCGTGCAGGTCGACGGCATGGGTGATCAGCGTGGTCTCGGTGGACCCGTAGGTGTTGAGCAGTCGGACCCGCCCGGTGTCCAGGGCGGCCCAGTCGGCGAGCCGGGCCGGGTTGGCGGCCTCCCCGCCGATCACCAGCAGCCGGACGCACTCGGGCAGCGCGAGGCGCTCCTCGGTGAGGTGGAGGACCAGTTCGTGCCAGAACGCGGTGGGCAGGTCCAGTACGCCGATCCGTTCCCGTTCCACCAGCCGCAGGAAGCGCGGGAACGAGCCGGAGTGGGCGTCGCGGTCGAGGACGAGCGCGGCACCGCCGGTGAGGGCCGGGAGGATCTCCTCGAAGCAGGTGTCCCAGTTCAGCGAGGCGAACTGCAGCACCCGGTCCTCGGCGGTGAGGCCGAACAGGGTGCGCAGGGAGTCCACCGTGGCGGAGATCGCCCGGCGCGGTGTGACCACGGGTTTCGGCTGCCCGGTCGAACCCGAGGTGAAGAGCAGGTACGCCGGTCGCTCCGGCTCGGTCCGCTCCGGACCGGTCCCCGTCGCGGCGGTCGTGCCCGCGGCTTCGTCGGGTAACCCGACGACGCGCAGGCCGGGTTGAGCGAGGCCGTCGCCGACCGCCGTGCGGCAGCCGACCGCGGCCAGCATGTCCTGCCGCCGCTGCGGCGGGAACGCCGGGTCGACCGGGCAGTACGTCCCACCTGCGGCGAGGATGCCGAGCAGGGCGACGACGGTGTCCGGCGTGTGGGTCGCCGGAACGGCCACCACGCCGGGCGCGGTACCCAGGCCGTCGGCCAAGGTACGTACCAACTCGCCGAGTTGGCGGTAAGTCAGCGCGTCCCCGTGGTGGACGATCGCCGGTCGTTCGGGATATCGGCGCACGGTTTCCGTGAACGCGTCAATCAAGTCGGAACTGGCCCCGTGGATGTTGCGGTTATTTGTCATGCCCGCCCCAAAGAATGCCGTGCGAGCACTTGTTCGGTGCTCGGCGGACCGGGACTCTACCCGCCGAGCCTGCGGAGCCACAATGGCTGTTGAGGATGTCGCTTCAAGGATGTGTGGTTGACATGTGAACGGGGCGAGGTCTGCCTCGGCGGTCTCCTGTGACCCGAGTGACTGCGCAGCGTACGCACTCTGTCACCCGGAGTGCCTGGGTGCGATTGCCGATTCGCGCGGGGATTCCCTCCCGTTCCGCTCCGCCGCGCATTCCGGAGTTCCGGCAATTCCCCGGCCCGCCCGATTGTCCCGCCACTGGTCCGGGGGGCCGTTCGTCGACGTTCCCGCTGCTCGCGGCCGCCTGTCGGACGGTTCCGGATTCGCGGAGAATTGACGTGGCGTCAGGCCGATCCGAATCGGTCGGACGCCGATGGATCGTCCACCTGTCAACCGCGTGCCGCATCCCGGACGGGACTCGACCCGAAGTACACGTCGTACCGTTCCTGTCGGCCCCGAAGCTCCTCGAACGGCAGCGGTCCCGCGGCCACGTCGGCCAGGGCGCGGAAGTACCCGAACCGCTCCACTCCGGGGGTCGCGACCCCCGGAAGGTCCGCGACCTCACCGCCCCCACCGTCCTCGCCACGCCTGCCGGCCCGACCTCGGCCCCGCGCCACCGGCTGGCGGCCTTCCAAGAGGCCTGTTCGCCCTGGGGAACGGTCGGGCCGCAGCAGGGCGTTGCCGGCCCGACCGAGTGCCGTCGGGTGCGGCACGGGAAGTCGGACCGGTCGACCTCCCGCGCCGCACCCACCTGGACAGGCCCTACTCCTGGGCGGCCATGCGGCAGCCGTCGGCCGCGATGACGGTGGGTACGCGGTCGTCGCGCAGCTTCCGGTAACAGGCCCGGGACGCCGCCTCGCCTCCGGGCCCGCCGGTCAGGCAGGCTTCCTCGATGAGCTGCTGGTCGGTGTCCGGGGCGTGCTCCAGCACGTAGTAGAAGCAGCCCGGCGGCGTCGCGTGCGCGGCCGGGGCCGGCGCGACGACACCACCGAGGGCGAGGGCGAGGGCGAGGGCGAGGGTGGAATGGCGGCGTCGATGCGTCGTTCCGAATTCATGGTGGTCCTTTCGGCGAGGAAGGAGCGCTTCGCCGCCGACCACCGTCGTTCCGTCGCTGTGCCTGTCCCGTCTCTCGCGACACTGCCGGTGTCCCACCCGACCTTGCGATCCGGCTCCGGTCCCGGGAACGTGGCCGCTCCTACGGCGAGGACGGCCGCACCGCGTTCGCGAGCGGCAGGCCCTCGAAGAAGGCCACCGCCTCCTCGCGCCAGTGCGGGCGCCAGGTCGCGGCCTCGGCGGCGGCCGTCTCGGCGCAGCGGCGCATGTCGGCGCGGAGCTTGCGGTCCACGCCCAGCCGGCGGGCCAGCTCGCGGATCCGTTCGACCGTCGCGGCCGGGCAGTGCGGGTCGCCGAGCGCGGACTCCACCACGGCCCGCTGCTCCTCGTCGGCGGCCGCGAGCAGGGCGCTCACGGCGTAGCTGCGGCGGCCCGCGCGGAGGTCGGCACTGGTGGACTTGCCGGTGCTGTCCTCGTCGCCGAACAGGTCGAGGTAGTCGTCCCGCAGCTGGCCGCCGATGCCGACCGGGATCGCGTAGCGGCGCAGCGCCGCGTCGTGGGCGGCGATGTCCTCGCCGGCGGCCAGCAGGCCCAGCCGCAGCGGCGCGAGCACGGAGTACCGGGTGGACTTGTACTCGCAGACGGTGTGCAGGAACTCCTCGTCCGGGACCGGCCGGAGGTCGCGTTCGAGGTCGATGATCTGGCCCGCCACGGTCTCGGCGCCGGCGTCCAGTTGCACCTCCAGCATCGCCTGCCGCAGTTCGGCGGGGGCGTCCGCCTCCAGCAGGACCCGGATCGACAGGAAGGCGGCGAGGTCCCCGGCCAGGACGGCCAGGCCGAGCGCGGTGCGGTCCGCCGCCGGGAACTCGCCGCGGTAGGCGTAGTAGGTGGACGGGCCGCCGCGCCGCAGGGGCGCGTCGTCGATGATGTCGTCGTGGACCAGGCCGTGCGTCTGCAGCAGTTCGATGCTCAGCGCGGCCTCCGTCAGGCCGGGCACCGGGTCCGTGGTCACCAGTCGGGCGGCCTCGTGCAGCAGGGCGACCCGCAGCCGTTTGCCGCCGCGCAGCGAGAGGTCCCGCAGCAGCTCCAGGCAGCGTGGGGTGAAGCGGCTGAGCGGGGGTGTGTCGAGGCGCTCCGGCAGGGTGTCGAAGTACGCCTCGAAGCTGCGGTCGAACCGCTGCCGGTGCCCGGTGGCCCGTTCGCGGGCGGCGGCCATGATCGTCTCGTTCACGCCCCCACCCTCGCATCCGCCCGTCCCGGGGCGACGGCCGCCCCGGCCGGTTCCGGTGCCCGCGCGGGCCGCCTCCCCCGGGGGCGGCCCGGCGCGGGTCACGGAGTGGCGGCCAGTTCCGCGACGGCGTAGGGCCGGTGGCCGAGGAGGAGGGGGCGGAGGGCGGCTGCGGCGATGCGCTGGGCCGGCCCGATGCGTTCCATGACGGGGTGTTCGGCGGTGGACGTCCAGCCCGGGGAGAGGGCGGCGAGGCCGGTGCTGCTGCGGGCGCCGGAGCGGAAGCGGGCGCCGGTGGCGCGGGAGATGGGATGGAGGCCGCTGAGGGCGATCCAGGGGTGGAAGAAGTCGGCGGCGAGGCGGGTGCCGGGTCCGAGGTGGCGGCGGACGTCGCCGAGGAAGCCGGTGACCTCGGCGGGGGAGAGGTACATCAGGACCCCTTCGGCGATGACCAGCGTGGGGCCGGTGCCCGCCTCCACCACCCCGGTCCACTCCGGTGCGGTGAGCGAGGCCGGGTGGACCAGGGCCCGGCTGTCGGGCAGCAGTCGGCGGCGCAGCTCCACCACCTCGGGGACGTCGACGCCGAGCCAGCGGATCCCGTCGGGCATGGTGCCGGCGAGCCGCTCGTCCCGGGTGCAGAGGCCGATGCCGGCGGACAGGACGGTGCCGGTGGGGTGGGCGCGGGCGAATCGCCGGGTGATCTCGTCGAGGACGATGGCCCGGTGGACGGAGCCGAGCGCGTTGGAGCGGTCGGTCAGTACCTCGGAGTCCTTGAAGCCGGTTTCCCGGAGCACCCGGGTGGCCTGCGGGTCGCTGAACTCGGTACCGGGGAGCAGCTGTTGCGCGTGGGCGCGGCCGTAGAGGGGGGTGAGCAGGGTCATCGCCACACCGCTCAGGCCGTGCACGGGGGAGTCGTCTGACATAAGGTTAGGCTTACCTAACTCTGAGCGGGGGTCAAGTGGCCCGTCCGGCTCCGTGGGGCGCGTGGGGGGCCGACGGCGCCGGCCCCCCACGTCCGTTCCGGCCGCGCCGCCCGGGCCACCTCCGCGCCATGGCATCGTGGACACGTCAAGTCTCTGTCCCTGCGATGCGGGAGCGCCCATGGAACGCGGCAGCGCAACACCGGACCTCGTCGACGGCGAGTGCGAGATGGCGTACGGCGCGGCCCGGCCGAGACTGCGCGAGTACGTGCTCGGCTACCGCGGCTACCGGCTGGATTCCGACCGGCCCCGCCGCCGGCTCGAAGTGCCCACCGACGTGGTGACGCTGACCGTCGGCTTCGACGGAGCGCTGCGGCTCACCGACGCCGTCGTCGGCCGCGACAGCGGCTCCTTCGGGTCCGTCCTGGCCGGGCTGCGGCGCACCGCGACGGTCGCCGAGCACAGCGGCCGGCTGCACGGCCTCGCCGTGTCGCTCACCCCGCAGGGCGCCTACCGCATCCTCGGCCCGGCGCTCGGCGACCTCGACGGCCGGTGGATCGAGGCGGGCGCCGCCTTCCCCGGCCGGGGCCCGCGCGAACTCGTCGACCGGCTGCGGGAGTCGCGGACCTGGTCGGGGCGGTTCGCCCTGCTCGACGCCTACTTCGACGCGCGGTTCGCGGAGGGGCGGATCTGGGACCCCTCGGTGAGCTGGGCCTGGGAACAGCTGCGTGCCTCGCACGGGCGGGCCTCGGTCCGGACGCTGGTGGACAGTACCGGCTGGAGCCGCCGGCGACTGGAGCAGCGCTTCCGCGAGCACCTCGGCCTGGCCCCGAAGCAGGCCGCCGACATCCTCCGCCTCCAGCGCGCCCTGCTGACCTACGAACGGCGGCCCGGCTGGGGCGGGGCCCGGATCGCCGACCACTGCGGCTTCTACGACCAGGCGCACCTGGTGCACTCCTTCCGCGCCATGGTGGGCTGCTCGCCGACCGCGTTCTTCGCCGCCCGCCGGGCCGCGCAGGCCCCCGAGCCGAGCGACCGCGTGTCCGGGCGGGTCACCACCGTGGTCGACTTCGTGGAGGCGGGCCCGGACCGCTGACCGGAGTGCGCATTTTTACAAGCCCGGCCCGCCGCCCGCGCGGCATCCTGATCCGACGGGGCGGCGACGGGGGAGCCGCCCCCGCACTCGTCCGCCGCCCGCTGCCCCGCAGCATCCCGGGCCCGCCGGGGGGCAGGAGTGGGAAGTCGGCCCGGTCGACCTCCCACTCCCGCTCCGGTTCCCGTGCCTGCTCCGGTTCCCGTGCCTGTTCCCGTCCCCGTCCCTGCTCCCGTTCCCGTGCCTGTTCCCGCCCCGACCCCGTCCCCGTTCCCATGCCGCACAGCCCCGCGCCGCGCCGCTCCGTGCTGCGGCGACCGGTCCGCGCACGGCACGCCCCACCGCGCCGTGCGGGAGCCCTCCGCGCAGCGGCCCCCCGACCGCAGACCCCGCGCCGAGGGCGACTCCACCGTCCGCGCAGGAAGTCGGCCCGCCCGACTCCCTGCGCGGACGGGACCTCAGGCCGGGGCGGGGGAACCGGCGGCGTACTCGACCAGCAGGTGGGCCCAGATCTCCTGGTGGACCAGGTCGGGATCGGTCGCCCGCACCCCGCCGGGCCCGCGCAGCGCCGCGCCCGTCCGCCCTGCCCCGGCCGACCGCCCCCACCACCGACGGTGGGCGTCCGCCGCCTCGGCGGCCGTCACCTCCTCCGGGTCCCTGAACGTGGTGATGAGGCGGCCCGCGTCGCCGTCCTCGACCACCCGCACCGGATGGGCGACGTACGGGTCGGGCTTCGCACCGGACCGTGCCTCGAGGAGCACCTCGGCCCGCTCGTGCGCGGGCAGGCCGGGGCGGACCAGGAGCGACAGGTACGACCCTTCCGGCAGCACCTCCAGGACCGGCAGCGGGATCCGGGGCGGGACCCGCCAGCACACCGCGGCCCCGGTCATGGCCGCGGCACCGAACGCCGCGAAGGAGTACCGGCTCGGATCGCCGAGCAGCGCCCACTCGCTGCCGGCAGTGGCCGGCAGCGAGGCCGCCATCGCGCCCTCGTCGCGGCCGCGCGGTCCGGCCTCGGCGTCGACGACGGTGCCCGAACCGCAGTCGACGACGGCCACCACCCGGGCTCCCGGGGCCGTCGCGAGGGCCTGCCCGGCGCCGTCGGTGCCGAACTCGGCCGCGTTCTCCGCCGAGTCGGGCACCTCGAGCCCGAACCCCTCGAAGGCCATCAGCCGTCGGCCGCCGAGCCAGGTGCCGGGGAAGGCGACCGGCTGCGCGACCCGGTAGAACGTCTCCCGCAGCACGTCCCGGCCCAGCCGCCGCCGGGCCCGGTCGATCCCTGCTTCCGTCAGCGGTCCCCGCGGCGGGCCATGGCCGCCGTCGAGCCGGAACAGCTCCGCGACGACCCTCCGCCCGACATCCTCGGCCGGCTCGTCGGGGAACAGGCACAGCGCCATCGTCAGGTAGGCGGTCAGGTGCGGCGGGAGGTCCCCGTCCGGGGCCGGCCCGCCCAGCCCCAGGGCGTCGGCGGCCTCCTCGATCAGCGACCGCGGCACCGCCGCCGGCAGGTCGCCCACCGACACCCCGCCCGGTCGCACGACCGGACCCTCCTGCTCGACGGATTCCGAAGCCATGACGAGGATCCTGGAGCGGACGGCGCGTCCTGGTCCCGGTCCGCGGCCGGGGCTGCGGAACGCGATCGACGCCGATCTGTCCGACTGGTAAGTTCCCGCGAAGGTACTTCCTCGTCCCGAGAGAGTGGGTTCTTTCCATGGCGTGCCGGATCAGTGAGATCGTGCTCCAGTGCCACGACCCGGAGGCGCTGGCCCGGTTCTGGTGCGAGGTCCTGGACTTCGTCGAGCTGGACCGGGAGGCCGAGGGCTGCATCGAGATCGGTCCGCGCGAGGGGTTCGGCGGCCCGCAGTCGACGATCTTCCTGATCCGCACCGACCTGCCGAGGCCCGGGAACAACCGGCTGCACATCGACGTCAACCCCACCGACCGCGACCAGGCCGCCGAGCTCGAGCGTCTGTTGGCCGCCGGGGCCGTGCCGGTCGACGTCGGCCAGCCGGAGGACGCGTCCTGGCACGTGCTCGCCGACCCGGAGGGAAATGAGTTCTGCCTGCTGAGCACCCGCCTCGCGCCCGTCTGAGCGGCACTCGCCGGAAATTGTGGTGCGGCGGACTCACGGGGCCTGGGAGGCTGCCGGGGCCGCTGTCGTCGATCGTGTCGAGGAGGAACCATGGGTTCCGCCACCGGGGTAACGCCGCTCGAAGGGCCCGTGCTCGAGGGCGAGTTCGTCCGCCTGGAACCGCTGGCCCACGCCCACGCGCCGGAGCTGGCCCTCGCCGCGGAGGAGGACCGGGGCGGCTACGGCTTCACCTGGGTGCCGCCGGCGAGCGACTTCGCCGCCTATGTGGAAACCCAACTGGCCAGGCGGGACGCCGGTTGGGCGGTCCCGTACGCCCAGGTGGACCGCGCCACCGGCCGGGCCGTCGGCGCGACGGCGTACCTGGACCCGCGCCGTCACCCGGCGGACGGCAGGCTGTTCGCGATCGAGGTCGGCTTCACCTGGCTGGCGGCCTCCGCCCAGGGCAGCGGGCTGAACACCGAGGCCAAGTACCTGCTCTTCCGGCATGCCTTCGAGGACTGGGACGTCTCCCGGCTGGACCTCAAGACCGATGCCCGCAACGGCCGTTCCCGCGCGGCGATCGCGAAGACGGGCGCCACCTTCGAGGGTGTGCTGCGGAACTGGTCCATTTCCTGGGCCCCTGGTGAGGACGGCCTGCTCCGGGACTCGGCCGTCTTCTCGATCACGGCGGCGGAGTGGCCCTCCTGCCGCGCCGCCCTGGAGCACCGGCTCGACGATCTGCGGGAGCGCCGGGCGGCCGCCGTGGGACCGTCGCGCCCGTGACCGAGGAACGGGAGTGGGAAGTCGCCGGGGTCGGACCGGTCGGACCGGGGGCGGCACTGGCGGAACTCCGGGCAATGGCGGCCGAGGGTGGGTTCGAGGCATGGCTGACCGGCGGATCCGGGCGGCAGTTGGCGATGGTCTCCAATCCACCGATCACCTGCGGGCGGTGTCCTCCTGCCCGCCGGATCACGCTGCTCCCCTGAGGCTCGGCCGCTCGGCCGTTTCCGGCCCGCCGCCGGCCCGCCGCCGGCCCGCCGCGGCGATCTGCGGCGGCCCGGCGGTCTCGGCGCAGGTGTCGGCGCAGGTGTCGGTGAGCGGCTTCAGCGCAGCAGCTTCAGCGGCGACCGGTCGGTGCCGGGCTTCGCCGCCGAGGCCGCCCCGGTGCCGTCCGGGCCGCAGGCCGCCTTGACGAGGAGCGCGTCGATCGCCGCGCCGGTCTCGTCCGTCTCGGCGCCCTCCAGGACGTTGAACGAGAGGGCGAACTGCCGCGAGCCGTCCCGCGCCCCGAGCATGATCGTGTTGTAGCCGGGGATGCCGCCGGTGTGGCCCCAGACCTCGCCGCACGGCAGGTCGTAGCGGATCAGACCGAGGCCGTAGTGCGCGGCGATCATCGGCGCCGGGACGGCCGTGGTCATCTCGGCCAGCCGGGCGGCGGTGAGCAGCTTGCCGCCGAACAGGGCCGCGTGGAAGCGGTCCAGGTCGGCCGTGGTGGAGATGCCGTTGCCGGCGGCGTCCGCGACGGTCGGGTTGATGCGGGTGACGTCCGCCGGGCCCTCCGGCAGCTGGACGTACCCGTGCGCGTGCGGGCCGGGGATCCGGGCGGAGGAGTTCGGGAACGTGGTGTCGTCGAGGTGCAGCGGTTCGACGATCCGCCGTTCCACCTCGCGCTGCCAGCTGCGCCCGGTGACCTTGCGGATGATCATCCCGGTGAGGATGTAGTTGGTGTTGGAGTAGTGCCAGCCCTGTCCGGGCGCGAAGTACGGGGCGTGGCCGACGCCGACGGAGACCAGATCCTCGGGCCGGAAGTCCGTCCACCGCCCCTCGGCCAGGTACGTGCGCAGGCTCGCCTCGTCGTGGTAGAGGAAACGCTGGTCCTCCAGGTAGTCGAACAGGCCGCTGGTGTGCTGGAGCAACTGGCGCAGGGTGATCGCGCCGCCGTCGGGGACGACACCCGGCAGGTACTTCTCCACCGGGTCGTCCAGCCGGAGCCGCCCCTCGTCGGCCAGTTGGAGCACGACGGTGGAGACGAAGGTCTTGGTCACGCTGCCGATCCGGAAGCGGCTTTCGGTGCGCACCGCCCGCCCGGAGTCCAGATCGGTGACCCCGGCGGCGTCGCGCCACGTCCGGCGCCCGGTCTCGCGCGACTCGCCCAGCGCGGCCGTCGCCCCGCCGCGCTGGACCAGGGCCCGCAGCTCCGGGCCCAGGTCGACGGCCGGCCGGGGCCGCTCGGCCTCCGCCACGGCGGCGGGCACCCCGACCCCTGCCGCGACCGCGGCGGTCGGGGCGAGCGTGGCGACCGTGGCCCCGGCCACCGCGACGGCGGCGAGCCGCAGGCCGAGCCGCTCCCGACGACGCGGCCCGGCCCAGTGGTTGGTGTTCATGGTGTTCCCTCCCGGACCCGACCCCCGGGCCCCACGGCCACGTTCGCACCCGTACCGCGCCGCCCGCGTCGTCCTGCGGAAGGTCGTCGGCTGCCTCCCGGCGACGAGCGGAGGTCGGCCCGGAGAGGTGTCGGCCGTCAGCCGAAATCCCCATCAGGGGGCTTGACTTGGCTTCGTGCGCAGGTGGTGGGGCCGGGGTCGGGAGCGGGGGCGGCCTGCTCCGGGTACTGCGGGGGGAGCAGTTCGGGGGGTGGGAGGGAGCAGTGCCACCGCGCGACCCGTGGGGGGCCGTCGGTGCCCACGGGTCGGTCCCCGTGCGGGTCGAGCAGGTACGGGTCGTGCGGCAGATCGAGGTGCAGGGCGTCGCCCGCCGCCTTGTAGTCGAAGTTCCAGCTCAGCTGCAGCGGTCCGCGCCCGTAGTACGCGGACTGCCCGGCCGGGCAGCCGTAGGGCTGTGAAGTGTTCCAGTAGTGGGGGTAGTTGGCGGTGTTCTGTTCCACCACGTACATGGGGCCGCCGGTCTCGTGGCTGACGTTGGCGAGCAGCGCGGCGGCCTCGCGCCGCTTGGTGGCAGGGCGCATCATCGGGGTCGAATCCGGGGAATCCCGTCGCGTGAGGCCCCGAACCGCTCGTTGGGGTTGTTTCCCGTCAACCGCCTCCGGCTCTGCCGCTCGCTGTCGGGACGCCCGGTCGGGCTGGACCGGGCCGGGCGTGACGGTCGGCCGGTGCCGCCCGGTCAGTCGGCGGCGTCGCCCGGTCGGTCCGTGCGGTGCAGGGCGACCACGATGTCGGTGACGGTCGCCGTCCGGCCGCCGGGCCCGGTGGCGGTCCGCTGCGGGGTGTGGCAGCGCTCGGTGAGCCAGTCCGAGCCGAGGTCCAGTGCGGCCCTGACCTCCTCCGGTGCGGGGAAGCGCACCTCCGTCCCGTTCTGCCAGGACCACGGGGCCACCGAGCCGTGCTCCACCACGACCAGTAGTCCGCCCGGGGCCACCGCCGCGGCGGCCCGCCGCAGCACCTGGGCGCGGGGGATCTCGACGGGGGTGTGGAAGTAGGTCGCGCAGACGAGGTCGAAGCGCCCGTCCGGGAAGGTCAGTGCGAGGTCGTGGCGGACCGGGTGCACGCGCTCGGCGACGCCCGCGGCCCGCGCGCCGGCCGCGACCCGGTCCAGCGCCGTCCGGGCGACGTCGACGGCGGTGACGTCCCAGCCGCGCCCGGCCAGCCACAGGGCGTCGCCGCCGTGGCCGCAGCCCAGGTCGAGTGCCGTGCCGGGGGTGGGGGCGAGGTCGGTGACCAGTCCGGCCAGGACGGCGTTGGGCGAGGTGCCCCAGTGTGCGTCGAGTCCGGCGTAGTGCCGCTCCCAGAAGGCGCCGGACTCGGAGTCGGCGGGAGTGCCGGGGGCAGTGCGGGGCGCGGTGCCGGGGGTGGCGGCGAAGGGAGCGGCGGTGTCGGGAGCAGCGGTGTCGGGGGTGTGCACGAGGGGTGTCCTCTCGATCGGGGCGGGCCGTCACGACGACGGTGCAGCCCCGGCTGCCGGAGTTGCAAGGAATCATGCCGTTTCGGCAACCTGGGCCCATGGTGAACGCGAGGAAGGACGTCCTGGACGCGGTCGGCCCCCGCCTGCGCGAGCTGCGGCGGCGGCGCGGGATGACACTGGCGGAGCTGGCCGACCGGACCGGGATCAACGAGAGCACCCTCTCCCGCCTGGAGGGCGGCAGCCGCAAGCCGACCCTGGAACTGCTGCTGGCGCTCGCCGAGGTCCACGCCGTCCCGCTGGACGAGCTGGTCGGCGCGCCCCGCACCGGGGACCCGCGGATCCACCTGCGACCGGTGGCCAGGGACGGCATGACCTACGTGCCGCTCAGCCGTCCCGGCGGCGTCCAGGCCCACAAGCTGATCGTCCCACCGGTCCCGGACGCCGAGCCCGAGCTCAGGACGCACGAGGGGTTCGAGTGGGTCTACGTGCTCGCCGGGCGGTTGCGCCTGCTGCTGGGCGACCGGGTGGTGGTCCTCGGCCCCGGCGAGGCGGCCGAGTTCGACACCAGGGTGCCGCACTGGCTGGGGTCCGACGACGAGCGGGCGGTCGAACTCCTCATCCTGTTCGGGCACCAGGGCGAGCGCGCCCACCTCAGGGCCCGCGCGGACTGAGCCCGGCCGTGCCGTGCGGTGCCGGCGCCGTCCGTGCGGCGCGGGCCCCGCCCCGGCGGTCCCCCGTCGACCGACCCCGGGCCGGGGACGCCCCCGGACCGTCAGGGGTGAGCGGGAGTGGGGCCGAACAGCGCGACGTCCGGGCCGAAGGCGACCAGCAGCCGGCCGTCCGGGGTGAACAGGAGGGCCGTCACCCGGGCGGGCAGGGTGAGTTCGGAGAGCAGGGCGAGGCCGGGGGACGCCGCGTGGACGCGCACGTGCCGCCCGTCGGCGACCGCGACCGCCGGGCGGCCGTGCACCGTGCCGGTGGTCACCGCGGTGAGGTCCCCGGTGGCGCCGAGCGCGCTGTGCGGGACGGCCTCGCCGGTGGCGGTGTCGTGGACGGCGACCTCGTGCCGGTGGGTGGTGACGGTCAGCGAGCCGCCGTCCCCGCCCGCGTTGAGAGTGTGGGTGCGGAACGGGCGCGGCGGCGGTGCGTCGAGGCCGAGTTCGGCACGGCGGTCGAGGTCCCAGGCGCGGACGGCGGTGTTCTCGTACCGGTCGACGTGCTCCGTCACCAGCCTGCCGGGACCGTCCGCGACCATGGCGACGACACCCTCCCAGTCGTCCGGCGGCCGGACCGTGGAGATCGGCTCGGCGAGCGGTTCGCCGGTGGCGAGGTCGCGCAGCAGCAGCGTCTGGTCGTCGCCGCCGGTCACCACCGCCTCCCGGCCGTCCAGCACGGTCACGGCGAGGGCGCGCACGGCCTCCCGGTGCCCGGGCGTACGGCGCACGGGCGGCAGGTCGCAGAAGTCCCAGTACTGACCGGTGCCGGTGCGGACGAACTCGCGGCCGCCGGCCGTGACCCGGCCCACCTCGTGGTTGTCGATCAGCAGCCGGTCCACCGGGCGCAGCGGGTCGAGGCTCCACAGCTCGGCGCGGTCCACCGGCTCGCCCACGTAGCGGTCGCAGCCGGCCACCAGGGCGTGCGGGCGGCCGTCGACCGTGAGCGGGACGAGAAGGCGCAGCTCCTCCTCGTCGGCGCGGGCGCTGGCGTGCGGCGCGCCGGAGGGGAGGTGGTGCAGGGCGAGGGTGCCGCCGAAGCTACCGGCCAGCAGGTGAGGCTCACCGTCGAGCAGGGCGACCGTCCAGCCGGTGAGGTCGTCGGCGGTGCCGAAGGGATCGAGCTCCAGCACCACCCGGCGGGTCGTCAGGTCCCAGAGTGCGAGGTGCCGCTCGTCGGCGCCGCCGAGCGCGTGCGGCCGCCCGTCGAGGGTGAGCGCCAGGACTTCGTCGGGGTGGAGGCCGGGCAGCGGCTCCCCGTCGAGGAGGAGACCCGCCGCCGGGTCGCAGCGGAGCTCCGCGGCCCGGCCGTCGACGGTGACGGTGGCGGCCGGCGCGGGGGCGGTCGGGTCCAGCGGGGTGACCGGGGCGGGCGGAGTGACGGGGTCGAGCGGGGTGACCGGGGCCGGCGGTGCGGCCCCGGCTGCCTCGGGCCCGGTCCGTCCGGGGTGGACGGCGCTTCCGGTCGCCCACACCGGGCGCCACGCCGCCACCGGGGCGCCGGGCACGGGGACCGCGGTGATCCGGTCCGCCAGCCCGTGCGCCCCGAACCGGGCCGCGTCCAGCGCCAGCAGCAGGCGCCGGGCGGCCGGGTCCGCCCCGCCGTGCACGGCGGCCGAGGCCCGGTACACGGCGGCGGCCACCCGCGCCCCGGACCCGGCGGCCGCCCGTGCCCCGGACCCGGCGGCCGCGGACAGCAGGGCCGCGACCTCGGCCGGAGGGGCGGTCACCAGGAAGGCGACGTCCGTCAAGTCCCCTTCCGGGGAGCGGGTTTCGAAGGCCGGACGGTCGCGTCCGTGGTCAGTGGTCACGCCCGGCACAGTAGCGGGCCGCCCCGACAGCGCCCGTCCGGAGCCCCGCTGCACGCCCGCCGCGCCGCGTTGTACGCCCGCCGCGCCGCGCCGCGCCGCACTGCACGCCCGCCGCGCCGCACGCTCCCGGCCGTGCAGTGCGACCCCCACCCCGGTGGTCCCCCGATCGCAGAACCCGTCCCACGACGGCCTGCGGGACCACCGGACGGAGCGCCTCGAGGGCCGCACCGGTCCGGGCTATCGGTCCCGGGCGCCCAGCAGGAACTCCGGGAACAGGTTCACCGTTTGATCGACCAGCCCGTGCAGCCCCGCGACGTACTCGCCCACCCCGCCGGCCTCGTCGATACTCGCGTGCAGTCCGTCGATCAGCGGCCGGACGACCGCCGCGAACGCCCGCAGCCGGCCCGGCTCGGTCAGCTGCGCCGCGAACTCCTCCCGGGCCGTCGCGGAGTCCGCGCACCCGATGAGCAGCTTCTCCGCCACCGCGCGTTCCGGCTCGGGCAGCGAGTTCAGGTACTGCACCACCATGAAGGTGGCAGTCCCGTTGCGAAGGTCCTCGTACCGTCCCGAGGTGATGTCCCGCTGGTCGTTGACCAATTGCCGCAGGACGCCGAACCGAGCACCGAAATCGCGCCACGCGTCCACGCGCGCCCCGTCGCACCCGGCCAGCACCGCGCCGATCGCCGCGGCCATGGCGTACGGCGCACCGGTCTTTCCCAGATAGCCGGCCATGACCTCGTCGGTGCTCGCCGTCGCGGCGGTCGCCGTGAGGTCCGTGATCTGCCCGGCTATCGCCCGGTGCCAGCTGCGGGACAGCTCCTGGCGCAGCCTCAGCGCCCGCGCCGGGTCGTCCCGGCACGCCTCGTCGAGCACCTCGGCCGCCAGGTGGCAGGCGATCCCCAGCACGGCGAGCAGATCCTGGTCCGCGCTGTCCGTGTCGGTGGCGGAGGACGGCCGGGGCCCGGCGTCGGACAGGTCGTCCAGGTAGCGTGCCGAGACCCACCACAGCACGTGCACCACCGCCGCGGGCTCGGCCGCCGCCGGGTCGCCGGAGTGCGTCCCGTGCACCAGGAACGGCAGCGCGACGATCCCGTCCACGGCCGGCCCCGAGCCACGCCCGGCGATCCGGTCCAGGAAGCCGGTCAGGGCCCGTCCCATCGCGCGGTCGGCGGCCGCGCCGGGACCGGTCGAGGCGGTCAGCGCCTCGCCCGTGCCGCGCAGCCGCCGCAGCACGGCGTCCGAACTCCAGGTGGGTCGACTTGCCGTCATGGTGTCCTCCGTGTGAATGCCCGGGCGCTTGAATTCGTTCGAAGATTCGAGAATCGAGGTACGGAGACACTAGTACGGCGACCGAACCCTCGTGACGACCGGTCAGTTCTTCGGAGTCTCCGTCAGGCGGTCCGGCGGTGGACGAGCGCCCGGATCTCCTCCGGCAGGGCGTCGGCGGCCGGCAGGAGCGGCAGCAGCTCCGGTTCGAGTGTCAGCGCGCGGAAGGCGAGGGCCACCGTGACCTCGTGCCCGGGCCGGTGCACGACGTCGATCCGGTCGGCGGCGCGGACGTCCCCCGGCTCGACCACGCGCAGATAGGCGCCGGGCACGGCGGCCTGCGTGAACCGCTTGATCCAGCCCTCCTGTTCCAGCCGGCCCTGGAACGTGGCGCACGGCACCCGGGGGGCCGAGACCTCCAGCACGACGTCCGGCCCGATCCGCCAGCGCTCGCCGATCAGCGCGCCGTTGACGTCGAGGCCGAGGGTGGTGAGGTTCTCCCCGAACACCCCGTTCGCGAGCGGTCGGCCCAGCTCCTCCTGCCAGGCGTCCAGGTCCTCCCGGGCGTAGGCGTAGACGGCCTGATCGGGGCCGCCGTGGTGCTTGACGTCGTAGACCCGGTCGCCCGCGAGACCGACCTCGCCGGTGCCCTTGGGTCCGGGAGCGGCGACGCGCACCGGTCCGTCGACGGGCCGCTTGTCGATGCCCGTGGCGTCGAGCCCCTTCCACGGGTTGGGACGTGGCCTGCCGATGTTGACCGTGAGCAGCTTCATGCCTTCGACGGTACGGGCCGGGCGCTCCGGGGGCGAACCGTTTCCCGTCACCGGCCCGGCGTGGCCCGGTGCGGCCCGGTATCGAGGCCGTGTCGCCACCGTGCTGCGGACCGGGCACGGTTCTGCCACACCGGCCTCTGCCGGGCGGTTGCCGCGTAGCCTCGCTGCCATGGCCGAGACGGATGGCGGGGACCCCTCGCCGACACCGGAACCCGTACCTGCACCCGAACCCGTACCCGTACCCGTACCTGCACCCGAACCCGTACCCGTACCCGTACCTGCACCCGAACCCGTACCCGCCCCTGCGCCCGTACCCGTACCCGCCCCTGCGCCCGAGCCCACCGGAGCCGGGACCACCTTCACGATCGTCGACCTCGGCAAGCTCCTGGTCGGGGCCATGACGTTCGTCGCCGCCCTGGCGGGGCTGATCCTCGGCCTCCGGGCCGAGAGCCGGGCGAGCGAGGACCACGGGCGCGCGGTGAAGGAGGACCAGCGCGTCACCGAGGATCGCCGGCGGGCCGCCGTCGAGCGCACCTACTTCTACGAGACCGACACCGCGGCGGTCGTCGTCAACAGCAGCGACCGGGTGATGTCCATGCGCCTGGTCCTCCCGCAGAAGGGCGTCTGGTGGGGTGGCGTCCAGCCGGCCCCGTGCCGCCAGGTCGTCATCCCCTTCGGCGAGCTCCTGGCGTCGATGAAGACGGCGGCGTCGTCGGTCGAGCTGGGTCCGGCGGATCTGGCGCAGCTCCAGTTGGAGGTCACCGACCCGGACGGACAGGTGTGGCGCCGGGACAGTGCGGGGGTCGTGACTCCCGCCCCTGCGGACACGCGGTCGTCGCGCGGGAACCGTGTCGACAACGGCGAGAAGTGGATGGCGGAGGACAGGAGTTCGCCGGTCTGCGGCGGATCCTGACGAGGTGGCCGTCGAACTGGCGCGAACGGAGTGGGAAGTTGGCATCGTCGACTTCCCACTCCGTGATCTTCGACGGCGCCCCCGGCGTGGGGGCCGTCCTCGATGGGCCGGCAGCTTTCGCTCAGTACCGCCGACCTCGCGCGCGCAGGCGGCGGTTGCGCGCAGCCCGTCGTCGGGCTTCCTCCTCGCGGGCCCGCTCGGCTGCCGCCCGCGCTCGCTCGGCTGCCGCCCGGGCCCGTTCGGCGTCCGCCCGTTGCCGCGCCTCGGCGTCCGGGTCCTGCGGAGCGGACGGAGCCTCCGGGGCAGATGGATCCTCCGGGGCGGACGGAGCCTCCGGGGCGTGCGGGGCCCGGAAGTGCCACTGCTCGTCGTACCGCGGCGGAGGCGTGGTGTCCTGCTCGGCCCGAGGGGGCCAGGGCGGGGGCGGTCCGCCCGGGCTCCCGGCCCGGCCCACCGCGATCCACCGGCGCAGTACGAGGCAGGCGACCAGCGGTCCGAGGAGCACGGCGAGCAGCCACAGCGGAACGACCGAGGAGGAGAGGACACCACGGGCCGAGCCGCCCGGCAGCAGCGCACCCAGCAGGACCACCAGCACCATCAGCGCGACCAGCGCCAGCCAGGTCACGAGGACCACGGCCACCGCCCGAGCGACGACCACCACCCACCGCATCGCGCCCCCTCCCGCCAGGACCGGCACCGCCGCGTCGGCGCCCACAACTGCGCGCCCACCCATGGTTATTACCCCTGGTCCGGCGGACCGCACAACGTCTTTCGCCGCCGTACGGCCGGAGCCCGTGGCGCGGGTGACGGCTGCCGTCGCTTCGGGGCGGACGGACCGGCTCCCGACCGCACCGATACCCGCACGGTATCGGCGCAGCCAGAACGGGTCTTGGACGCCGGCGGCCGCCCGGCGGTGCACTTCTCACCATGGACATCGCCTACTGGACCGTCGCGGGACCGCTCGCGCTCTTCTACCTCTACGCGGGCACGCTGAAAGCGATCCGCAGCCCCGAGCAGCTGCGGCCGATGATGGCCTGGGTCGACCGCATCCCCGTGCCCGCCCTCAGGGCGTTGGGGACGGTGGAGGTCCTCGCCGCGGCCGGCCTGGTACTGCCCCCGCTGACAGGCGTCGCGGTCCCGCTGGCGGGTGCCGCGGCCGCCGGTCTGGTCGTGCTCCAGGCCGGCGCGATCGCCGTCCACCTGACCGGCGGCGACCGCCGGATCGCACTCAACATCGGCCTCGTCGCCGCCGCTGCCGCGGCCGTCCGGCTCGCGGCCGGGCTGTGACAGGCGGTGCCCCCGGTGGGGCCGGGGGCACCGCCGGATCCTGGCTGCCACGCCGCACGGCGCCCCGGTCGTACGTCCGTGGTGCCTCACCGCAGCCGCACGGGCCGACCCGCCGACCGCCTTGTGGGAGTGGGGAGTCGACGCCGCCGACTTCCCACTCCCACGCGCGGGGGCGATTCGGCACGCCGCTGCGGTACGTCGCGGGGAGGCCGGTCGGGGGAGTCCGGCCGGTCCGCCGGGCGTGTCGGTGGCCCCGTGCGGCGGCAGTGCGGTGTGGTGCGCGAACGACCCTTTCGAAAGCCGGAGACCTCGTGCGCCTTCGCCCTGCGACAACTGCCCTGCTGGCCGGACTCGCCCTGGTCCTGACCGCACCGGCGGCCGGCTGTGCGGCCGCCGTTGTCGGGCAGATCGACATCGACGGCTCCCGGTCCGGTGCCGTCGCCGTTCCCGGGCACGACCTCGTGAGCCCAGGGGTGCTCACCCGGGGCGGGAGTGCCGACGGCTCCGTCACCGTGGGTGCTGGGGGCTGACCCGGCGGGGATCCGGGCCGGCCGCGGGGGCCGGGCACTGTTCCGCGTGCGCCCGAACTCCTCCTCGTAGCCGACCGCCAGGAACGTGGCGGTCTCGGGCGAGCAACTGTAGGAGACGACGGCCGTCACGTTGTCCGGCGTCGAGAAGGTCAGGCTTTCCAGGGAGACCGTGCCCTCGGGGTCGTTCGGGTCGGGTTCTGCGACGGCGGACGGGCTCAGCGGCCCGGCGACGGCGGCCAGCATCAGGACGGAGGCGGCGACATGGGTCAGGAATCGGCGGACGGCCACGGTTTCGGAGTCCCTCGGTGTCTGGAGCAGGATGTCCGGACCGGGGCCACGGCTCACCACCGTCGCCCCGGTCCGCACGAACGATCGGTCGTTCGGTGGTGGGACCCAGGGCGGCGATGGCCCACTGGGAGCGGAAGACCCCCATCAGGTTCGTCGAGCGTGCCGTCGGGAACGCGAGGAAGTACCCGGACTACGTGGCGTTCCAGCCCAGCAAGGACGGCGGCTGTGGCTCCGTCGTCGGCCGCACCGGCGGGCAGCAGGGCGTCTACGTCCCCGACTGGTGCGGCGCCACCGACCTCATCCACGAGATCGGACACACGGTCGGCCTGATGCACGAGCACAGCCGCCCGGACCGGGACAAGTACGTCACGGTCTCGTTCGAGAACATGGCGGCGTCCGCCAAGCCGAACTTCCAGATCCGCAAGGAGAGTACGTTCGGCACGGCCTACGATTTCGCGTCGATCATGCACTACGGCGCGACGGCGGCTTCGAAGAACGGCAAGAACACGATCACGCCGAAGCAGAAGCTCCCCGCCGGGGTCGTCATGGGTGCGGCCAAGGAACTGTCCGCGGGCGACATCGCGGGCGTCAAGGCGATGTACGAGTAGGCCGGTCCTCGCACCCCACGGCCGCGTGGTGCCCGGGTCTCCCGGCCGCCGCCCGCGCGCGGGGCACGCCCGACGGTCCTCCGTGCCCGCGTGCGGCGCGGAGGACCGTCGGACGCCAGCCTCAGTTACCGCCGCAGAAGGCCGCGTCGAGGAGCTTGAACTCCGCTGCCGACTGGGCGGCCTGGGCGGTGGCGTCGCCGCCCGGCGCGTAGGAGAGGGCGAGCTGCCGGTCCGCGGTGCCCCACAAGTCGCTCTTGAAGCCCAGGACTTCGCCGTTGTGCCCGAGCACGGTGGTGCAGGACAGCCGGACACCGGCCAGGCCCATGCCGTAGCTGGGGGCGGTCCCGGTGGCGAGCATCGTCGTCATCTCGCGCTGCTGCTCGGGCGGCAGCAGCCTGCCCTGGAGCAGGGCCCGGCCGAAGCGCAGCAGGTCGCCGGTGGTGGAGATCATCTCGCCCGCGGCGCCGATCCACGAGGGGTTCTGCTCGGTGACGTCGACGCCGTCGGTGTACCCGTGGGCGTGCGGGCCGGGGATGCCGGAGGAAGTCCCGGGCAGGAAGCTCCGGTTCATGCCGAGCGGCCGCAGGATGCGGCGGGTGATCTCCTCGCCGTACGGGCGGCCGGTGACCTTCTCCACGAGCATGCCGAGCACGTCGAAGTTGGTGTTGGAGTAGTCCCAGCGCTCGCCCGGGGCGAACAGCGGTCCGTGGAGGACGGAGGCCGCCACCTTCCCGGCCGGGGTGTAGGTCCGGTTCAGCCCGCCGAGCGCGGCCCAGGTCCGGAAGGCCAACTCGTTGCCCGGGTCGGGAATGACGGAGACACCGTCGTTGGTGGGGTCGAAGAGACCGGTGCGCTGGTTGAGCAACTGCCTGACCGTGATGGTGCTCTGCTCCTCGGGCAGCAGCCCCGGCAGGTGCCGGGCCACCGGGTCGTCCAGGCCGAGGCGGTGCTCGCCGACCAGTTGCAGCACGGTGGTGGCGACGAAGGTCTTGGTGACGCTGGCGATCCGGAACCGTCCCTCGGGGTCGACGGGCGCCCGGCGGCCCTGCTCGGCGACACCCGAACCGCCGGTCCAGACCTGGCGGCCGTCGGTGACCTTGGCGATGACGGAGACCGCTCCGGCGTCCGTCATGCCCTTCAGCAGCGGCTGGAGCGGCCCGCCGACGACGGCGGTCGCGGAGGTGTCGGCCGGGGCGGAGGCGGAGACGGAGGTGTCGGCGGAGGCCGGCACGGCGGCGCCGAGGAAGAGCGCCGCGACCGCGGCGGCGGCCAGCGAACGGGACAGGCGACGTGACGTGCGAGGTGACGTGCGAGGTGACGTGCGAGGTGACGTGCGAGGTGACGTGCGAGGTGACGTGCGAGGTGACGTGCGAGGTGACAAGGGGCTTCCTCCCGATCCGGCGGACGTGCGTCCGCTTCGGGAAAAGCCTGTCAGCGAACCATCGGCGATCAGTCGCTCCGAACGACGAACCGACGGTCCTTCAGGAGGACTACGGCGCGGGCGATCAGCCCCGACGGCACGGAGGGGTGCCCCCTAGGGGCAGGCGGGCCGGGTGCCGGATCCCCGGCGCCGGTCGGCGACCTGCGGGTTCCTGGGGCCGCAGGTCCGCGAACTCGAGGCCGGCCCCCGGGCGCGCGATCGGCGACCGAGGTCGGTCGCTGTGGAAGCGTGACTGTGTCAGAACGCGGAGCCCGAGAGATCGGTGGCGACCTCGACGGCCTGGTAGCCGTAGGTGTCGGCCGCGTCGACGCGCAGCATGAGACAGAATCGGTCGAGGGACTCGACCTCCCTGACGAGGCGCTTGTGGTCGTGTTTGAGCAGGTGTACCGCCGCACGGTTGGCGATCGCCGACTGTCCCATGATCATGAGAACGGGCTGTGCGGACTGCGGTGGGGTGAACTTCGCCACCAACGCGTGGTCCGTCCGACCGTATTCGTGAGGGAAGTGCTCACCGCCGGCGCTGAAGTCGCCACTTCGATCGACCGTCACACCGGGCAAGTGCCGCGCCAGGTACTCGACGTTGCGCCGGTTCGATCCCAGGCCACCGATACTGAGTTCGGTGCGGTCCCCGTTCAGCTCCGGAGCGTCCGCGGCAACGAGAGAGAACGCGCACCCGGACTCCTCCGCGAGCATCGCGAGGTCGATGATCGCGTAGACGTCACTGTGCTCGGTGACGGCGGGAATCTGCCAGTGGCTGTTCAGGACGATGACGCACGGCACGCCGGGCCGCAGACCGAGCAGCGCCTGCCTCTGATGCAGGACGCGAGCCGTGCTGACACGCCTCCAGGCCCAGACGGACACTCCGCTGACGACGCTCGTGATGAGCCCGATCATGACATTCAGCACTGCATCCGACACGGAGCCCCCGCCTCGTCGTAGCAACACGACCTGATAGTCGGCTGGCCAGCCTACTGATCAACAACCCGTCACGCGTGATGAACCGGCCTTTCCCGGAAGGAGGTGGTGGGTCCGCGCGACCGGGTGCTGTCTGCCGAGCCTGCACAAGGCCGCGTACAGCTGCGTTCTGTCGGGACGGGCGGTGAGTACCGGCGGCGCGCACCGTCGTTCAGTGCCCGGCCGCGTTCCCCGCCGGGCGGAGGTCGCGGGCCCAGGCGAGCAGGGCGAGCAGGCTGAACGCGGCGCCGAGCAGGCAGACGGCGGACCAGCCGGCTGCCGCGTAGGCCGCCGTGGAGGTGATCGCGCCGAGGGCGCTGCCGAGGGAGTAGAACACCATGTAGCCGCCGATCAGCCGCCCGCCGGCGGCCGGGTCCAGGGCGAGCACGGTGCTCTGGTTGGTGACGTGGACCGCCTGGACGGCGAAGTCCAGCAGGACCGCGCCGAGGGCGAGGGCCCAGAGCGACTGCCGGGTGAGCGCGAGCGGCAGCCAGGAGAGGACGAGCAGGGCGAGGCCCCCGCCCGCCGTCCACCGGCCGAGGCCGCGGTCGAAGAGCCGGCCCGCCGGAGCCGCGGCCGCCGCCCCGGCCGCGCCGGCCAGGCCGAAGGCCCCGACGGCGGAGGGGGTGAGCGAGAGCGGGGCCTCGCTCAGGGGGAGGGCGACGCTGCTCCAGAGGGTGCTGAAGGCGGCGAACACCAGGAGGGTGATCAGCCCGCGCCGCCGGAAGACCGGTTCCCGCAGCGGCAGCCGGGCGAGTTCGCGCAGCGCGCGGCGGTACTCGGCGGCCACCGCCCGCGCCGGGGAGCGCGGAGCGGCGCGGGGAGCCGTCCGGGGGAGGGCGCGGCGCAGGGCGGCGGCGAGGGCGAGGGTGAGGACGGCGGAGAGCGCGTACACGGCGCGCCACCCGGCGAGGTCGGCGACCGCCCCGGCGACGGTCCGGGCGAGCAGGATGCCGAGCACGACTCCGCTGGTCACGGTGCCGACGACCCGCCCGCGCTCGCCGTCCGGGGCGAGCGCCGAGGCGAAGGCCACCAGGGCCTGGGTGAGCACGGCGAGCAGGCCCACGCCCATCAGCCCGGCCAGCAGCGCCGCCGCGCTGCCCGCAGTGGCCACGGCGGTCAGGGCGAGGGCGAGCAGTACGGCCTGCACGGTGACCAGGCGCCGACGTTCGAGCAGGTCGCCGAGCGGGACCAGCAGGACGAGGCCCAGCCCGTAGCCGATCTGCGTACAGGTCACCACCGCGCCGACGGCGGCCCGGCCGATGTGGAGTTCGTCGGCGATGGCGACCAGCAGGGGTTGGGCCGCGTACACGTTGGCCACGGCGGCCCCGGCGGCGAGCGCGAACAGCAGGGTGAGGGGGCGGGTCAGGACCCGCGGTGGATTCTGGTTGCATGATGCTACCGACATGGTCGCACCATAGGCCGGAGGGGTAGCATGTTGCAACCAGGTGTGAATGGTGGTCGGTGCCGAGGAGGCCGGAGATGGTGAAGCGGACCAGGTTCGACGACAACCCGTGCCCCGTGGCGCGCTCGGTGGACGCGATCGGCGACTGGTGGTCACTGCTGATCGTCCGCGACGCCTTCGACGGCAGCCGCCGGTTCGGCGAGTTCCAGCGCAGCCTGGGTGTCGCCAAGAACATCCTCAGTGCCCGGCTGCGCGCGCTGGTCGAGGCCGGGATCCTCGCAGTGGAACCCGCCGCCGACGGCAGCGCCTACCAGGCGTACGTGCTCACCCCGAAGGGCGAGGACCTCTTTCCGGTGGTCGTCGCGCTCCGCCAGTGGGGCGAGCGGCACTTCTTCGACCCCGACGAGCCCCACTCCGAACTCCTGGACCGCCGCGACGACCGGCCCCTGCGCGAGCTGACCGTGCTGGCGGCCGACGGCCGCCCGGTCGGCTCGGCGGACACCGCCGTGCACAAGGTGGCGGAGCCGAGGAGGACCTGACGAGCCGTCGTCCGGTCGTACAGGTGGAATTTGTCGGGGTGCGCTATATCAGACGTCGGCGTTCGCGGCGAAGTCGATGAACGCCTTCCATGCGGCCGGTTCGAAGGTCAGTTGCGGGCCGGTCTTGTCCTTGGAGTCACGGACGTGGACGGTGCCGGGCGTCTCGGCGATCTCGACGCACTGTGCGCCTTCGTTGCTGCTGTACGTGCTCTTGCGCCAGGCGACTTCGACGCACGCGGCGCCCTCGTTGCTGCTGTGGCTGCTCTTGAACCATGTCAGCTCGGTCATGGGACCAGGATGCGCCGACGGCCCGCCGCGGGGAAGCGGCGGGCCGTCGAGGGTGTGCTGTTTCAGACGGTGGCGTTCGCGGCGAAGTCGACGAATGCCTTCCATGCGGCCGGCTCGAAGGCCAGCTGGGGGCCGGTCTTGTCCTTGGAGTCACGGACGTGGACGGTGCCGGGCGTCTCGGCGATCTCGACGCACGCAGCATCCTCATTGGTGCTGTGGCTGCTCTTGAACCATGCCAATTCGGCCATGCCTACCGCTCTCCCAGAATCTGCTCGATCAGGGCCAGGGACTCCCTCAGGCTCAGGGCCTGGGCCCGGATGCTGCTGTACCGTGCGGCCATATTACGTACCTCGACTGGGTCCGTGACCAACCGATTGACGTGCTGTGCCGCGACATATCCCATCTGCGAGCGTCCGGCAGGCGTGAGCAGGATGAAGGAACCGCCCATCCCGGCGTGCGTCAGTCGGTCGAGTGGCATCACCTGGAGCTCGGGGCCACGCATCTGGCCCATCTTGAGGAGGTGCTGGAGCTGCTCGGTGTGAACGTCCAGGCCACCCAAGGGGCGACGAAGGACGCTCTCATCAATCACCCATGTCACTACCGGCAGAGGCCAGCGGGTCAGGATCTCCTGCCTGGCCAATCGTGCTTCCACCCATTCGTCGATCTTCTGGGGAGCGAGCAGCGGCCGACGCATCTCGTACAGCGCCCGGATGTAAGCCTCGGTCTGCAGCAGCCCCGGGATCACCATTGTGCTGTAGTCGTGGATCTCGATCGCCTTGGCTTCCTCCGCCGTGAAAGCCTTCGAGAAGGCCGGGTGACGCTCACTCACCCGCACCTTCGCCTTCATCACGTCGTCCGCGACGACCGTCAGCGCCCCGCCCGCGTCGACGATGGGGTCCACCACCGTCAGGAACTCGATTCTCGGCGTGCGCTTGCCCCGCTCGATGAGGCCGACCATGTCCTCGCTGTACCCGATCCGCTCCGCGAGTTCGCGCTGCGTCAGCCCAGCCCGCTCGCGGAACAGCTTGACCAGCTTTCCCACGGCGCTGTAGAACTCCGCGATCCCGTCCGAGTTCTCCGCCGTCTCGCCGTCGTCGGAGACCGTGCGCTCGACGCCACTCACCATGGGAACCACCCCTGCTCACACGAGTTTGCGACCTGATGATCCGGGTGCCGCCAACAAGCGGACCCTCCGCGTCCGTACAAGCACGCTCCGTGCCCGCCGGATTCGTGGTCAGCGTACGTCCGCGCCGTCAGGCTTTTCCCCATGACGACCGAAATTCCGCTCGACAACCCCCGCCGCCACACTGTCGTCCTCGCCGCGACGCCGAAGGGCGCGTGCCTCTGCCGACGCATCGTCAGACGCCAACTCGTCCACTGGGGAGTGGATTCCGCTCTCGGCGAGCCGTTCCATTCCGCGCTGCTGATTGTCGCGGAGCTGGCGGCGAACGCCATCACGCACGGGCGCGTTCCGGGGCGCGGGTTCGAACTCTGCCTGTGCCTCACCACCACCGTGCGCCGGGGCGCCACCCTCAGGATCGAGGTCTCCGACTGCCGGGGCGACCGCCTGCCCGTCCTTCCGTCGGCCCGGATCTCCGACGGCCAGTCCGGTCGGGGGCTGGTCCTGATCGACGCCCTCGCCGACCGCTGGGGCACGGAGCTGCGCGAGCCGAACGCCAAGACCGTGTGGGCCGAACTCGACCTCGCCGACGCCCGCTGCCTCGCCGATGCCCGCTGAGTCCCGCCGTGCCGCGACTGCCGCCGGCAGCGCCGCGCTCGGTACCCTGCTCCCGTTCGTCCTCCTGCTCGCCCTCCTCGCCTGGGCATACCCCCTCACCACCCGTCACCACGCCAGCCCCCGCCCGGCCCCGACCCCCACCGCGTCCGTCACGGCCCGGTGACCGCCGTCAGTGTGCCGGCGGTCCGCCCGCCTCCAGGGCGACGAGGTGGTAGAGCGGGTCGGCGATCGGGGTGTCCTGGTCCGGGAGTTCCGCCAGCCGCCGGACCGCCTCGGCCACCTCCCTGGCGTCGGCACGCGTGCACCAGGGCACCCGGCCCGCCTCGATCACCTCCCGCCACTTCCGGGCCCCGCGCCCCTGCCCGAGGCCGGGGAAGACCGCTTCCCCGGAGGGGCGCAGGCCGAGGCCCGCCGCCCAGTCCCGGATCCGGGCGTGGCGGTCGGGGGCGTGCGGGGCGTAGCGGGCGCGCAAATCAGCGGTGGCCCGGCCCACTTCGCTCTCCTGGGCGAAGTGGGCCGCCTCCTTGTCGACCGTGGTCACCAGCCTCCCGCCGGGCCGCAGCACCCGGGCGGCCTCGGCCAGGACGGCGTCCGCCGCGTCCTCCGGCAGCAGGTGCAGCAGCCAGACCATCACCACCGCGTCCACGCTCCCCGAGGCGAACGGCAGCCGGGTCGCGTCGCCGCACACCGCGCCACCGGGTATCCGCCGGGCGGCCGCGGCGAGCATCCCGGGCGAGCGGTCGACGCCCAGCACGACACGGCCGGGCCGTTGCAGCCGCCGCGTCACGATCCCGGTCCCGCAGGCGATGTCCAGCACCGTGCCGGGCCCCTGCGGGAGCAGCCGCTCCAGCGCCTCCGCCGCCGCCCGCGCCCGCGGTTCGCCGCCCCGGGTGGCGTCGTACGCCCGGGCCTCGCCGTCGTAGTCGATCATGCGGGCCATGCTTCCGGGGGCGGGTTGCCCGGCACAAGGGGAGTGGGAAGTCGACGGCGCCGACTTCCCACTCCGCCGCGGCCGGCCGTGTCAGCCCGGAGGAGGAACGCGGACCAGACTTCGGGATCATGGTCGGCCGCCTCCGGTCCTCCGGCGAGCTGACGACCGTTCGAACGGTCGCGTGATCATGTGGAACCGCACCGAGCACACGCACCCTCGACGAGAGGCAGTTCATGAGCCGCTGGAGGACCGCGACCCTGGGCGTCACCGCCGCCGTCCTGGCCGCCGCGGCCGCCGCCCCGGCGACGGCCGCCCCCGGCCCCCGGCCGGACGCCGTCCAGCAGCGGCTGGACGCGCTGCTCACGGAGACGGGCGCACCGGGTGCGCTGGGCACCGTCCGCTACCTGGACGGGCGCACCCGCGGCTACACCGCCGGGGTCGGCGACGTGGCGACCGGTGCGAAGGTGCCGAAGGACGGGCGGGTGCGGGTCGGCAGCAACACCAAGACCTTCACGTCCGTGGTCGTGCTCCAACTCGTCGCCGAGGGCGGGCTCGACCTGGACGCGCCGGTGGAACGCTACCTGCCGGGCGTCGTCCGGGGCGACGGGATCGACGGCAACCGGATCCTCCTCCGGCAGTTGCTCCAACAGACCAGCGGGCTGCCGAACTACACCCTCCACCTCGGCGACGACGTCCGCCGCTACGAGCCGCGCGAACTGCTCGACATCGCCCTCCGGTACCCGGCCGACGCCGCGCCGGAGGATCACAAATGGGCCTACAGCAACACGAATTACGTGCTGGCCGGGCTGGTCGTGGAGGCGGTGACGCGGCACAGCCTCGCCCAGGAGATCGAGCGGCGGATCGTGCGGCCGCTCGGCCTGCGCCGCACCTACTTCCCCGCTCCGGGGGACGCGACGGTCCGCGGGGCCCATCCGCACGGCTACTACCGCGAGTCGGCGGACGGGCCGCTGGTCGACATCACCGACATGGACCCGTCCTGGGCCTGGGCGGCCGGCCAGCTCGTCTCCACCCCCTCCGAGCTGAACCGCTTCTTCGCGGCACTGCTGGACGGTGAACTCCTCCCGCCCGAGCAGCTCGCCGAGATGCGCACCACCACCCCGGCCGGGGACCCGTTCGCGCCGGGGTCGGCGTACGGGCTGGGGCTGGTGAGCACACCGCTGTCCTGCGGCGGCGAGTACTGGGGGCACGGCGGCAGCATCCCCGGCTACGAGACCCGGGTCGGCGTCACGGCGGACGGCCGCGCGGCCACCGTGACGATGACGGTCCAGGCACCGGACAAGGCGGCCGCCCGGAAGCTGGAGGGCGTGGTCGACGCGGCCCTCTGCCAGTGAGGGAGGGCGGGCGACGCGAGGTTTTACCAAACGGTCGACCAACGGGTCCGGCTGCTCGGATAGCGTCCAGCACGTCCCCTTCGAACGAACACAGCGCGGTCCGGCCCTGCCTCCATGGCGGGTCCGGTCCGCCGTGGAGGTATGCCGTGAACCCCGTCGCCGTGAATCCGATCGACCTGTCCGCCGCCGCGTCGGCCCTGCCCGCGCCGTGGGCGTCGCAGCTGCTGGAGCAGGTGGGCACGGCCGCCGTGAAGGTGCTGCGGATGGACGGGCGGCCGCTGCCCGTGGAGTCGCACGACAACGCCGAGGTGCTGGTCGTGCTCGACGGCCGGCTCGAACTGCTGCTGGAAGGGGCCGAGGTGACGGTCGGGCCGGGGGAGCTGCACCGGATCCCGGCGCGCGCGGAGCACGCCGTGCGGCCCGGGAGCCGGGGGACGCTGCTGATCGTGGAGGTCCCGGAGGCGGAATGACGGCCGCGGGCCGGTCAGTCCGTGACCCGCTCGGCCGCCTCCCGGGCGACGTCGGTGTAGTGGCGGAAGAGCACCGGGCGGGCCTCGGCCCCGCCCCGCTCGTGGGCGTCGAGGCCGGCCCAGCAGCGGGCGACCTGTTCCCTGGCCGTGGCGCCGGGCCACGGCTGCGGCAGCAGTTCGGGCGGCAGCAGCGGGTCGGGGTCCATGGCGCGGGTGAGTTCGGCGGCCAACTCGACCGCAATGGTCAGGAGTTCGGCGGAGGAAAGGGCGCCGGGGCCGGTGAGCCGGGCGAGTCGCGGTCCGGCGACGCGGTCGAGCCGGTGGTAGCGCTCGGCGATCTCCGCCAAGGGCCAGAGCTCCCGGGCGAGTTCGGCAGGCTCGCGGGTGTCGCCCCGGCGCAGGTCGGTCGTGGTGAGCAGGGTCAGCGCGTCGTGCGCGCCCAGGCGGTGGGCCGCTTCCTCGACGTACGGTTCCCAGGCGTTGGCGCTGACGTACAGCCCGCCCTGGAGCGGGGCGCCGCCGAGGTGGACGAGCGTCTCGCGCAGGGTGTCCCGGGCGGTGCGCGCGGATTCGGGCACCGCGAAGGCGGCCAGGTGCCAGACGCCGTCCCAGGGTGCGCCCCCGGTGTCCTGGCGGAAGGCGTGCCGCAGGAAGTCCACGTCGGGGGCCAGGGCCCGGACGGTGTCCGGGGTCGCGCGCAGTACCGCCTTGCGGCCCCGCCCCTCGTGGGTGAACCGGTCCTCGGCCACCAGGCGTTTGACGCACAGGCGCACCTGCTGGTCGGTCATGCCCAGGGTGGTGGCGACGTCGTACAGCTCGCCTGCGGCGACGGTGCCGTCCTCGCGGACCAGCGCGTGGACGAGCATCCGGGTGGGGACCTCGACGCGGTCGGTTCCGGTGTTCATCGTGGAGCCTCCGTTCCGGGGTTGACGGGGTTGACGGGGTTGACGGGGTTGACGGGGTCGACGGGGTCGACGGGGCGGCGCATGGCGGTGACGGCGCCGAAGCCGAGCAGCCCGCGCAGGTACGGCGTCCGCTCGGTCCGTACGGCCGTGAAGCCGAGCCGCTCGTAGAGGGCCCGGGCGCGCGGGTTGGTGTCGATCACGTCGAGCGCGATCTCACGGTAGCCGTGTTCCGCCGCGACCGCGGCCACCTCCTCGATGAGCAGGCTCCCGATGCCGCGGCCCCGTAGGCCCGGACCCACGGCGATCCCGTCCATGAGCAGCCGGCCCGGGGCGGGCCTGCGCTCGAACAGGGCCAGCAGCGGGAGCCGGTGCAGCCCGCGCAGGTGGCCGTACGCGCGCAGCACGGCGCGGGCCGAGCCGCCGGTGAGGCCGCGCCCCTGGTGCCGGTACCCGGCGAGGCCGACGAGCCGCCCGTCGAGCAGGGCGCAGACGGCCCGGTCGGCGTCGAGATGGGCGGCGATGAAGGGT
Source organism: Kitasatospora sp. NPDC089913 (assembly GCF_044748625.1). Classification (NCBI taxonomy): domain Bacteria; kingdom Bacillati; phylum Actinomycetota; class Actinomycetes; order Kitasatosporales; family Streptomycetaceae; genus Kitasatospora; species Kitasatospora sp. NPDC089913. Next base: position 3,181 of record NZ_JBIVGI010000008.1, on the reverse strand, counting down.
ACGGCCTTGTCCGGCGGGTTCAGGGCGGGGCCGAGCTTGCGGCCGAAGGCCTCCCAGTAGAGCTCCGCCGCCCGCCGTTCGGTGCCCGCGGGCAGGCCCCGCCGTACGGTCACCGCTCCGGCGCCGGGGTCGGGTGTGTTCCGGCTCATGCCGTGCCCCCTCGTCGTCTTGTGCCCAGGGCTCAAATCTATCAGACTCGCTACGATCGTTCTCGCTGCGATAGTTATTCGGCCTGTTCGAACCCGAGCGGAGGTGCCGTTCCGTGCGCCCGAAGACCCGCCCCCGGCGGAGGGGGATCCGCATCGCCGTGTGGTCGCTCGTCGCCGCCGTCCTCGTGGCCGCCGGCCTCGCCGGCACGGTGCTGTGGCAGCACTCCTACGACCTGGACGAGCGGCGGGTCACGATCCGCCACGGCGGCCACGTCCTCAACGCCGTGCTCGCCGTCCCCAGGGACGGGCGCGAGCGCCACGGCCTCGTCGTGTACGTGCACGGCGACGGTCCCGTCGACGCGACCCACGACGACGGCTACAGGCCGATCTGGGAGGCGAACGCCGCCGCCGGGTACGCGTCCCTCTCCTGGGACAAGCCCGGGGTGGCGGGTGCCCCCGGCAACTGGCTCGACCAGTCCATGGACGACCGGGCCGACGAGGTGGCCGCCGCGATCGCCTGGGCCCGCGCCCGCCCGGACGTCGACGGCGACCGGATCGGGCTCTGGGGTGCCAGTCAGGCCGGCTGGGTGCTGCCGAAGGTCGCGGCCAGGACGCCGGTGGGATTCGTGGTCGCCGTCTCGCCCGCGATCGACTGGCTCCGGCAGGGTCGCTACAACCTTCTCGCCGAACTGCGCGCCGACGGTGCCTCGCCCGCCCGGATCGAGGCCGAGACCGCCAGGAGCGACACCGTCCGGGCGCTGCTCGCACGCCACGCGGGCTTCGAGGAGTACGTCGCGGCCATGGGCGGCGACGCGCACGGCATGACCGCCGACCGCTGGGGCTTCGTCTCCCGGAACCACACCGCCGACGCCACCCGGGACCTCCCCGCCCTGCGCGGCGTCCCGGTGCTGCTGGTCCTCGCCGGCCAGGACACCAACGTGGACACCGCCGACACGGAGCGCGGCTACCGCGAGGCGCTGGACGCGGGCGGCGCGCTGACGGTGGAGCACTACCCGGACGCGGCCCACTCACTGGTCAAGCGGTCCGTCGAGCGGTCGGACCTCCGGCTCGCGCTCACCGCGCTGTTCTCGCCCCGTTCGCTGTTCGCGGACGGCTTCCTGGACGGCCAGCGGCGGTTCCTCGACCGATCGGGCCGGGCCCCGGTTCAGGGACGGGCCCTCAGCTCCCGGTGACCGCCTCGGCCGCCGCCCGGGCCACCGACTCCACCAGGTCCACGCCGTCGGTGTCGGTCGTGTTCCCGTCCGAGACCACGGCGATCAGCAGCTCGTGCCCGTCCCGCTCGACCCGGCCGATGCTGTTGATCACCCACAGTCCGTCCGAGTCCCTCGGCAGCCAGCCGTTCTTCACCGCGAACCCGCCGTCGCTCGCCGCCGCGCCGACACCCCAGCGCTGGTCCTCCTCCACCTGGTCCAGCAGTTCCCGGATGTAGTCGCGGGAGGTGGCGGAGAGCAGCGAATCGCCGGTGAATACCTGGCGCAGCAGCCGCAGTTGGTCGTCGGCGGTGGTCGTGGTGAGGCCCCAGTAGCCGTCCTGGCCGGCCTCGGTGGCGGTCAGGCCGAAGCGCGCGTTGGCGGCGTCCAGACCCGGGTCCGCGCCGATCTCCTCCCACAGGCCGGTGGCGGAGTCGTTGTCGCTGTTCTCGATCATCGTGGTGGCCAGGTCGCGCTGGGCGGCGGTCGGGGCGGCGCCCGCGTCCTGGGTCCGCAGCAGCAGCGTGGCCAGTATGTCGAGTTTGACGATGCTGGCGGTGGCGAAGCCGTGGCCGGGGCCGCCGTAACTGAGCGACTGCCCGGTGCCCAGATCGGTGACCGCCACCGAGACCGCGCCCTCCGCCCGGTCGACGGCGCTGTGCAGGGCCGCGACGGCGTCTCCGGGCGAGGCGGTGGGGGCGGCTGCTGCCGTGGTGGTGGATGGGGCGGTGGTGGGTGCGGCCGGGGCGGTGGGCGTGACCGCAGGGCCGTTCCCGGGGGCGGCCGGGGTGACCGCTGGCGGAGCGGTCGAGGTCGTGTCGGCCACGACGGACATCTGCGGCCCGCTGCCCACACCGTCGGACGGCCCCTGCAGCGCCGCGGCCACCGCCCCCGCCGCCACGAGGAGGCCGACCGGCACCAGCACTCTTGCCCGGGGGACGCTTCGTATCGCCATGATCGATGAGAGTAGGGCGCGCGGCTTTGAACATCATGAGGACGGCATGGACATTTTCTCAGGACCCGCCGGCCGCCCGACCGTCCGGATGTGCGACTGCTCCTTCACGGTACTCCTCGCCGGATCCCCGGGGCGCGGGCCGGAGTCGCCGCAGCATCACCGTGTACGCGGGGCTGCCGGCGACGGGCCGGGTCGGGCCCACCGGGCGGTAGCCCCACGCCTCGGAGCGGGCCCGCACGCGCGGCTGGCCGGACTCGGTCAGCAGGCACACCAAGTCCTCGGGCCGGTCCTCCAGCAGGGCGTCGTGCAGCCGCCCGGCGAGGCCCTGTCCGCGCCAGGCGGGGCGGACCATCAGCTCGGACAGGCCGAAGGTCACGGCGGGGTCCGGCGCGGGAGCGAGCAGCCCGCGCCACCACTCACGGCCGGCCGCCAGCGGTGCGCCGTAGGCGAAGCCGGTCGGTTCGCGGCCGTCGTAGGAGACGACGCAGGAGAAGCCGGGGCGGGCCGTCCAGTGGCCGACGACCTGGTGGAACCGGTGGGTGAACGGGTCGAGCATCCGGTCGGAGCGGACGTCGGCGTGGATGCCGAGCAGCAACTGATCGAAGTCGACCGGCAACTCGGGGTGGTAGTGGATGATCTTGGCGACGGTCACGGGCGGCTCCATCGGTCGCGGCAGCGGTCGGGCCACTCTCGCGCACCACGTGCCTCCGGGGCCAGGCCCCGCCAGGCCCCGCCGGGTGCCGCCGGGTGCTGCCGGGTAGGAGGGCCGGTTTTCGGGTCCGGGAACGGCGAAGGCCCGGAGGATGTTTCCTCCGGGCCTTCGGTGCTACTGAGTAGCGGGGACAGGATTTGAACCTGCGACCTCT